>NZ_CP150660.1:1094407-1418376 GCF_038023995.1 Polaribacter atrinae
GTGCTTAAACACGCCACTAATCATACACAAAACCGTTGGCAAACATTAACCAATCACACTTTTGAAAAAGAAAAAGGAATAAATGGAATTATGAAAAACATTAATCTGAAAAAGCATTTATTTAAAATTGTACTTCTGATTTTCGGAATTTACTTGACATATAATTATTTTGACAACAAAAAGAAGATTGCGGATTTAGATTATGGGATTAAAGCAAACGTTTTGAGAAAATCTCTTAATGTTCCAATCATAGATGAATATATGACAGCGGAAAGCAAATACGACGAATTTTTCGGAAATAGATGGGAATCTTGGAGAGAAAAACCAAAATCTGACGAAATACTTCACGTTTGGAAAGTAGTAATTCCTTCAGAAAACGAACAGTATATTTTGGACGAAGAAATGGATGCTTATCGAATGAAAAACGAAAATGGAAGAATTGCACAATTAAATATTTATAGCAAAATAATTAAGGACTCTTTTTTAACTCGAACTGGACGAATTTTTTATAATACTGAACCTAGAGAAAAATTAGAATTAAATGAAATAGGAGTTGATAGTGTTGTGAAAAGTTGGAATTTAAACTACTTGATTAAAAAATAACGATTTGCCAACACCGTGTATAATTAATGGCTGGTTCTCGCCTACTTACGAAAATCCTCGCGGATTTTCTATTAGGTTTTTATTTGCTAAATTAGGTGCTTAAACACGCCACTAATCATACACAAACACGTTGTAAAAAACTGGGCGAAAGTATAATCCGCAAGTAAAAGTTCTTTTAAAAACATTTAGCTTTAAAGTCTGAAAACTCAAAAAAGCGAAATAAAACGTTTGAAAAATTAGTTTATTGGAACACTCTCTCGCGAATCAAAATTTTGAAAAAAATTAGAAGGTTTTTAGAATTTTAAGAAAGGAAAAATAGTTCTTTTCGTTCGGAGTTTTAAAACGCAAAAAAAAGGAAAAAGTTTGCGGAATTTAGCTTGTTTGAAAATATCTGAAAACTTGAAACTTATTTACTGTTTGAAGCTAAAATTGCGGAATTAAGCAAAGTGCTGAGTAAAAGTCGGAGAAATTCGTTCTTAAAGACAAATTTAGAAAGTCTGAGAGATTTCTAAGAGTAAAATAAAGGTATACTCATGTTCTGAATTAAAAACTTGTGAAAACACTGAAAAATAAAAATTGCGGAATTTGCTAAGAAACTCAAAAAAGGAGAAAAAAAAATAGGAATTTTATAACTTATAAAGTGGAAATTAAACACGCATTTTACAACACCTTGTATAAAAAATTGCTAAATTTGGCTTAATCAAAGGTTTGTGCTTTTTTGTCAACTCCTATTTTCCTGCGGAAAATAGCCGTCGACTTAAAACGCAACTTTCCATACACAACAACGTTGTGCACAAGCTGAAAAAAAATTGGAACATAATGAAAAATACGACAATTGACATAAACGATTCTACTATTAAAAAATATGTGGAATCATTACGACCTGAAAATCTTGAAATTCGTAAACAAGTCGATATTGGATATTCATATGACGGAAAAATTGTAATACTATTTGAAATTAGACCTGAATGGGATAATCCAAAAAAGATGCAACAAATTGAATTTGCAAAAATTCGACATTACAAATCAAGAAAAGAATGGAATTTATATTGGATGCGAGCAAGTGGAAAATGGGAACTTTACGAACCATTACCTAAATCAACGCATTTAGCGAAAATCATCGAAATCATAAAAGAAGATAAACACGATTGCTTTTATGGATAAATCAAAAAAAAGTATAGTTAGAGAAATTGCGCAAGAATTAGATTGCGGAAATGAATGCTATTATAATTTTAAAACCAGCGAAATATTAGCAATTCCGAATTTATCACAAATATTCGACGAGGAAGAATTTAAAGAGTCTTTTAAAGAAAGTTTAAAAAAATTAAAGAAGTATAAAGCTGATTTTATCAAAATCGAAATTTTGGAAAGTTTTGAATCCTTTAAAATTATGGAGAGATTTGTTGAGCAAGTAACAGATGCAAAACTTCAAGTGGAATTAGAGAATATTTTAGCAAACAAAAAACCTTTCCAGAATTTTAAGCAAAAAATTGACCATTCAAATTTTAGACAAAGTTGGTTTGAATTTAAGCAAATTGAGTTGGAAAGAATAGTAGAAAATCAATTGAAATGAAAAAAGCCTGTGCACAACACCGTATAAACTTTATTGCTAGTTTTAGCTCACTTGGGAAATTCCTCCGGAATTTCGCCGTTCGTGTTTTATTTAGTAAATTCATTGCTTAAACAACGCAACAAAGCTTATACAACAACGTTGTATTTAATATCGGAGACTTTTGGAATTTTCAACCCACTTTATCGAATATTCAAGAATTTTTTGTGGAGAAGTTTAACGGTTTTGACTTTGGAATTTTAAGACTCAAACTGAACGATTGAAATCGTTGAGAGTTTACTCTCAAAACATTGAAACGTTTTTCAGTTTGAAGATAGTTAAAAAATTTGAGAAAGTCAAGTAAGATCCTACTTCTCTTGTAATTAACTTGAATATTCTTTCACTCTAAGACGTTCCATATAAAAAGCATATAAAACATATTAGAGCGAAAAACTGAATTGAAAACCAATCTATGTAGCGTCTTCGAGACTACGTATTTTTTAATATTTTTAAGAGAAGTTCACAATAATTCATTAGAAGAAGTAGGCTCTAGAATATCCAGAGGAATAATTATGGAAAATACTAAACACAACAGCCTATATAAAAAATAGCTACATCAGTTATTATTTAAAAAAATTCTGTATTTTTAAAAGCCAATAGAATGCCTACAGAAAATATAGCTTAAAATGATCGCTACTTTCCATATAGGCAAACGTTGGCAAACATTATACGGAATAATTCAAAAGCAGTCTATCCGAGACTAATTCTTGTTCTAAAGTTTGACCTTCCATTTGGAATCTTCTCAACATTGAACGTCCAACACTAACGAAAATTTCTTCCTCAAAAACATTTTCTGGAATTGGTAAATCGCAAAGATAATTTCCTGATTTTTTACTTCCGTCAATACTTAATGCAACTCGAACACCTTTATTTTTTGCTTTTTCAATTTCTGAAAACAAATCTTCTAATTGGAAAGATTGAGCACCATAAAGAATTCCTTGACTATGACTGTATGGTGGATCGCAATAAATTAAATCACCTTCTTTGGCTAGTTCAAAAACTTCTTTATAATCTGCGTGAATAAAATTTACATTTTTCATTCGTCCTTTCCAATTCTGAACTCTTTTCGCAAAACTGTCAACTGAAATAGGTGTATGAGGTCCACAAGGTGTACTCATATAACCATCACTTTTTCTAAAGCGAACGATTCCACCATAACAAGATCTTGTTAAAAACAAAAAATCTTTACCATTGTGATTTGCATTAAAAGATGCTTTTACACTTTCATAAACTTCCTTTTTATTCTCACCATTTAATTTGTTTCTACTCTCTGCATACCAATCAATTAATCCGTTTGGATCGGACTTTAATTGTTGCCAAATTTCAATTAATGGCAAAAATGCATCAGAACCAACACCAATATTTGGAGCAACTGTTGCCATTACAGCACCACTACCAAGAAAAGGCTCATAAAAAGTATTAAAATCAGTTGGAAAAAATCTTGCAATTTCAGATGCAAATCTTTGTTTATTGCCAACCCATTTCAATAATTGACTTTTAGGCGGTGTGTAAGTAGCAAATTTGCTATCGAGTGTCAACTGCATAATTAAGAATTTTGGTAAATGTAATATTAATTATGTCCTTATCCTAATATCGGATATCCGAAAATAGGATATATTTTAGCATTGTGAATAAAAAAACACTCAAAAAAGGACAAATTGCACTTACAAAGACTTTATACAGTCTACGTATGGGAGCTGGCTTAAAACAAACTGATTTAGCTAATCTTTTAGATGTTCCACAATCTTTTGTAAGTAAGATTGAAACTGGAGAGAGAGGATTAGATTTAGTAGAATTAAAAATAGTTGTTGAGGCTATGGGAGCAACTTTAGCTGAATTTGTTATTGAATTTGAAAAAAACGTAAATGAAAGCAAATAATAAATTTGAAAACCTTGATTTGGAGTTTTGGGCTAATATTAAGTTACTTAATCAAAGATTAGGTTATACAATAAGAAAAACTAAAAAAAATCCAGAAGGAGGTTTTGTTGTACCAAGTGTTGAAGACATCAAAAGAGTTTTTTCAGAAGAAGGTTTGTCAACCAAAAGACTAATCGAAAAAGATAACCTAACCGATTTTGGTAAGTTGGTAGTTGAGTATATGGAATTTAGAGGAGACATTTTGACTAACATTGTTCAGCCAAATCTTATGAATAAAGACCAAGCCAAAAAACTGTTCTACGAAATGAAAAAAGCAAACAAACCAAAGTGTCCGCTTCCAATGAACAAACAAAAGGACGAAAAAAGAGATCACTCTTTTTTAACAGGTTTGGTTAATATGATTGTCGAAAAAAACAAGGGCGAGTTAGAGTGTGATTACGATCCAAAAGAACTGACTGCAATAACCAAAGATGGATTTCCAATAAGAACTTTATCTCGTAGAGTAGATGGTGCGTTTCCATCTGTTATCGATCCAAAAGCAATTTGGGAAATTAAAGAATATTACTATACAACTACATTTGGTAGTCGAGTTGCTGACGGAGTTTATGAAACTCAATTAGATGGCTGGGAATTATGGGAAACTAAAGAGAATACAGGAATTGAAGTAAAACACTACCTATTCGTTGATGACCATTTTACTTGGTGGATAAAAGGTCGTTCTTATCTTTGTCGTTTAATTGATACAATACATATGGGATTAGTAACAGAAGTGATTTTCGGAAAAGAAGTTGTGACAAGATTACCCGAAATAGTTAAGTCTTGGGCTATCGATGAATAAATAACGATTTGCCAACACCGTGTATAATTCATTGCTAGTTATAGCCTACTTACGAAAGTCCTCGCGGACTTTCTATCTGTGATTTATTTGCTAACTTTAGTGCTTGAAACACGCAACGAAATCATACACAAAACCGTTGTAAGCAAGCTAAACCGAACAAACTCACAGAATGGAATTATTAACTAAATTTATCGATGATGCTAAAATAGATGACGAAGAATTCTTCGAATATGTCCAAGAAGCTGACAATGATGAATTAGCTGAATTTGTACAATTATTTAATGAAGTAATTGATAATTCTTATTCAGAAGAAAAAAGTAATAACAAATTTAATTTTATTGCAAATTCAACTTTGAGTGGATTATCATTTCCTTGTGGAGAAATAGATTGTAAAATAAATAGTATTTATTCACTTGCAAGAAATGCTATTTTATATGCGGACACAGTTTACTTACAAAATCCATTTGCTCAATACGTAAAGCATAAAGAATTTAATGATAAATTAAGACAAGATTTAATTGGAGATTTAATTGTATTAAGTTACATAAGACCTTTACTTGAAGAAAAAATATTTAAAATAGCAGTTTCTAAAGTTCATTATTGTCACGATTGCTATACAAGATTTCAAGAAAATTACCTTCAAACATTTGATTGGAATCTAAAGACTGTTGAACCTTTAATCGCAGATTACTTAATTGAAAATGTAGATTTTCACTTACTTTGGGGTGTTGAAAGTATTGGTATAGAAATTTCAGGAAATAATGATTTATTGAATCATCCAATGGTTGTTAATTTCATAAAATACGTTCCCGAAAACTTAAAAAGTAAAGCAAGAAAAGGAGAAAGAATTAAGTTAAACAATTCGGATATAAAAAATTCTGGAATTACTAATTACCTACTTAACGAAATTGAAAAAAACTTATCAATTCAAGATTTTTATTCAACTTATTATTCTTGTCACGTTTTGACTGATAGAGAATTTGATATTAAACTTCTAAAACTAATAAATAAAGACATTTACGAACAAAATGCAAGACAAGGAGAAATAATTAAAAACCTTAATCATTTAGTTCCCTTCATCGATGAAGTTCCAATAGAGAAACTTATAACAATGAGGAAAAATGAAGGAGAATCATTTCAAGTTTATCGTGACAAAGTCAATAGTCTTTCTAAAAACAATATCCTAACGATTCAAGATTCTAAACAAATTTATCAAGACGAAATTAGACCAGAATTGAATAAAATAAATTTGACATTAAAAAATAATAAAAAAGTATTATGGGGAAATATAAAATCAAATGTATTTTTAGCTTCAACTTATATTTCAACAAGTTTATTCACAGGAATATTGCCAACAAATATTGATAAAATAGTTGCATCAGTTGGAGGTTTTGGTTTTGCTAAAAATATCGGACAAGATGTTTTGAAATTAATAAAGAAACCTGAAGTTAGAAATAATGAATTATATTTTTTATGGAAAATAAAACAAGATAACAAAATTGAGATATAGAAAAGCCTGCTTACAACACCGTATAAAATTAATTGCTGGTTTTAGCCTATTTACGAAAGTCCTCGCGGACTTTCTATCTGTGATTTATTTGCTAACTTTAGTACTTAAAACACGCAACTAATCTTATACAAACACGTTAGGTGCAAGCAAAAACAAACGACAGTAAATGAAAACAACTTTCCTCGGAAACGGACTCGATTCAGGTAAAAAAAATAATGTCGGAAAACAACTTGCTAAATCTTTTGAAAGTAAAGATTATAAGAAATTTTATGGTTTTGTTGCTTTCGCAACTCTTTCAGGATTTAAACCTTTTATGTCAGAGCTTGAAATAGCAAAATCAAATTACGAAGAAATCAAATTATTTATTGGTATTGACCATAAAATTACTAGCGAAGAAGCACTTGAGTTTTTATTAAAAGAAAATATAGAAACTTATATTTATTACGATGAAGATAATCATCGAAAAATTTATCACCCAAAATTATTCTTGTTTGAAGGTAACAATACTTCCAGAATAATCATAGGTTCCTCAAACCTTACTCATCAAGCACTTTATTCCAATGTAGAAGCATCAATCCAATTAGACCTTGAATTAGATGACTTAAATACACTTACAGAAATTAAAGACTATTATTCAAGTCTTTTAGACCTTTCTTCACCTAACTTAAAATTACTTTCAAACGAGTATTTAGAACTTTTAAAAAAACAAGGTCTACTATCTAATGGAGATAATGATGAAGAAGACAATGACGATGATGACCACAGAACTAAAAAGAAATATGAATATGACAAAAAGTTTACTGAAAGTGATAAAGAAAAATTTAATACAATATTAGAGAGGTATCTTTTATATAAACAAACCAAAAGACCTGATGGAATAGTAAGTAAACACGCAAAGGACAGGGAATTATTTAGGTGGTATCAAAAAATGCACGCTTTATACAATCAAGATAATAATTCTCTACCTTTTGTTTATTTCGAAAGATTACTAGAAGCTGATTTTCCTTTTGATGGTATAGGTCGCAAAAGAAAACAATTACTTAAATGGAAAGAAGATTTTCAAAAAGTTCTTGAATATAAAAACAAAGTTGACCCAGATAAAAAATACACATATGTTCCTCAATTTAAGAATAAATCGAATGAATATTATGAAGTAGGTTTATGGTGTGCTCAACAAAAACAAAGAAGAAAAGGAAACAAGAATTATGGAATGGAATGGAGTCAATTTGAGGAAGATAAAATGAATTCTATAAATTTTGTTTGGGATGTTTCTACTTTAGGTTTCAGAACAACAGAAGATAAATGGTCAGATACTTATGTAGAATTAGAAAATTATTACTCAAACAAAAAAAACTACAAAACAGTTCCTTCTCAAAAAACATACATTGGTCATTGGTTAAGTGACCAAATGTCATTTAAAACAAGACAAGACAGAGAAAACAGAAATGATTTATTGAGCATTGAAAAAGAAAAAATGTTAGGAAAACTTCTTAATGAAAATGGTGTAGAATGGGAATGGAGAAAACAAAAAGAAAGAGAAAGTATTCAAAGTAAAATTAAAAGTTGGCAATTTGTAGAAAAACTAAAAAACGAAGGAAAAATAAAAGAGTTTAGAGAGCAAAATCCAAAAGTCTTAAAAAAATACAGAGATGATGTAGCTCAATTAAGAAGCCATACAAAAAGGTGGAATAATGAAAAAAATAAATGGAAATATGAACTTGTTGACAAAGTAGGATTTCCATATAAGAAAGAATAAATGCCTGCACCTAACACCGTATATAATTTATTGCTAGTTCTAGCCTACTTACGAAAATTCTCGCGGATTTTCTATTCGGTTTTTATTTACTAAATTACGTGCTAAACCACGCAACAAACCATATACAAACACGTTGTGTGTAATGTAAAAATCGTGCTAAAATTGAACATTTGAACTAAAAAAGCCAGCCACACAAACAGCACATTTATTTTTTTTGCCAACGCGAAAAGCCAACGCAAAAAAAAATAAAAGAGCTGTTTTTTGCCAACGCTCGGAATAATATTAAATTTGAGAAAAAAGATTAAAACTTTATGAGCTTATTTCAGAACTCTGTTCTAAACAAATATTTAAAAGGATTGGAGTCCGAAAAAGTCAATCAAGCTTATGAGCGATTCACAAGCCATTTCCATAATCCGACCATTCAAGAAAATATCCGAAATTCCAAAGAGGAACAATATCAAGGCGAATTTCTAATTGACCTTTTTGTAAACGTATTTGGATACGTTAAAAACCCAACACCTGACTTTAATCTCACAACGGAATTAAAAAACATAAAAGGCTCTAAAAAAACTGATGGAGCAATTCTAAAAGGAGAAAAAGCACTCGCAGTAATTGAACTAAAAGGAACAAATACAACCGATTTAAGCAAAGTAGAAACCCAAGCTTTTGGCTATAAAAATAACCAACCAGGTTGTAAATATGTTATTACTTCCAACTTTGAGAAGTTGCGTTTTTACATTGACAATGCAGTAGATTTTGAAGAATTTAATCTTTTTCAACTCACAAAAGAACGTTTTGACATTCTTTGGCTTTGTCTTTCATCAGAATATCTTTTAAAAGACATTCCCAAAAAGATTAAAGACGAATCCCTAACCCAAGAGGAGAATATTACCAAAAAATTATACAAAGATTACGCTTCTTTCAGAAACGAGATTTTTGATGCAATACAAAATGAAAATCCTGAATACGACAAGCTTACTTTATTCAAGAAAACACAAAAACTACTTGACCGTTTTTTATTCATCTTCTTTGCAGAAGACAGATTATTACTTCCACCAAATTCTATTCGTTCAATTGTAAACCAATGGACAGATTTGAAAGACAAATACGATGAGTATTTTCCTTTGTACGACCGATTTAAAAAGTATTTCGGTTATATGAACACAGGACACAAAGGACAACAACACAACATTTTTGCATACAATGGTGGGCTTTTTGCACCAGACGAGATTTTAGATAACATCAAAATAAACGATGATTTACTTTACAAACACACAGTTAATTTAAGCAACTATGATTTTGAAAGTGAAGTAAGTGTAAACATTCTTGGACACATTTTTGAACATTCGTTAAACGACATTGACGAAATTCAAGCAGAAATACAAGGAGTAGAAACAGAACAAAGCAAAACCAAACGTAAAAAAGATGGAGTTTTCTACACACCAAAATATATTACAAAATACATTGTAGATAAAACCATTGGTAAACTATGTGAGGAAAAGAAAACCAAACTTGACATACAAGAAGCCGAATACGAGAAAGAACGTAGAGGAAGACAAAAAGCCACATTAAAAAAACTAACTCAAAAATTAGAAGATTATAGAAATTGGTTACTACAAATTACAATTTGCGACCCAGCTTGTGGTAGTGGTGCATTTTTAAACCAAGCGTTAGAATTTTTAATTGCAGAACACCAATATATTGATGAATTGCAAGCCAAATTGTTTGGAGATGCAATGATATTGAGTGAGGTTGAGAATGCGATTTTGGAAAATAATATTTACGGTGTAGATATTAATGAAGAAAGTGTAGAAATAGCAAAACTTTCACTTTGGTTACGAACTGCACAAAAAGGCAGAAAATTAACCTCATTAAATAACAATATAAAATGTGGCAACAGTTTAATAGATGACCCAATATTCGCAGGAGACAAAGCCTTTAATTGGCAAAATGAATTTCCAGAGGTTTTTTCAAAAGGTGGTTTTGATGTTATTATTGGTAATCCACCTTACGTAGATATTAAAGGTTTAGATAATGATTTAGTTAAGGTATTATTCAATACTTATAAGACAACTGAAAATAGAATTAATCTCTATTCAATATTTATAGAAAAAGGTTATGATTTAGTCAAAAAGGATGGATTTTTATCCTTTATAAACCCTAATTCAATACTTGTTAACTCATCATATACAAAGATTAGAAAATTGTTATTGGATGATATGACAAGAATAGTAAAACTACCTGATGATGTTTTTGAAGATGCAACAGTCGAAACGATAATTTTTGAATTTAGAAAAGATTACTCAAATGACAAAGTCAATACAATTGTTTACAATAAAAGTGAAAAAATAAGTTATGTTGATGATTTGAGAACAAAAGAAATTTCAAAAGCAAATTGGAAACAAAATGAAAATTGGAACTTCAACATTTACGTAAGTCCAGAACAATTTGAGCTTTTACAAAAAATCCCTTCTAATTCTGTAGAGTTAGAAACGATTGCTGATTTTACTTTAGGAATAACACCTTATGACAAATATAGAGGTCATTCACAAGAAATTATTAAATCAAGAGCGTTTCATTCAAAAACAAAAGATAGCGATATATATAAGCCATTAATAAGTGGTGGTAATATTGAACGATATTATGTTTCAGATGAAATAACGGAATATATTAAATATGGCGATTGGCTTGGAGCACCAAGAGACGAAAGGTTTTTCAAATCACCTCGTATTTTAATTCGACAGATAGTATCGGGAAAACCACCAAGAATATATGCAGGATATACAGATAAATCTCTTTATTATACTCAAATTGGATTTGGAGTTATACCAAATCCTGAAACAATTAGCGTAAAATCTTTGTTAGCTTTGATTAATTCTAACTTAATCAACTTTTATCACAAGTATTCATTTCTTGACTTGGAAAAAGAACTTTTTCAAAAAATACTAATTGCCAACTGTAAAAAGTTCCCTATTTCAAACAGATTGCTTAAAGAACCCAATCTTTTCAATCAAATAATTGAAAAAATGATTGAATTAAAAGAACAAGAAAATTTATTGATTAATAACTTTATTGAGTTATTCGAGTCCAAATTATCCATCAATAAACCTTCAAAGAAACTTCAAAATTGGAATATATTAGATTTTGGCAGTCTATTAAAAGAGTTTAAAAAATTAAAAGTAAAATTGAGTTTAGAAGAAGAAGCTGAATGGATGCAGTATTTTAAAGGACAAAAGCAAAAAGCGGAAATAGTAAAAACTGAAATTGAAAAAACCGAAATAGAAATTGACCAAATGGTTTATGAATTGTATGGATTATCGGAAAATGAAATTAAAATAGTAGAAAATGCCAACGCATAAGCCATACACATTTGCAATTCGCTTCGGCCACCACATAAGTCAAAAATTGCAAAAGAGTATGTCTTGCCAACGCTCAATTCAGAACTAAATAACAAACATCGGAAAACCAAGCAGAACGCAAAAACACTACACACAACAACGTGTATAAAACATAGCTATTACAGGCTTTCCGAGAGGTTTTTGCTTATTTATTAAGTCCGCCAAATTTTTATTTTTGTATATTTAGAATTTAAAAGATAAATAGAAAAAATAAAAATTCGGCTAGTGCTAAATCCGAAAAGTTAGCGTTTATTTATACGCTACGTTTCATACACAAGACCGTTGTATTTAATATCGGAGACTTTTGGAATTTTCAACCCACTTTATCGAATATTCAAGAATTTTTTGTGGAGAAGTTTAACGGTTTTGACTTTGGAATTTTAAGACTCAAACTGAACGATTGAAATCGTTGAGAGTTTACTCTCAAAACATTGAAACGTTTTTCAGTTTGAAGATAGTTAAAAAATTTGAGAAAGTCAAGTAAGATCCTACTTCTCTTGTAATTAACTTGAATATTCTTTCACTCTAAGACGTTCCATATAAAAAGCATATAAAACATATTAGAGCGAAAAACTGAATTGAAAACCAATCTATGTAGCGTCTTCGAGACTACGTATTTTTTAATATTTTTAAGAGAAGTTCACAATAATTCATTAGAAGAAGTAGGCTCTAGAATATCCAGAGGAATAATTATGGAAAATACTAAACACAACAGCCTATATAAAAAATAGCTACATCAGTTATTATTTAAAAAAATTCTGTATTTTTAAAAGCCAATAGAATGCCTACAGAAAATATAGCTTAAAATGATCGCTACTTTCCATATAGGCAAACGTTGGCAATAATTTAGCAACGAACTCAAAATATTATTGTGAGAAACTTTAAAATTTAATAAATTCGTGAATAACTTCTTAAACAAAGAAAAACTATGATAGACTATAAATGCTTTGGTCCAGACGATGATTTTGACGAAGAAACTGCAACACCAAGAGAAAAAGCTCAACAGTGGTGGGGAGATCCTGATGTGAATCCTAATACAGGAAGAAGAGATGACGATTAAGTTCAGAGAATGCACTAAAGAAGATTTCATCAGTTTCAAAACAATGATGTCTTCTTTAGACTCTTCTCACAAAAAATTCTCTTCATCAATAAAAAATGTAATTGATAATGAAAGATATATTGAGCTGTTCTATAAAGCGTTGAACAGCGTAAATTTTTTTTTAACTTTTGCTGAACAGAACAATGAAATTATCGGTTTTTCTTACTCAAAAATAAATCACATAAAAAACAGTTATTTATTTAAAGATTGTTCTATTGGAGAAATTCAATATTTATATATTCAAAAAGAACATAGACTGAATCAAATTGGAAGACTATTATTAGAGAAAACCGAATTATCTCTAAAAGAACAGAATGTATCCGAAATTAGATTAAGAGTTTATTCATCCAATAATGAATCCTTCCCAGAGAAAGCAAATTACGAAGAAGATTATAAAGTCTTCCGAAAAAAAACTATTGCCAACACCGTGTATAATTAATGGCTAATTCTCGCCTACTTACGAAAATCCTCGCGGATTTTCTATTCGGTTTTTATTTGCTAAATTACGTGCTTAAACACGCCACTAATCATACACAAACACGTTGTAGCAAATTACAGAATGAAAACAATTAAAGTAGATTTAGACTTTTTAGAATTTATAAAAACTGGAAAATTTGGTTTTATTAAGCTTGGAGAAAATAAAACTGAAATTGAAAGTCAAGGTTTACCAGCTGAAAATTGGATTAATGGAAAATCTAAAGAAAATTCAAGAATATGGAGATATGGAAATATTGAATTTCATTTTAATGAAAAAAATGAATTAATTCAAATTTTCAATGATTATATATCTGAAATTAATGGTGGAGAAAGTTTCTTTATTTCAGACTTTTGGATTTTTCCAAATAATGGAGAAAAACCTAGCTTACTAAAAACAATGAAGGAATTAAATTTTTTGAATATAGATTTTATGAAAAAAACTTATGAAGTTGGAATTATTGAAATAAAACTTAAAAATGGAGTTTACTTTTCATTTTATGGAAATAAAGAAAACAAAACTGAAAGTCCAAATAATTGGAAAATGTGTGTAATCGGAAAAAAATAAACTTGCTACAACACCGTGTAATAAAAATTGCTTAATTTTAGCTTAACCAAAAGTTGTTGCTTTTTTATTCACTTCTATTTTCCTGTGGAAAATAGCCGTTCACAAAAATCGCAACTTTCAATACACAACAACGTTGCCAACAAGCTAAAAAAACCGAACTAATTACCAAATTGGTAACTTTTTTATTATATTTGCGTCAAACAATTATAATGTGAGAGTAATCGCAAAACGAACTTTACGAGATTTTTGGGAAAAACACGCTGATTGTGAAGAACAATTAAAATCGTGGTATAGAGAAACTGAAAAATCCGAATGGAAAAATATTAACGAATTAAAAAGTGAATATCCGAGTGCTAGTATTTTAAAAGACAATCGAATTGTTTACAATATAAAAGGTAATAATTATCGTTTGATTGTAAAATTTAATTTTGAATACGGAATATGCTGGATAAGGTTTATCGGAACTCACGCTGAATATGATAAAATTGACGCAAATAATATCTAATTATGAAAATATTACCAATTAGAAACGAAAAAGACTATCAAAACGCACTCAACAGACTTGAGGAAATTTTTGATGCAAAAAAAGGAACGGAAGATGGAGACGAATTGGAAATCTTGTCAATTTTGATTGATAGATATGAAAATGAACAATTCCCAATCGGAATGCCTGACCCAATCGAAGCAATTAAATTCCGAATGGAACAAATGGGAATGAAACAAAAGGATTTAGCAGAAGTTGTTGGATTTAAAAGTAGAGTTAGCGAAATTTTAAATAAAAAAAGAAAACTGACTCTAGATATGATTAGAAAACTCAACACTACTCTACATATTCCTACTGAAGTTTTAATTCAAGATTATTAATTGAAAAAAGCCAGTTGGCAACACCGTATATAATTTATTGCTGGCTTCTCGCCTACTTACGAAAGTCCTCGCGGACTTTCTTCGTCGGTAATTATTTACTAAATTAGTTGCTTAAACCACGCAACAAACCATATACAAACACGTTGTGCGTAAGTTGCTCACTCAAATCTGAAAAATGATTTTGATACATAAATATTGAAAAATAAAAATATGAAAAAAGGATTTATCTATATATTATCAAATAATTCTCTGAAAGAAAATCTTTTGAAAATTGGAAAAACGGGAAAGGAAACATCAGATAGAACAAAACAATTATCATCATCAACAAGCATTCCTGAAAATTTTGAAATCGAAGATGAATTTGAATTTTCTGATATAAATTGGGCTGAAAGAAAAGTACATTCTATTCTCTCAAAATATCGCCCGAATAAAAGAAAGGAATTTTTTAATTGCGAAATAAGTATTGCAAAACAAGCAATAATTGAAATACAAATAGAAGATAAAAAAAGAGAGATTTCAACTTTAAAAAATGATTTAAAATCAGTTAAAGATATTTTGAGTAATTCAGAATTTTTGGAACATAAATGGAAAAATTTCTTTCAAAATCTAAATTGGAATTTTAAGGAAATTGACAGAAAAAAAGACTATTTACAGCCGAATTTTATTCTTGAAACTAAAAGTTGGGACATTGGACCAAAAGGAGAAATGGAAATTTCTAATACAGACTCTAAAATCTATGTTTGTCCAGAATTAACAAAAAACCCAGATAAAAAAAATCTTCCTTCCGAAATAAGTGAATTAATTGAGCAACCGAATGGAAACTCAAGATTAATATTTGTGAATAATCAACCAAAAGAAGAAATGACAGAAATCATCTTTGGTTGGGAATATATTCCTGAAAGTGAAAAATGGGAAAAAAGGAAATTTATAGAAACAGAAAACGAATTTGGACTTTTTGATGAAGATAGAACTTGGTTTGACTTTGTAAACGGAAAATCTGTTGAAAGAGATGGTTTATATCCAAACAAATCGGAAATAATGAAACTATGGAATGAATAAAACCTACGCACAACACCGTATAAAATTAATTGCTAGTTCTAGCCTACTTACGAAAGTCCTCGCGGACTTTCTATCTGTGATTTATTTGCTAACTTTAGTGCTTAAAACACGCAACTAATCTTATACAAACACGTTGGGCGTAAGCTAAAAATCAGAACGTTAAAACTTGACAAATGAGTAAAACAAGAATATTTACAACTCGAAAGTTAGAAAAAATAACGAAAGAATTTATATCTGAAAATGAGGAATTTAATAATGAATATTTAGGAGATTGGACTTCTACTCTATTTTATGTAAGTCATAAAAAATGTTGGTTATTAATCAATAAAATGACAAAATACCTTTTAATCTTACCGAATATAAAGAAAACTGACTTAAAAAATATATCTTCTATTTTTAAAGAGAATTTATTTGCTCAACTAACTTTTGACGGAATTGAAACAAGATATGAATTGGTGGAGAAAATAATCGGAGAAATTAAATTGCAGGAAACAAATAATGACAGAAGTACTAATGGTTCTTTAAATAACTGTTTGCTTTTTCTTGAGGATTGGAAATATGAATTTGGAGATTATGAAAATATGAACTTTAGAGATTTGAATGGCAGACTAAATAGTTCACCGAACAAAATGTTGAATTGGAAATATCCAAAAGAAAAAATGAATGAAATGATAAATAATTACGAAAAAAAATCATTTTTAGAAAAAAACAGAATTGTACTTTAAAACAGGAAAGAATTGAAAGATTTAGAATAACAAAATAGAATTTGAAAAAAAGTTGAACAAAAAAGCCTACGCCCAACACCATATATAATTTATTGCTGGCTTTTTGCTTACTTACGAAAATCCTCGCGGATTTTCTATTCAGTTTTTATTTACTAAATTAGGTGCTAAATCACGCAACAAACCATATATAAACACGTTGTATTTAATATCGGAGACTTTTGGAATTTTCAACCCACTTTATCGAATATTCAAGAATTTTTTGTGGAGAAGTTTAACGGTTTTGACTTTGGAATTTTAAGACTCAAACTGAACGATTGAAATCGTTGAGAGTTTACTCTCAAAACATTGAAACGTTTTTCAGTTTGAAGATAGTTAAAAAATTTGAGAAAGTCAAGTAAGATCCTACTTCTCTTGTAATTAACTTGAATATTCTTTCACTCTAAGACGTTCCATATAAAAAGCATATAAAACATATTAGAGCGAAAAACTGAATTGAAAACCAATCTATGTAGCGTCTTCGAGACTACGTATTTTTTAATATTTTTAAGAGAAGTTCACAATAATTCATTAGAAGAAGTAGGCTCTAGAATATCCAGAGGAATAATTATGGAAAATACTAAACACAACAGCCTATATAAAAAATAGCTACATCAGTTATTATTTAAAAAAATTCTGTATTTTTAAAAGCCAATAGAATGCCTACAGAAAATATAGCTTAAAATGATCGCTACTTTCCATATAGGCAAACGTTGCCCACAATATGAAAAAAACTTTGAGAACTACATTTACACTTGGAATTTTATTAATTGGAATTACTGTTTTTGGACAAGATTTCGGATTTGATATTCATAATATTTCGCTGAATGAATATGTCCAAATGGAAGAAAATTTAAAAAGTAAAAGAATCCCAACAACTTCAAATCACGTTTCATTTAGTGGAGATGCTCAACCGATTAAATACAAAAGAACTGAAAAGAAAATAGCGGACTTAATAACTTACTATTACTTTAAAGAAAAAGACTCAACAATGAGTTCTGTGCTTTACGAATGGGATGTTTCTAACTTTGTAAAGAAAGATAACAATCAAAAACCTAAAAAATATCAAAAAGCATTTATTTCAAAATATAAAGGTCTTAAAGAAAAAATTTCATCCGAATTTGGAGAACCAAAAACAAAGAGAAATTATTCTAATATTAGTCGATTAGATTCCATAAATACGTTTGTAGAAAGTTCAACTTGGAAACCGAATGATAGTACAGAAATTGAAATGTATGCAACTATTTCTAACTATTACGAAAAAAGAGGTGCAAGCACAATAAATCCAGTTCATCGAATAAGACTTTACGTAAGAAATCAAGCTAACGAAAAGGAAAAAGAAATTCCAAAACTTGACGAGAAAAAGTTGGCTGAATTGGAAAAAATAAAGACTGACTTTTTTACCGCTTTAAAAGAAAAAGATATATCAAAATCAAAAGAATTTTTATCGGACTTAATACTTGAAAAAGTTACTGACGAGCAATTAAATCTATTAATCGACAACATAGATTTTGAGAGAAAAACTGAATTAATTCACAGCGGAATCCAAATGGGACTTAATGGCAGTATGTTTACATTACTTCAGTATAAATATTCAGATGACAGTTCAAGTCCGCCAAATGAAATGATTAAACTGATTTTTGACGACAAAGATAAAGTTGTAGGAATTCAGCCGATTAAAATGCAAGGGAAAATTAAGGAATAAAATACTGTGGGCAACAACGTATATAATTTATAGCTTGGTCTGTTCTTACTCACGAAAAGCCTCTCGGCTTTTCTATTTTCGGTATTTATTTGCTAAATTACAGGCAGAAACACGCTACAAATCATATACAAGACCGTTGTAAAACATTAAAAACCAATACATCTATAATAAAACAAATAGACTTATAGATAAGTAGGTGATATAAAAGAAAAAGGAACATGAAAAAAGAAGAAGAAAAAAGAAAAAAGAAGAAGAAAAAATAACAGAAAACAGAATAGATAGATTAAATTCAATATCTAAAAAAATAAAAGAATACGAAGGAAAAGAATCAAATTTAGTTAAAGTTGAATTTTTAATAAAAGATGAAATAAAAAACGAAGAACTAAAAGAGAACGATAAGAATCATATTGAAAACTTGCAAAGCTTATTAGACTATGAATTAATGAAGTGTAACACATCTAAAAAGACAAAAAATAAATCCCATTTAAAAGAAGATTATGGGTATTTAATAAATAGATTTGAAAGATTAGTTAATAAATTTATTGATAAAAAGAAAAACCCTTAATACTAACTATAAAAATCTAAGTGGCAGTATCTCATAAACTGTGTAAGTTTTAAAATCTCAGGTTAAATATTAATCTGAGATTTTTTTATTCATTAATTTTAACTTTTACACACTTATGAAACCAGAAGATTTATTAAACGAAGACTTTTTAAAACAATTCAAGAATGCACCAGAGCTAACATCCTTTTTAGAACAGTTGCACAAACGTGGTATTGAGAAGTTACTAGAAGGGGAACTAGATGCCCATTTAGACTACGATAAGCACAAAAAAAGTAAAGCAGCCAACCTTCGAAATGGTTACACTAAAAAGAAATTAAAATCCGTTTTAGGAGAAACAGAGATTCAAGTTCCTCGAGACCGTGATAGTTCTTTTAATCCTTTAATTGTAAAGAAAAGAGAAAGTACAACAGAAGGCATCGAAAATATTATTATATCGCTTTATGCCAAAGGCATGAGTAACAGTGATATTGAAGAACAAATACGTGAGCTGTACGATTTTAATATTTCTACATCCACTATTTCAAGGATTACAGATAAGATTACAGAAGATGTTATTGCTTGGCGGAACAGGCCTTTGGAGGCCACTTACCTAATTGTTTGGATGGATGGCATCGTATTTAAAGTTAGGGAAAACTCTAAAGTCATAAACAAGACTATTTATATTGCAGTAGGCCTGAGAACAGATGGCAAAAAGGAAGTCCTAGGATTATGGTTAGGTAAAAATGAATCTTCAGCCTTTTGGATGAGTGTTTTAACCGATATTAAAGCTCGAGGAACTCAAGATATACTTATCACAGCTACCGATAATTTAAATGGATTTACGGATACTATTAAAACTATTTTTCCGAAATCAACGACTCAAATTTGTGTTGTGCATCAAATAAGAAATTCGTGTCGTTACGTGGTCTGGAAGGACAAAAAGGAATTTACTCGTGACATGAAGCAAATCTATACTGCTCCTACAAAAGAAGCTGCCAAAGCTGCTTTAAATGACTTCAAAACTAAATGGGATTCTAAATATTCTTACGCCATTAAAAGTTGGGAAAATAATTGGGATGAGCTTACAGTATTCTTTGATTTTCCTATTGAAATAAGAACCATAATCTACACCACAAATCTTATAGAAAACCTAAATGGAAAGATACGGAAATACACAAAAAACAAACTCTCGTTTCCAACCGATGAAGCAGTTATGAAATCCGTGTTTTTAGCTTTGAGAGAAAGCACTAAAAAATGGACCATGCCAATCAGAAATTGGGGAGTGATACTAAATCAATTTTTAGCTATATTTGAAAACAGGATTAAGTTATAAATAACCTAACCCTGAAATTTTGAACTTACACACTTTTTAGGATAGTGTCATCTAAGTCTTGACTATTTTCAAATAAAAATTTTAATTCAGTTATATTGTTTACTGTATAACATTTACATACCAAAAAATGACATAATGAATCTTTCTTTTCGGAAACTACTGATATCGTAACTTTATTACTCACAGAAATAATCACCTCAATTCTATATTCAATTTTGTTATTTTTAGATTTAGGAATTGTTATTTTAGAGTAAAAACTAGACCCTGTTTCTTTTTTGTAAAGAAAATTAAAGTTATTTTCTAATAAATAAGTTTTAATAAAAGAATCAGACATAACAATTAGAAATTTAACGTTTCACAACACCGTATATAATTTATTTTTATCTATAGCTTATCTAAAAAACTACATCTTAAAACATACTAAGTATTGTATTTATATATTTATGCTAATCCAATACAAAACAAATCATATACAATCAACGTTAGGCACAATTAGATAACAACTATGGCATCTGCATTTTGGACTTTAGAAGATGGAAGAGGATTCGCAAGACGTTGGTCTGGAATGGCCTATATGTTGGAGCTAATAACAAATGAATTAAAACACATTGCAGGAGCAGAAGATTTTTACAATTACTTGGAATGGTTTGTTATTAGAGAAGAAAAAGGAGATGAATATAATGGCTTCGGTGGATTTATTAGAAATGATGAGAACATTATGTTTGACATTGATTTAAGGACATTCACACCAGCTAATAGAGCTTATTTTTGGGGAGCAACTCAAAAAGCATTAATAAAGTTAATAAAGCAAAAAGACGAAAAAAATGAAGGTATCATTTTCCTCTTGACCACTTTACTTGATATGCATAAGAGAATCAAAAAAGGAGAAGACCCAATGGAATTAAATCATATGAATAATATTGAATCTGAACCGACTGAAAAACTTGGACCAGGTTGGAAATAAAATACTATGGATAAAGAAATAACATTTTCGGAATTTATAGAACATATATGCAAAAGACCACTAATGTATTGCTTGGGTGGAACTTTCAATGAAGTTTCGGCTTTTATCCAAGGATATTGTTCTGCTAAAGAAACACCGATTAGCGGAACTGAATTCAATCGATTTGTCTGCTTAAAAAATTCTTTCCCAACGAATTATATTTGGACTTACGTAATTAAAACTTGCTCGAAAAATGATGAAGACGGAATTTCGAATATAAAAGAAACAATTCTCGAATTTATAGAATTGTCCAACCGAATGAACGAAGAAGAATTATTCCAATTTGCTGTTGATAATGCAAATACGAAAGAAGGAGAACCAGAAAAAGTTTTTCGGAAATTCGAGAACGCTTTATTAGTAGGTAATAAAAAAATCATTCAATCCTTAATTTTAGATAACGATAAAGCAGATTTATTATGGAAAGGGAAATATCCAGATTCTGTTACTGAAAAGCTGAATGAATTGTCAGAAAACCAACCAATAAAGAGAATTAAGGAATCTGAAAACGGAAAGTCAGTTGAATTAGTTGCTTCAGGTTTCCCATTTACAATTGAACTTATATTAAAAAATAACGAATGGAAAGTTAATGCGGACAAAATAATAAAATTAAGAACTGAAAATAACTGTGCCTAACACCGTGTATAACCAATTGCTTGGTTTGTGTGTACTCGGAAATTCCTAACGGAATTTCCTATTGGTTCGTTTTCTTTTGTTAACTTAGTTCTCGCCAACGCAACTAGCCATACACAAAACCGTTAGCTGTTATTTAAGAAAAACGCTACAGAATAAAATCTATAGCGTTTAATGAGTTTCCTAGCTCTAAACCACTGAGACTTACTTCCCCTATTTTGAAAAATTAGTGGAAAAGGTTGGATTCGAACCAACGACCAGGATGGAATCTTTATAGTATATTGTAATTTCCAAATATTTAAATACAAAAGTAGAATAAATGACTGACTTTAAATCTGAATCCTATACAAATTTATTAGAATCACATACGAGACTTAATAATTATATAAAAATATCTACAGTATCTGTTGACTATCTTTATAATTCGAAAGAAGATAATAAAGAATTATCAAACCTCATTAATAGTTTAATTTTAAATTCTGGAGAAAGATGGACACCTAGAGTTATTAAAGAACCAAAAAAGCAATTAGAATTAATAAAAAATGATTTAACAAAATCTGCAATTGTTTGGGTTTATTCAGCTTTCGATATTTTTTTTAAACAAGTTCAAGGAATTCTTTCAGAACATTTTATAATTAAAGATGACAAATCCCTAAATGAAGATGATAAGCAACATAAAATATTAGAACTTTACAAAAAACTCAACTGGGATAACAAAGAAATTAAAACATATCTACCTATTCTTAAATTTTATGAATCTATAAGACATTGTACTGCTCATAATATGGGAAAACCAAGTTTAAAATTAATTGAACTTTCAAAAAGTAATGACTTTAAAGAAGCTATTACCAATTGGAAAACAAAATTTCCTAAAAAGAAAATTTCAGCACCACCAATTATAAAGGATAACATTATAACTCTAAAACCACATCATACAATTATTTATTCAGAAACCTGTATTAGAATAGCAAAAGACTTAAACTTGAAAATGTTTAATAAACTAGGTTTAGAATATTTTATAGATAAGACTATTCAAAAACACCTTTTATCTAATAATAAACTGACAGATCCAAAATGTCAGAATTTGACTCGATACCTCGTTTACCATTTAAAAAAGGAGATAAATATTTCGATTACCCCATATGAAAATATATTTAAATATTACAACGAAGAACAAATTGAAGATTACAAAAAAAGATATAGTTCAATAAAAAACAACAGCTAACACCGTGTATAATTAATTGCTTGGTTCTGGTCTACTCGGAAAATTCCTTCGGAATTTTCTCTGGCTCGTGAATGTTTGCTAAATTAGTTGCTGAAACACGCAACTAACCATACACAAAACCGTTGTAAATAATTGTGAAACAAACATTCGTCATATTATTAAACTTAGCATTTCTGATTTTAGTTGGTTGCAAAACAGCCAAAATATCGGAATTAAATAAGCGCATAAATATTGCGAACAATTTGAGTATTGAAAAATCACCTTTTCAGTCCGCAAACTCAATGGGAACAGAATTGAAAAAACAACTTCAATTCAGAGATGAATACGCAAATAAGCTAACAGAATTAAGGACATCTTACCCTAATAAACCAATAATTCTGACTGAAAGTTATATGTTTATCTGTCTTGGTTGCGTAGCTGATTATGTAAGCATCTTTACAGATGGAATATTATATGAATACACATACGACTCAAGTCTAAAGAAATACAAAGAAAAATCAAAACAAGTCTCAGTTGAGGACTTAGTTTTCGAAGGAGGAGCCCAAGATGATATTAAAGAAATTTATGAATCTGTGGTTGCGAATGAAAATTGGAATAAGAATCCAAAAAAATATGGAGACGAAAACTGTTTTGACGGAAGTCAAACTTTTTATACAGTTTACAAAACCGACAATCAGATTGAAAGTATGTATATGAGATGTTGGACACCAACTGATTTTAGGAATGAATAAAAACAACTATTTACAACAATGTATAACCGCAATTACGGCGGATTCGACTACGTCCGAATCCACTCGGAATTGCTAAAGTCTGTGCCAAACCGAAAATTAACGCATATTAACCCGTAACTGACGGTTATACGAGACCGTTGTAGCAAATTAACACGAAATCGTAAAAAACGAAAAATTATGAAAATTATGAAAATTATGAAAAAATTACTATTAATTATTGGAATCATTACTATCTGCTCTTGTTCCTCAAGTGATGAGGAAACTAAAGTTGAATTAGAAGTTAATTTAAATCCACCAGAATGGATAATCGGAACTTGGATATCTCAAGATGTTGGAAGTAATGATTTTGGCTGGAAATTTGAAACTAATAATGCTATTCAGATTGTAGAAGGAGGTGATAATGGGTGGAATCTTAAAGAAACAGCAACAGGAATATTAAATGGATATGATGATTTAACTAATCAAAATCAAGTAATTGTTGAAGACATAACGAATGACTCATATTCTGTAAAAGTTACATTTTATGATACAAGACCAAGTATGATTACATATTTCACTTATAAATTTGTGAAAATCTCTGATACTGAAATACAATGGGTTACTGCACCAACATCAATAAATCCATTAACAATGACTAAACAATAATTGATTTTGAAAAAAGATTACTCTAAAAGAACTGAATTAGAAAAAATTAAAACGAATTGGAATAAGGTCAAAGGACTTTATGAAAGAAAGGAATGGTCAACTGCAATATTGCGTGCTTCAACAACAGTTGAATTAAGTGCAAACTTTGTCATCAGAAAAGAATTGGAAGAAAAACAAAATATCGATGAGGATTTTGTATCTCATTTATTATTATGGGCAAATGGAATTCGTGGTAAATTTGACAAACTTTTGATTCCTATATTTAAAAATTCTGATTTTAAAAAAGAGTTGAAAAAATTGAATAAAAAAGTTCAAGATATAAATAAGGAAAGAAATACAATTGCTCATAGTGGACAATTTAAAAAAAAACCAACAGCTCAAAAAATCGTAAAAGAAAGTAAATTAGTAATTGAAACTTTAATTAAAGAATACGAACAAGATTTTGAATTAAAAATAATAGAAAAATAACTTGCTACAACACCGTGTATAATTAATTGCTTGGTTTTAGCCAATTTACGAAAGTCCTCGCGGACTTTCTATCTGTGTTTTATTTACTAACTTTAGTGCTTAAAACACGCAACTAATCATACACAACAACGTTAGCAAAAACTCGGGTGAATCGCCTCAGAAAGACATAAGTTATTTAAATATGCTTTTCGCTTCAAAGTTGTGCGAATAAAAAGTGTGAATGAAAATGTTTGAATTTAGAACAGAAAAAAAAGAATTTTAAAAATTTTTGTGCCCGTAACCGCCCAGAAAATTCTGAAAGAATTTTAGCTAGTTTGTGGAATTATAAAGCGTTGAATTTACTCTGGCGGAATGAAATATCTGGAAACTTACTCTTTCGGAATTCAAAAAAATGAATGAGCAAGTTTGTGGGAATTTAGCTTGTTTGCGGAATTAACAAAATACCGAAAAACAGAATGTTGGAATTTCAATCAAAAGGAGAATTTTTAAGCTGAAAAAGAAGAGAATATAAGCTGGAGATAAAATTGAAAGAAAAAATTAAATCACGCTTTTGCTAACACCGTGTATAAAAAATTGCTAATTTAGTGCTTAACCAAAGTTAGTTGCACTTTTGCCAACTTCTGAATTTCCTACGGAAATTCCTCGCTGACAAAAACGCAACTTTCCATACACATAAACCGTTGGACTTCATTTCTCAATCTAACTCAAAAAAATGAAAAAGAAGATAATAATTACATTTTTTTTAATTTTAATTATTCTAGCTGGAATCTTTAGTTGGAAATATTTGAATTGGAAAAAAAAACTATATGAACAACCTGCTTCTTTAGATTTATTTATAGCTCAATCATTCTTTGAAAAAGATGAAGAAAGACCTTGGGCTGAATTTTGGGATAACAGTTGGAATAAAGTTACAAATGAAAATGAAAGAACAATTGAATGGATTTCAAATTCAAAAGATTTTGAAAAAATAGATTCAATATATCTTGGTTTTAAAAATACCACGAATGAAAAATTCTATTATGTAACTTGGGGTGAACCAAATTCGAGAATTAGAATTAGTTATAAAATCTTCAAAAACGGAAAAATTGATTCTATTCCTTTTGAAGGTTTTGGTTGTGGAACTGGAATTTATATTACTCCTTTAGAAAAAGGAGAAGTTGCAGGTGGAAAATTTTTGAATCCAATTTTATATAATCCTTATTCAGGTTATCCATTACCAGTGAAAAATGAAATATTTCCAAAATTATTTAAAGAAATATATGGAGATTCAATTGCTATAAAATTTGAACAAGCAACTTATAGTTTACCTTGGAATAAAATTCCGTCACAAATGATTGAATCAAAAGAAATCATTATTTCAACAGAAAAAGTTATTGAAAATTGGAAAAAATCAGAATTAAAATTAAGTAAGGAATTTGATAAAGAATATGAAAACAGTTACTATTTCAAAGAAAATGGAATTTACAAATTAAGTTCTTTATTTGAAAAAAAACAGGAAAAATAAAAACGAAAGCCCAACATCTTGTATAATTTATTGCTAATTAATCGCTTACTTACGAAAATCCTCTCGGATTTTCTTGGTTTGTGTTTTATTTATTAACTTTATTGCTTAAACACGCAACAAACCATACAAAAACACGTTGGCATTCATATGAAACCACATTCCAAAAGAAAATTTGTAGGTAATATAAAAGTTGATTTTTCATTCGGCGAATTGGACGAAAAGAATGAATATGGAAAAAAATCTTCTGAAATTGATTTTGAGGAATACCCAAAAGTCTTTATGCAATTGGAAGATAAAACCATAATCCAAGGTTTTGTTCATCTGATTAATGGAAAACCATTTATGATTCCTGAACCAGAGCCTTCAATTCTCTATTTTACAAACGCTGAAGACAAGTTAAACGAATTGTTGAAAATTCAATCCACCCTTCTTGAATCAAATTTGACTACAAATAATTACAGTGATTTATCTCACGCTTTTTATGATTTTTTTCAATTATCATCGGATTACATAATTAATCTGTTTACATCAATTGAGGCTTATAACAATAGTCTAATCACTGACAATTTCTCAATTAAAATTAAAGGAAAATATTATGACAAAGCACGAACACAAAGGTCAATGGACTTCTTAAACAAGATAAAAAGGCTATTCCACAAATTATGAATAAATCATTTTTAAAGGAAAACCCAACTGAATACGAATTCTTATTAGAAATAAAACATTTACGAGACAATGTCGTTCATACAAAAAATATGCAAAGTGGATTTCCTGCTTCATATCGTGAATTATATAAAAGTTATCTGAATTTTGATTTTAAAAAATCATATGAAATCTCAAAACATTATTTCAACTTCTATAGAGAGAATTGGATTGAAAACTGTAATTGTGGAAGATAAATACGAAATGCCAACACCGTATATAATTTATTGCTGGCTTCTTGCCTACTTACGAAAGTCCTCGCGGACTTTCTTTGTCCGTAATTATTTACTAAATTAGTTGCTTGAAACACGCAACAAACCATATACAAACCCGTTGCCCACAATATGAAAAAAACTTTGAGAACTACATTTACACTTGGAATTTTATTAATTGGAATTACTGTTTTTGGACAAGATTTCGGATTTGATATTCATAATATTTCGCTGAATGAATATGTCCAAATGGAAGAAAATTTAAAAAGTAAAAGAATCCCAACAACTTCAAATCACGTTTCATTTAGTGGAGATGCTCAACCGATTAAATACAAAAGAACTGAAAAGAAAATAGCGGACTTAATAACTTACTATTACTTTAAAGAAAAAGACTCAACAATGAGTTCTGTGCTTTACGAATGGGATGTTTCTAACTTTGTAAAGAAAGATAACAATCAAAAACCTAAAAAATATCAAAAAGCATTTATTTCAAAATATAAAGGTCTTAAAGAAAAAATTTCATCCGAATTTGGAGAACCAAAAACAAAGAGAAATTATTCTAATATTAGTCGATTAGATTCCATAAATACGTTTGTAGAAAGTTCAACTTGGAAACCGAATGATAGTACAGAAATTGAAATGTATGCAACTATTTCTAACTATTACGAAAAAAGAGGTGCAAGCACAATAAATCCAGTTCATCGAATAAGACTTTACGTAAGAAATCAAGCTAACGAAAAGGAAAAAGAAATTCCAAAACTTGACGAGAAAAAGTTGGCTGAATTGGAAAAAATAAAGACTGACTTTTTTACCGCTTTAAAAGAAAAAGATATATCAAAATCAAAAGAATTTTTATCGGACTTAATACTTGAAAAAGTTACTGACGAGCAATTAAATCTATTAATCGACAACATAGATTTTGAGAGAAAAACTGAATTAATTCACAGCGGAATCCAAATGGGACTTAATGGCAGTATGTTTACATTACTTCAGTATAAATATTCAGATGACAGTTCAAGTCCGCCAAATGAAATGATTAAACTGATTTTTGACGACAAAGATAAAGTTGTAGGAATTCAGCCGATTAAAATGCAAGGGAAAATTAAGGAATAAAATACTGTGGGCAACAACGTATATAATTTATAGCTTGGTCTGTTCTTACTCACGAAAAGCCTCTCGGCTTTTCTATTTTCGGTATTTATTTGCTAAATTACAGGCAGAAACACGCTACAAATCATATACAAGACCGTTAGCTAATATTAAAAAAATGAAACAGAAAATATGCAATTGAGCTTTAAAGAAAGAGTCCTGCTCTTTATTAAAAACATAGGAAGAGTCTTGAAAAAGTCTCTGATATGGCTAATTATATCGTACATCATACCGTTACTTAATATACTCATATTGTGGGCGATGAGAAAAAATGATTTTACTGTTGATATTAGTGTTGTTTCAATCATTATAGCAACTAACAGTTGTATTATCACCTCATTACTTCACCTATTCTATCTAAATGAGAAGAAAAGAGAATTTACATTTGTAGGAAGTATCATTTGCATATTAATTTCAGTTGCGTTATATGTTTTAAGCCTTGTTCAAGTGGAATTACAAAATCAATTTATTGATATTTCAATTTATGAATGGGGTGCTTATTTAACTTTAGCTTTTTCAATTTTACTTATCCTTATTTCAAAATATGATGAAGTGCAAGCAATAAGTGAATTTAAAGCAAAAGAAAGTAGAAATACTTCTAAGACAACTGTTAACGGCAAAAATGTTAAGGTATGAAGAACACTATTAGATTAAAATCAATAAAAGTGCATCAATCGATAGGGAATTTTTACTTAACATCTATTGATCCTCAGAATTTGCTTGAAATGTCAAGAGTAGATAGAAGACGAATCGAAAATGATGAGGAAGTTATAGGAATTCAAAGAGAATTAAAACCAGAGAAAGTTAGACAGATTAAAAAATATCTATCAACAAACAAAGCTACCTTTCCTAATTCTATTATACTAAATGCTGAAAAGAAGTATGTTGTTAATATTACCGATGATTCTATTGAGTTAGAAATAAATGAGAATACGTTTACTATCATAGATGGGCAACATAGATTAGAAGGATTTAGAGATAACCCTATTTCAAATTTTGATTTAATTATTTCAATTTTTATTGAACTTGAAAATGATGAACAAGCTGAAATATTTACAACTATAAATTCCCAACAAACAAAAGTTGACCCTTCACACAATCTCCATTTAGAATTAGAAAGTAAACTGTATACCCCAATTAAGATGATGATTGAGATAGCTCAAGCATTTTCTTATGATAAAGAATCTCCTTGGTTCAATAATATTAAGTTGATGAAAAACTCAAACAAGGGAATGATATCATTATCAGCATTTGTTAGACCACTGAATGCATTTACTTTTAACGATAATGATTATTATTTAATTAAAAACATATTAGATAAGTCACCTAAAGAATTCCCTTCTTTCAATGAACTGAATTACGATAATAAGAAATATATATTTTGGGATTTCTATAAAAACAGAGACTTTAATTCGACTTATAAAATTTTATATAATTACTTCAAAGCACTTAGTATTGTTTTAAATAAAGATTGGTTGAATGAAAAATCGTTATTAAATAAGACAACGGGATATAATGCTTCTATGAAATTGTTTAAAGATTTATTTAATGAAGGAATAAGTCAAAATGATTTGTCTTATGATTTTTTCTTTTCAAAACTTTCGCGAATGAATCGTTTAAACGGACAAATAAACAGTGAACAATTTGGAGCTTCAGGTTACAAAGCATCCAACGATTTGTATAATGAAATGAAAAAAAACATTAGCTAACAATGTATATGAAAAATAGGCGAATTGGTGCTAAATTCAAGGCTTGTGGCTCGTATCAAAGTTCGTTCATAACCGAAAGTTTTGTGCTTCGAAATCGCCTACTTTTCATATACTAACCGTTAGCAAAAATAACTCGTTGGAACTGCTAAACAGAATTCTGCTGAACTGAACGCAGAAAATAATCACTCGATTTCTGACAATCATTCTGCTGAAAATTACTCGAATTCTTCCGAACGGAACTTTGAAAATTTACTCGATTTCTGACAGAAATTATGCTGAAAAAATCACTCAAAATCGGAACCAAACTTATCGGAATTTATAAAAACAGAGTTTTGTAAAATGAACAAAATCGCTTTCGGAATTTACTCAAATCTGTAAATTCGGAAATGGAATCTCGAAACCTGCTCACTAAAATGTCTCGTTACTTTTGCTAACAGCGTGTATAAAAAATTGCTTATATTGGCTTAACCAAAAGTGGTTGCTCGTTTGCTTGCTTCTGATTTTCCTTCGGAAAATCCTCGCGCACAAACTCGCAACTTTTCATACACGCAACACGTTACCTGCCATATAACCACAAATGAAAATTACTACTTTAACAATAAGTTTTTTACTTTTAATTAACTTCTCTTTCTCTCAAATTAAGAAAAAGGAATTGAGCGGAATATGGAAAACGAATAGTGAATTATTTGCAAAAACCGACACAATTAAATTTTATCCAAATATTAAAGATTGTTACCAAACTAAATGGACTATTGAAAAAAGGAAATTTAAGACTAATGAATTAAACGTTTGCACAGAACCACCCAGAATAAGCGGAATCGTTGGAAAAGAAAAAATCAAATTGAGGAAAAAAGATTTCGGACAAATTATAGAATATTATCAAAATGGAAATTTAATTGATAAATACCGAATCATTGAATTAAATAAAGAAAGTGAGCCAGAACTCAAACTTATGAATTTTGACAAATTGACTGAACAAAAACTCTATAAATATGTAGATTCTTTAGTTCATAAAGTCTTGAATTACGATTCAAAAAAAACAGAAAATGATACTGGAATAATAATATCGGATTCTAATCCAAATGTCAAAATAAGAGTTAGAGATGGCGTAAATGGAAATCCTGAACCATTATTAGTTGTTAATGGTTATCCTTTACAAGACAGAGAACCTTTAAAAGAATTATTGCTCGTAGAAACATATGGAATTACTTATCTGACTAAAGAACAGTCTGCGAGTATTTATGGTTCGAGAGCTATAAATGGAGTTATTATTTTACAGACATCTGAAAAACGATTTAAAAATGTCCGAAAAAAATACGGCAGGTAACACCGTATATAATTTATTGCTAGTTCTAGCCTACTTACGAAAATCCTCGCGGATTTTCTATTCGGTTTTTATTTGCTAAATTAGGTGCTTAAACCACGCAACAAACCATATACAAACACGTTAGGCAAAATTTAAAAAAATATGAAAATCTACACACCAAATGATGGAATGAATGGATATAAAGGCTTTAAAAGAAAATTTGACTTTTTTATCCAACAATATGGAGAAGATGTATTTAATGAAATTAAAATGGAAACCTTAAATTCTCCAAACGTAATTAACTTATATCGTTCTTTAGAAAACAAATATTATCCAACAGCTGAAAATATTATGAATGTAACTTCCGAAGTTAATTACATAATTAAAAAAACTATAATAATCATACCTTCAAAGAAAAAATATGAAAAAAAGATTGATTATTCACATATCTGTTCTATGATTATATTGGAACATTGGATTCTGAATTTACTTCCATATCAAGAAGAAAATCCACTAACATATAATTCTGGAGACATCAAAAAAGATGGTTTTATTTTTATGTCAGGAGTTATGTCAATTATTGAGAATGAATATCGAGAATTAGAAAAAAAATATCTAGATTAATAAAGTATGGTAATATTTATAATTATAGTTGCATTAATTTACTTTTTCGCAGTTAGACCTTTTTTAAGACAGAAGAAAGCTGAAAGTTATATAAGTTATTACAATGTTCCAGATGAAATAAAAGAAATGATTGATTCTGAAAATGTATTTGATTTATCTGAAATTCTAGTGGATTTAGAGCTAAATCAGGAATATAAAGAAGCTAAAATAATTCTTGAAGCAATTAACAGTAAAGGAATGAATTTTTCGAGAAGGGTTGACAAAATTCGAAATGAAATGAGAATTAAGGCTGGTTTAGGTCCATTGCAACATTTCTAAAAAACTTTGCCTAACACCGTGTAATAAAAATTGCTTATTTTTAGCTTAACCAAAGTTTGTTGCATTTTTATAAACTTCTATTTTCCTGCGGAAAATAGCCGTTCATTTTAAACGCAACTTTCAATACACAAACACGTTGTGTGTAAGCTGAAAAATCTATGAACTATAAGATTATCATATTATTAATTTTGTCAATTGGATTTTTTTCTTGTGAATCAAATGTTAAGAAATCACTAAAACCCAATGAAACTGAAAATATTGAGAAAACTGTTTCAGAACCAAAACCTGAAATAAAAATAAAAAATGAATTTAGAGACACTATTTCAGTCGATTACCTTAAAAATAAAAAACTTCTTGACATTCTAAAAGTTTTGCCTGAAAGCACAATGAGAAGTTGGGAATGGAAAAAAGTTGATAGAGAAAAAACTGTAAGTTTTATTGAGAAAAATAATTTTATCATTGATACTACAGAAATGTATAATAACATTAAATACATTCAACCTAATACAATTGGAATTCAAGTTGTTGATGGATTTTGGACATTGTCAATTTATCAATTTGAGGAAAATGATTTTTTTATTGTCACCAATGATATAGTTGGAGATGGAAATGACATACAAACATTTAATTTTAAAAACAATGAACTAACACCAACTAAAATGATAAATTGGTTTAACGACTTTGACTCAAAACTACTTTTAAAGAATTCAACTGAATGTATTGAATTATTAGAAGATAATCAACTGACATTTGAATATGATTTTAGAGACAAAAATATGATTAAAATATCTTCTTGGTTATTAAACAAAAACGAATCAAAAGGTTGCTTAAAAGGAAATTCAATAAATTACAAATTGAATAAATCAAATAAGACATTCGACATTACTATAATCTATTGGAAAAACAATGAAACTGAATAAAGCCTACACACAACACCGTATATAATTTATTGCTGGCTCCTAGCCTACTTACGAAAATCCTCGCGGATTTTCTATTTGGTTTTTATTTGTTAACTTAGTTGCTTAACCACACAACAAACCATATACAAAAACGTTGGCAAACATACCCAAAAACAACCTTACAAATGACAAATAACTTTTCATCCGATTCAATTTTGTACTATCCATCAATTGAATTTCAAAGTGAAACTTGGGTAAAAGCCGCAATTACAATTAGGGATAAAATCTACCGAATAAAACCTGACGATTATTCCGCAAAAGACCCTGAAGAAATACAAATTGCAATTTCAGAGGGAATTATAGAAGATATTGTCCTTTCCGAACAAGACTTAAAACAAACAGCAGATAAATTTGAACATTATTGTAACGATTTAGAATGGTTTCCTGATGGTTTTGATTCCTCAACTTTTGAGGTTAGGTTACACGATGACAAAATTGATAGTCGACTAAAAGACTTTTTTAGAGAATTTTCAGGTCCTGTTGACAGAGACGGTTTTTATAGAATTAGACCAGAAATAGCGAATGGATATATGTTTTTTCTTGCTGATTCAATTAGTAAAAGGAGAAATATTGCAAGATTAACTGACGACCCTGATATGTTTACTGCAATGACATATTTTGATGTAGATGGAAATTTAGACGAATGGATTAGCAATGATGAGGCGACCGAACATTATTCAAATCTTATTATTGAAAATATGATACCAAGAGATATTCGTTCTATAAGAATGGATAGAATTATAAAATTAGCAGACAATCTTAAAAATAACAAAACTCAATTTCGAGAATTAGTTTCAGGCTTTTCCGAAAAACTATCTAAAATTGAAGATTCACAGTTTGCTTTAAAAGAAATTCAAAAATTCAAAAACGACATAGAAAACAGTCAAATGACAAGAAAAGAACTTGTTAGCGGATTTGCGAAAAACATAGTTCCTTCTGCTCTTTATGTTGGAGTTCCGACTTTAACAGCAAGTTTAATTGGAAGTGCTTTTAGCGGAAAAGATGATTTATTTAGTGCTGTACAGTTTGCTAATTGTGCTATAATTTCAAGTGTTGCTTCTGTTATGGATGCAGGAAAAGAAGTTAGGAAATCTTGGAACAGTAAAAAGTCAAATTACTATCTTGATTTACGAAAAGAACTGACATCAATGGAAACCAGTCAGATAAGAATTCAAAATATGACAAATAGATTAGACGAATATGTCAACGATTAAAGTACGATTTGCCAACACCGTATATAATTTATTGCTGGCTTCTCGCCTACTTACGAAAGTCCTCGCGGACTTTCTTGGTCGGTAAATATTTACTAAATTAGTTGCTTGAAACACGCAACAAACCATATACATCAACGTTGGCAAACAGTTATCCAGACCAACAAAAATTGTGCTTAAATTCAAGTTTTTAGATTTTTAACAAAGGAAAAAATAAAATGAAACTGAATTTGAAATCGAAATTGAAATTAAAAAAAACAACGTCGGAATTAAATACTCTTGCGGAAAAAATACGTTGGAATTTTGACTTGCCCAATGTTAGTTCTTTAAATCGAAAATTTAGCAAACTGGAAACTTTTGGCTGAATATCAGAAACGCAAAACGTTGGAAAAAAAACGGAATGAAAGGCGGAAATATTTTTGAGAATTTTAAGAAATAATAAACTTGAAATCTAAATTAAAAAATAGCGTTTGAATTTATCACTCTTGCGGAAAATTACGTCGGAATTTTGATTTGCCAAATGTCAGTTCATAACATCGAAAATTTAGCAATCCGAAAAGTTCTGGCCGAATAGCAGAAACGAAAAACGTTCGGAAAATAAACGGAATGAAAAGCGGAGATTTTTTTGAGAATTTTAAGAAAAAAAAGCTAAACTACGCTTGAGAAACAAAACGTCGGAATTTAACGATTGCGAAGAAAATAAAACCGATTTGCCAACACCGTGTATAATTAATTGCTTGGGTCGTTGCTTACTTACGAAAATCCTCGCGGATTTTCTTGGTTAGTGTTTTATTTAGTAAGTTTCTCGCTTGAACACGCAACTAATCATACACAAACACGTTGTGCGTCATTTAAGAAAAACCGAAAACGAAAGAAATTGAGTTGGATAAACAAATTATTTGGAACAAAAAAGGTAGAGGAAATTCCTACTCGAAAAATTGACTATATCCAAATAACAAAGGATTGGAACGCTGACCCAGTTTCGCCTGAAATTGAATTAAAAGTCGATGGAATTGACTTAATTATGGATATTTATCTCAATCATTTTCAGTTCGACAAATATCAAAAAGGCGATAAAGTCAAAATCCGATTTAAAAACTGTGCGGAATATTCTCTAAATACTTGCAATGACGAAGGGTATTTTTATGGACAATATAGAACAAATCACAACGAATTACCTTGGGGAGAATTTTATGAAATTAAAAGCGGATTAAATAATGAGTTACCAAATCCGATTGAGAAAATTCAACCAAATAATTCTGATAGAAAACATTTCATATTCTTTTTTAAAGACGAGACATTTGAATGTCTTGCTTCTGATTATTATTTAGACTTTTACAACGAAAAAGTGTTGAGTAACTGTAAAACAAAATACAATGTAGTTTTAGGAGGTAAAAAAATTGGAACTTCAAAACTCGAAAAAGCAGACGCACCAATGGGAGTTGCTTTTGGAATAATTGAATTTAATGGAATAAAAACGCCATACGAATTCTTTAAAGAATACTGCTTGAAAAATAATATTGTAATAAATACTGACGACCCAGAATTTGAATTTATTGATACTCAAGTAATATCAGAATTAAAAGTATTCAGACAGGATGGACTTGAAATAAAAGGAGTTGCTGGAAATACAATTACGGGAATGAAAGATGAAGGATATGAAATCTCAATTTTGGGAATAAGTTATCCTTTTTATAAAGAGGAATTTCCTCATCACGTTGAATATTATAAAAATATGTATAAATCGGAATAAAAACGAACGCACAACACCGTATATAATTTATTGCTGGCTTCTCGCCTACTTACGAAAGTCCTCGCGGACTTTCTTAGTCGGTAATTATTTATTAAATTAGTTGCTTAAACCACGCAACAAACCATATACAAACACGTTGCCACACATAAAAAAACTGAACGAAAATGTTCTGGAATAAAAGAAAAAAATTACCAATTACAGAAGAAGACAAAGTTTGGATTGATGAAGATTTAATTTGGTTAAAAGCTGAATTAGGAAAAGAACATTTTATGGAAATTCAAACTGTGAAACCAACAAAAGAATTTTATAACAGGAATTTCGATAAAACAGAAAAAGATGCTGAATTCATTTTAGAACGAACAATGGAATTAATGAGCATCAAAGATGTGGAAATAAAACTTGACTTTTTTTCAGATGGAATCGTAGAATCCGAAAATGGAACAATCTTAACAACACCTGCTGACATAAATGGAGAATGGGAAAGTGCAGCTGGAACTTACGAAAAGAACGAAAAAGGAATTGTAATATCAATTGAAACTCAACAATTAAAAGATCCTATTTCATTAATTGCAACAATTTCTCACGAATTGTCTCACCAAATATTATTAGGAGAAAATCGAATTGAGGAAAATGATGAATATTTAACTGACTTAACAGCTATAACTTATGGTTTTGGAATTTTTATAGGTAATTCAAGATTTAATTTTTCACAATTTTCAACAAATGGAGGATTTGGCTGGCAATCAAGTGGAATTGGATATTTACCTGAACAAATAATAGCTTATTCAATGGCTTGGTTATCTAATGAACGAAATGAAAATACAGAATATTCAAACTTTTTGAAACCATCAATAAAAAAGTATTTTAAAAATAGTTATGAATATTTGAAAAATGAAAAACCTGAATAATTACGTGTGGCAACACCGTATAAACTTTATTGCTGGTTTTAGCTCACTTGGGAAATTCCTCCGGAATTTCGCCGTTCGTACTTTATTTATTAAATTCACTGCTTAAACAACGCAACAAAGCTTATACAACAACGTTGCCACACATTTGAAAATAAGAACATTGAGAAAAATTTACTTACTGACTTTACTGTCAATTATTTTATTTAACTGCCAAAATAAAACTGAATTGAGAACCGATTTACAGCCAATTTATTCAGATTCGAAAAACGCTTTACAAGGAAACAATCTGTATGGAAAAGTTGAAAAAATTGAATATTACAAAACAACTTTTCAGAACACAGTAAATGAAGATAAACCTGTTCTGAACAAAATAGAAGAGTACACTGATTTTGGGGAATTAAAAAAAGTACAATACTTCGATAATTATGGAGAACTTACACAAACTAATGTTATTGATTATAACAAAAACCAAGATTTCATAAAAAGTGTTTCAATTAACAAATCAAACGAATCGAATATTATTCAAACTTCGGAATATGATACTATCAAAAACACGAGTGAATTGAGTGTTTTCGTTAATGATACAATTGACCATAAAACAACTTTTTATTATGGAAAAAATGATTATCAAATAAAACGAATTTCCATTAAAGGAAATGATACGACCGAAGTTAATTTAGAATACGCTTTTGATAATAATGATAAAATAATATCTTCTACACAAAAAGAAAAAGGGAATGACAAATCAATGACAACTAATCTGTTTAAATATGACAATAACAACAATCTAATAGAATCGTCATATAAAACAGAATGGATAGAAATGATAAGCGAAACGGAATGGAAAGATGGAAGAATTTTTAAACAAACTTCTTATACAATATCAGCGGATTTAAAAAAGCATTTAGACAATATAACTGAATTTGATATTTTATATAATCCCACTAATTCAAAAGAATATGAAAACTCAAAATTAAATCGTGAACTGAAATTTACCTATGAATTTGACGAAAATGGGAATTGGATTAAGAAAAATGTATCAATGAAAGAACATTTTAATAATTCAAAGGAATTCGTTCCAATTTATGTGGATACGAGAAAAATAAGTTATTGGAAATAAAAAACGTGTGGCAACAACGTGTATAATTAATGGCTAGTTCTCGCCTACTTACGAAAATCCTCGCGGATTTTCTATTCGGTTTTTAATTGCTAAATTAGGTGCTTAAACACGCCACTAATCATACACAACAACGTTGCCAAAAATTGTCCAGAACCACTCAAACCGTTGGAAAAAAAACAATAAAACTCTTGAAGTTTAAAATGTTAGACACTCTCTCGCGAGTCAAAAATTTAGTTTTTAATAAAAATTAAAAAGGGTGAAAATATAGAGATTCTTAAAACAAAGTTTGTGGAATTTTTACTCAAACTTAAAATTTAAAAGGCGGAGAAATCTCGCTTTTTAAGAATAAAAGAAACCACTCAAATGTTGAATTTCCAATTATTGCGGAATGAAAATGTTGGCGGAATTGTCACTCAAACGTAAAATTTGAAAATTAGGAAAGATCTCGTAAGTCAAAAAATGGAAAAAACACTCTAATGTTAAATTACCAATATTGCGGAATTAAAAATATTGGCGGAATTATCTCTCGAACGCTAAATCTCGAAAATAATAACCAAAATCGGAAAAACAAAAACAACTTTAGGCAACACCGTGTAAAAAAAATTGCTTAATTTTAGCTTAATAAAAATTAGTCGCATTTATATAAACTTCTATTTTCCTTCGGAAAATAGCCGTTCATTTTAATCGCAACTTTTCATAACACAACAACGTTCTACGCAATTTACCAAAAATACCGCTGAAAAATGAAAACCGAAAAAATAATTTATGAAACTAAACCGAAAATAATTAGTCTTTATGGAGTTCTTTTTTTGTTTTTAATTGGAACATATTTCGTTTATACTTCTGAATCATTGACAATCAAAATTTTTATGGGTGGAATTTTTTTATTCGCACTAATTTTTGGAATGATTAGAAATTATCTTGCAAACGGAATTATAATTACTGAAAATAAAATAGAATTACTGAAAACGAATATGACTGGAAAAACTGAATCTGAATTTATTAATTTTTCTGAAATTAAAAGCGTAAAATATAATCAAGGTCAATATCGACAAGACAGCGCAATTTATTTAAAGAGAAAACTGAAATCGGAACTGAAAGTTCTTATTCCAATTAATTCATTTGAATTTGGTCACGTTTTAAAGTTTTTAAACGGAAAAGGAATTGAAATTAATTTAGTTCATTCTGACCAGGAATTACGAATGTTTATAGACGGAAAAATAACTGAATTTCCAATGACGAATGAAAAAACTGCGTAGAACACCGTATATAATTTATTGCTGGCTTCTCGCTTACTTACGAAAGTCCTCGCGGACTTTCTTGGTCGGTAATTATTTACTAAATTAGGTGCTTAAAACACGCAACAAACCATATACAAACACGTTGGCAAACAGTTATCCAGACCAACAAAAATTGTGCTTCAATTCAAATCTTTAGATTTTTAAGACAGGAAAAAATAAATCGAATCTGAAAATGAAATTGAAAAAACAACAACGGAATTAAATACTCTTGCGGAAAATATACGTTGGAATTTTGGCTTGCCCAATTTTAGTTCTTTAAATCGAAAATTTAGCAAACTGAAAACTTTTGGCTGAATATCAGAAACGCAAAACGTTCGAAAAAAAAAAGGAATAAAAGTCGGAAATTTTTTTGAGTATTTTAAGAAAGAATAAACTTGATATCTAAATTAAAAATAACGTCTGAATTTATCACTCTTGGAAAAATTACGTCGGAATTTTGATTTGCCAAATGCCAGTTCATTGCATCGAAAATTTAGCAATCCGAAAAGTTCTGGCTGAATAGCAGAAACGCAAAACGTTCGGAAAATAAAACGGAATGAAAAGCGGAGATTTTTTCGAGAATTTTAAGAAAAAAAAGCTAAATTACGCTTGAGAAACAAAATCTCGGAATTTAACGATTGCGAGAAAAATAAAACCGATTTGCCAACACCGTGTATAATTAATTGCTTGGTTCGTGCTTACTTACGAAAATCCTCGCGGATTTTCTTGGTTCGTGTTTTATTTAGTAAGTTTCTCGCTTAAATACGCAACTAATCATACACAAGACCGTTAGGGCAAATTAGAGAAACCGAATGAAAGAGGAAAAAATTCAAGATATTTTACTACCAATAATCGGACAATTTGTTTGGGGAGCTAAACAAGGATATGGTTCATTCTTGAATTTAGAATTTGGTAATCCGAAAACTGAATTTAGTGGAATTTATAAGCCAAAAGAAAAAAACAAGTTTCCTTTTAACGAGTTTGAAAATAGACACGTAACAATAAAGGGCGAACATACTTTTTTCATTTATATGTCTAATTGGAAAATATATGCAAAAGAAAATGAATTAGCTCACGATGAAAGCGAACGTGAAGAAATTGAATTCGCACTCGGATTTATAAACGGTCAAAAGCTGAATAAAATAATTATAAATACGAAAAAAAATATAACGGAACTGGAATTTGATTTAGGAGGAATAATTATGATTTCTGACGAAAATTATGCTGACGAAAATTACGAATTGTGGAATTTTTATACAGAATCAGATAAAGTTCTTACTTACCGAAATGACCGAAAATCAAGTTATGAAAAAGCGAAAATGGAATTTGGCAAAGAAAAATTTACAGAAATAAACGGAATAATAACTTGCCCTAACACCGTATAAAAATAATTGCGGCTTACTGCTTAATCAATGGTCGTTGCGTGTTTGTAACGTCTGATTTTCCTTCGGAAAATCCTCGCATACAAACCCGCAACTATTCTTATACATAAACGTTGGCAGTAATAAAAGAAAATCTACAAAGTTCGGTTTTTATCCGAACATTTTTATATATTTGCAATCGCAGATGAGACTAACCAACAAGAAAATATTAGAAAAGCTTAAAAGAAAGAACAGAGGAAATATTCCTTTGACCAAAGCTATCGACCAATTGATTAAGGACATTGATGAGAATAATTGGAAGAATCAAACTGAACTAAATATAACAAGAAAAGATGCTGACATTGTTCATAGTGATGGATTCTACTTTTTTAATATTAATGTTCACAGAACAATGATTTTGATTGAGTTTGATGATAATGAAGCTACTGCTGTTTGGGTGGGAACGCATCAAGAATATGAAACGGTTTTTAAGAATAATAAAAATACTATTAAAAAGTGGTTAAAATCTAATGATTGGATTTAAAAAATAAAATTATGAAAACACAATTCGACATATCAGAACTAATTGAAAATGGAAAAATTCAAAATGAATTGGATTTTGAAAGAGCATTGATTGCGGACAGAAAATTACGTGTTCTTTCAAAAGAAAATCCGAAATTCAAATCTGTTAGAAAACAATTAAGAGATTTAATTGAGGTGTACGAAGATAAAAATTGGAGTGCCAATTCTAATATTTCTGACAAAAAATTACGTGAAAGTGATGTTGCGGAATTGATAGCCGAAAAAGAACGGTTATTTATCCAGCGAAGAAAAGAGCTTATCCGAAAAAAACTAAAGAACTTAAATCTAACACAACAAGACTTTGGGAAAATTTTGGGACACCAAAGCAAATCCTATATGTCTGAACTGATAAATGGAGTAAGTCCCTTTTCCTTAAAAGATTTGATTGTTATCAATAGAATTTTTAAAATTGACTTAACCGATTTAGTTCCGACTTTTTTACCACAATCTGATAGAGTTAAAATAAGAACAACGATTAAAAAATTGGATAATCCAAAACTTAAATTAAGTAAAGACGATTTAGCTATAGCATAAAATTACTACTGCCAACACCGTATATAGTTTATTGCTATTACTGGCTTAACCAAAGGTAATTTATTTTTTTTTAGCTTTGTGATAAATCCGAAAAAACAGTACTTATTTAAACGCAACAAACCATATACAAACCCGTTGGCAACAATACAAAAAAAACACATCTATGTACAGAGGATTTAATTTAGTAATTCCAGAAACCCTAAATGACAGCTTTACAGAGAAAGGAAAAGAAATCCACTCTGAAATGACCGAGAAAATAAATGATAGGTTTGATGATTTGATTGCCTTTAATGGAATTATAAATGGAAATAAAGTAATTGAAAAATGGTTCCCAATAATTGAATGTGACATTTTTTTATCTCATTCTCACAAAGATCAGGATAAAGCAATAGCTTTAGCGGGATTACTATATAAAAATTTTGGTTTAAAAACATTTATTGACTCTACTGTTTGGGGATTTTCAGACAAACTTTTAAAAGCTATAGATGATAAATATTGTATGCACGAAAATCAAACTACTTATAGCTACGAAAAAAGAAATTTCTCAACAAGCCACGTACACTTAATGCTAAATTCTGCTTTAAATAAAATGATTGATTCTTGTGAAGCAATTTTTTTCCTAAATACACCTAATTCAGTCTCTGCAATTGATACAATAAAAGACAGTACAAATTCACCTTGGATTTTTTCAGAAATTGCAACAACACAAACTATAAGAAAAAAAACACCAAAAAGATTAAAACAAGAAACTCGAACCTTTTCAAGTAGAATATCTTTAAGCGAAAGTGTGAAAGAGCAATTAACAGTTGAATATGAACTTGAGTTATCACATTTTACAAAATTAACTTTGCGTGACATACAACTTTGGATAAATAAAGCAAAATTTTCAAATTCAAATCCCTTAGACGAGCTTTATTCATTGAATCAAATAAATTCTAAATTCTTAATAGATGGATAATAATAAATTAAAACATTTGGAATTTATCCATAATACTATTAATAGAATGAGTACTAATTCATTTTTAATCAAAGGTTGGTCAATAACTATTGTATCTGCTCTATTTATATTTTCAGACAATAAAATGAACGAAAGAATTTTAGGAATTGCAGTTTTATCAATAGCAGTTTTCTGGTATTTAAATGGATACTTCTTACACCAAGAAAGAAAATTTAGAGGTTTATATGATAAAGTAAGAAAACTTCCGGAAAATCAAATAGATTTCTCTATGTCAACAAAGGAATTTAAGAAAGATGAATATAGTTTAATAAGTTGTATTTTCGGAAAAACAATTTGGCCATTATATTTTTCCATAATAGTTATGATTATTATAATTCAGTACATTGCAGAAAGTACTGTTGCCAACACCGTATAAACTTTATTGCTGGTTTTAGCTCACTTGGGAAATTCCTCCGGAATTTCGCCGTTCGTGCTTTATTTAGTAAATTCACTGCTTAAACAACGCAACAAAGCTTATACAACAACGTTGCCAACAATACGAAAAATGAAAATCGGAACTAAAATATTAATCCTTTTATTGACTTTAAATTTTCTTTCTTGCAAAGGAATTGCTCAAGAAACGGAAACTAAAAAACCGACAACTGAAATTGATTTTTCGGATACGGAAAAAAGTTCTATTCCGAAACCAATTGGAATTATAAATGATTACGGACAAATTTTTACGGAATCACAACGAACTGAATTATCGAAAATTCTTTATGATTACGATATTGAAACGACAAGACAAATTGTTGTGGTAACAGTAGACAACATAAAACCATATAACGATATCCAAAAATTCGCAACGGATTTAGGACAAACTTGGGGAGTTGGAACGGCTGAAAAAAATAACGGATTGACAATAGTTGTGTGTAATCCTTGCAGACAAATCGGAATTGCAACTGGAACTGGAACTGGAACTGAATTGATTTTGACTGACGAAGTTTGTAAAAAAGTAATTGACGAAAAAATAATACCTGAATTTAAAAACGGAGAATTTTATAGCGGAATTAAAAAAGGTGTGATAGAATTAATAGAAAAATGGAAATAAGTACTGTTGGCAACAACGTGTATAAAAAATTGCTAAATTAGTGCTTAAGCAAAGGTCGTTGCATTTTTGTTACGTCTGATTTTCCTGCGGAAAATCCTCGCATACAAAAACGCAACTTTCCATACACAAAACCGTTGGCAGTAATTAAAAACTTAAAGAATAAGTAAACTATGAAAAGCATTAAAAATTAAAAATGAGCAAGTATTTAAATTTAATAATATCTACAAAGATTACTCAACCACATATTAAAAATTTTAATGCTATAGCATCCAATTTAAATACGTTAGACGGTTTGCAATATTTACCAAATCTTGAGAAGGCTGTTTTTTCTGGAAACAATATAGAGCAATTAACACCTTTAAAAAATTGTATAAAACTAATTGAATTAGACTTATCTAATAATAGGCTCACTGACATTAAAGATTTAATTAATTTGAGTCTAATGGAAGGTTTAAATCTTAGTAATAATCCTATCAATAATATAGAATGTTTAGAGTCTTTAAAATACTTAAAATCTCTAAAAATTAGATATTGTCAATTATACAACATTGAAAAATTGAAATTATTTAACCTTAATTTTCTTGATGTTACCGGAAATTACTTGGATAACTTAAATTTTATAAAACCTTTATTAAACCTAAAAACCCTCAATATATCAAACATTAAATCTTACGGAACAAACGAATTAGGTTATTTTAATAGAAATAATATTTCAGAAATTTCACAACTTGAAAACTTAATAAATTTAAAAGAAATAAGACTAAACGTAGGTTCAATAGATAATTTACAACCACTATCAAACCTTTATAATTTAGAAGTATTAGAATTTTGGACAAATAAAATTATTGACTTAAAACCAATTAGTGATTTAATAAAGTTAAAAAAAATTGATTTCGGTGATAATTTAATAAGTAATTTAGATGCATTTTCCAATTTACATAATCTTGAAGAAGTTAATTTAACAGGCAATGAAATCAAAGATATTGAACCACTAAAAAATTTAAGAAAACTTAAAAAACTTTCAATTGGTTTTAACAAAATCGAAAACATAGAATATTTAAGAACATGTAAAAATTTAAAAACTTTAAATTGTTTTGGAAACAATATAAAGGCCGAAAAAATTGAAATTCTTAAAAGAGAGCTTCCTGAATGTAAAATTAATGCAGGATTTTTAATCAAATAAACTTTAATTTTTCATTATAAAAAAATGAATATAGATTTGGAAATAGAACAAATAGTAGAAAAAGGTAAATTAATTACCGAAGGACTAAAAGAATATAAAAATACGATTGTAAATTTAGACGATTTAGAAGAACTATATAAGAAATTAGATAAATTATATTGTGAAATTCACGTTTATTATCGTGTAAATAACTCAGAATCGTTTGATTTTTTTTATAAATTATATTCTGAATTAGAAGAACTTTTTGAATTAAAAAAGGACCAGGAATTTGCAGATAAAGCAATGGAGGAATATCGTTCTTTTAATTCAAAAAATGAAATAAACCTAATTGAATGGATTTTAAAATACCAAAGATCTTTAGAACATTTTTGTGATAACTCAGAAAACGAATATAATTTATATCAAAAATTAAATACAACAAAACTGAATGTAATTGTAGATATAACAAAATATAAAAACTCATATGAATTCAATATAAAATATTGGAATCATTGGCTTGACATTTATTTTAAATATAGACCAGAAAAGGATAAAGATTTAAATAAAATTAAAGAACACACAATAGAAAATTATTTAATTTATCATAATAAATATATTGAAATTATAAAGAAATATAATAAAAATAAATAATTCAAAATAAAAAAACTACTGCCAACACCGTGTAGTAAAAATTGCTAAATTAGTGCTTAACAAAACTAGTCGCATTTTTGTAAACGTCCATTTTCCTGCGGAAAATAGCCGTTCACTTAAAACGCAACTTTCAATACACAACAACGTTGGCAGTAATGTAAAAAAAACACAACTATATTGAAATTTAAGGAAAATTGAAAGAATGAAGAACGAATGAATTACATTGTTGAAAATAAAAAATTAACGCTTCAATATATTCCTGGAAATGGAGCTTGGACATATCAATTGATAATCCCGAACACAAAAGATATTAAAGGAAAATGGGGCGATTTAAAAGTATCAGGAACTATAGATGGTTATGAAATAAAGAATAAAAATTTAGGACCAGTAAAAAATGCGGACAAAAAAATGTCTATAAATTCAGAAATTAGAAACGCAATAAATAAAGATGGTGGCGATACTGTAATTGTGACCTTATATCTCGAAAATCAAACCGGAACTAACGATATTTCTGAAATTTTGGAATGTTTTAAAGATGCACAAGTTTTACGAATTTTTGAACAATTGGAGAAAAAAGAACAAACAGAAATTCTAAATGAAATTACGAATGTTGCAACGGACGACCAAAAAGCGGAAAAAATAATCAAGTCGATTAAAAATCTTGAGAGTAAAAAAACATAGGAAAATGAAAACACTACTGCCAACACCGTGTATAATTAATGGCTTGGTTATCGCCTACTTACGAAAATCCTCGCGGATTTTCTATTCGGTTTTTATTTGCTAAATTAGGTGCTTAAACACGCCACTAATCATACACAAAACCGTTGCCATTAATTTGAATGAAAAAACGAACTAACATCATATTAGTAATAATTATTGGAGGATATTTCCTCTTTTATTATTTAGCACCTTTTAATAAAAATCACGGAATTGAATTCAATTCTGAAAGATTGAAAATAGGAATACCTGAAATAGCAGACAATCTAAAACAAATCGAATCATCGGATAAATATGAAACAGTTTGGTATGATGAAAAATCTAAAAATGGGCATTTCAAAAAAATAGTTGAATATGGTTTTTTTGACACTAAAACAGAAACTGATTATTACGAAAATGAGAAACTAAAAAGTACTTTTCTTTGGTCAAAATATGACTTTAGAAATAAAAGTTTTAAATACTTTATTGAAAAGCCAAATGACAAATTACTTTCTGCAACTAAAAGCGAGAATCTGAAATTTGAAAAACCAACTATAATTGAGGAATTAAGTAAAAAAGTGTTTGAAAAACATATCACGCCACTAATCATACACATAAACGTTGCCAAAAATTGCCCAAAACCAATCAAAACGTTGGAAAAAAAACAATAAAACTTCTGAATTTAAAATGTTAGACACTCTCTCGCGAGTGAAAATTTTAGTTTTTAATAAAGATTTAAAAACTTTGAAAATATTTAGATTCTTAAAATAAAGTTTGTGGAATATTCTCTTAAACTCAAAATTAAAAAAGGCGGAGAAATCTCGTTTTTCAAGAATAAAAGAAACCACTCAAATGTTGAGTTTCCAATTATTACGGAATGAAAATCTTTGTGGAATTATCACTCAAACGCTAAATTTGAAAATACGGAAAGATCTCCTAAATCAAAATTTGAAAAACCACTCAAATGTTGAATTCCCAATATTACGGAATTAAAAATATTGGCGGAATTATCACTCGAACGTTAAATCTCGAAAATAATAACAAAGTCGGAAAAACAAAAAACAACTTTAGGCAACACCTTGTATAAAAAATTGCTAAATTTGGCTTAATCAAAAGTTTGTCCTTTCTTATAAACGCTATTTTTCCTGCGGAAAAATGCCGTTCATTTTAAACGCAAATTTCCATACAAAAACACGTTACCAAAAATAGCTCAATCACTCAAATCCTGAATTTAAAATAGCATTTAAAAGCTAAAAAAAGAATTTAAAATTGCGGAACACTCTCTGAAGATTGGAAAATTCTAAAAGAATTTTGTTTACATTTTTGAGAATTTAGAAAAATAAAAAGTAAAAACTGAGCAAAGTGGAATTGAGCAAAATGCGGAGTAAAATCTGTGTAAAATTATCTTTAAAACGAAAATTCAGAAAGGCTGAGAATTTCTTTAAAATCAAAAAAAAAGTAAAAATTATTGGCGGAATTAAGCATGTAAGAAAACACTCAAACGCTGAAAAACCAAAATTGCGGAATTGAGCAAGATGTGGAATTAAAATATTGGCGGAATTTTCACTCGAACGCTGAATTTAGAAAATAATAAGAAAAATTGGAAAATAAAAAAACTACTTTTGGTAACACCGTGTATAAAAAATTGCTTATTTTTAGCTTAACCGAAGGCAGTTGCATTTTTACTCACTTCAATTTTCCTGCGGAAAATAGCCGTTCATAAAAATCGCAACTTTCCATAACACAACAACGTTGGCAACTATATAAACGAAAAAAAACTCAAAGAGGAAATGAATAATAAATTTTTAGTTAAAGTTAGTAACATTATTGGAATAATTTCGATAATATTATTGGTGTATTGGGTATTTGTTTTTATATCAATAACAGTATTTGGATTTAAAGTATTTAGAGAAAATATTACTGAAACATTTTATTTGAGTATTGTCGGAATTTTAGCTTTAATGGCTGGTTCTTTAATAATAAATGTAATGTTTAATTTGACAAGAATTGCAGAAAAACATAATCAAGACGACCTAAATATTCCGAAAAAAATGAATAAAAAAATAGGAATAATTTTTGGAATTAGCTTTCCTATAATTTTTATACTTCTATTTGGTGGAGATTATTTAACAACTGAAAAGAAAGAAAAAATGCTCATTTCTTCAGCTAAATCAATTATCGAAAATAATGTAGAAAAATCAGACAGATTATTGAATTACTCTTTCAAAGAAAACTGGATTATTGACACAGAAGAAATACTTGACATTTATTCAAAGACCGATAAACATTTCCCATTTGTTTCAGTAATTGTAAATGATAACATTGACAAATCAAAAGTTTTTTTAGGGTTTAGAAGCTATTATGGAGAATTGAACGACTCAATCCAACCAAAGAAAAAAGACTTTATACTAAAGACTACAAAAGAAGAAAGAGAATATTTAGATAATGTGTTTTTTAAAAATCTTGATAAAGTTAGATTTAGTGCAAGTGACGGAAAATATGAATTATTCTATCCATATTTAAAAAACGGAAAGATAATTGTATTATATTTTTCTGATTACCAAAGATATGGAAAAATAGGAAGTTAAAATTAAAAAATACAGTTGCCAACACCGTGTATAATTAATTGCTTGGTTTTAGCCAATTTACGAAAGTCCTCGCGGACTCTCTATCTGTGTTTTATTTACTAACTTTAGTGCTTAAAACACGCAACTAATCATACACAAAACCGTTGTACACTATTTATGAAAAGAATTTATTACTTAATAATATTTGTTATTTTCATTCAAAATTCTTCTTGCAATCGAATTAAAAAAAATGATTTAATTGGTGAATGGAGAACTTTCTCTTTTAATGATAAAATTTCTTATTCAGATATTAAGTTCTCTAAAAAGAAAATACAACTACTTGATAATTTTTCGAGAATTGAAAGTGGAGAATATTATTTGAAAAATGATGAATTAAACATCAGTTTGAATAATTATAACTTAAAATCAAAACTTATATTCTTCAACAACGATTCTATTGAAGTATTTAATAAAACATATTACAAAGTTGAAAATTCGAAACATTTTGAATTGGATGAATATCGTTTAATTGGAATCGATTCAAATGAAAAACTGTCAGTAAATAGTAATTCATATAATTTCCATCTTTATTCCGAAAAAGGAATTACAAAGATTAGGTTTAATGAGAAAATTATTTCCCTGAATGACGTAAAAACAGCATTTTTTGGAGAACATCACAATTTAAAGCCAACCGTTGAATTATTCGTTGGAGAAAACATTAAATCAGAAGACTTAACGAATTTTTATATTGAACTCGAAGAATTGGGAATAAAAAAAATAACATTAATCGTTAAAAAGGAAAATTCAACTGAATATAAAGTTATTAAAGATTCTACTGGAATTAAAGAAAATATATTGAATACAAATAAAGAATTAATTATAAAATTGAAATAAAAAACAGTGTACAACACCGTGTAGTAAAAATTGCTTAATTTAGTACTCAACCAAAGTTAGTTGCATTTTTGTAAACAACAATTTTCCTTCGGAAAATAGCCGTTCACTTAAAACGCAACTTTCAATACACAACAACGTTGGCATTAATTAAAAAATGAAAATATTTGAATATTACAGAAAAGCAATAATTTCATTTTCATCAATGTTATTGGTGTTTCTTTTTTCGTTTATAATATCAGGAAAATTTAATATAAATGGAATTATAAATATTACTTACTTAATCTTTGGAGTTTCTATATTTTTAGGAACACTTTATTATATTTATGATATTTATTTTGGTCCAAAAAAGAGAGTAAATGAATTAAAAAAATATCCTTTTACGGAATTAATGAAAATTGGTTTTAAACACAAAAAAGATTATTTAATTGGAAAAATCAATGGTTTTACAGTAATTGTTGGTTACAATTGGAGAAATGAAAAAGGATTTCCTTGTGTTTATGGAATTATTCTCTTTGACCCGAGAATAAATGGAAAACACATGAATAATTACGATCTTAATAAATTACAAAATTCAATAAAAGATGAATATAATTTTTGGGAATATGGCAGATTAAAAACTGAATGGGACTTTACCAAAGAAAAACCAAATCATAAGTCAATAATTACCAAACTGAAAAAGAATTCTAATCTGATTTTAAATAAAGGAATGAATAAAATTAACTTTGAAAATTGGAAAAATGAAATTGAAAGTAAATATTCTGAAAGTAAAAAAACTAATGCCAACACCGTATAGTAAAAATTGCTAAATTAGTGCTTTACAAAACTAGTCGCATTTTTGTAAACACCCATTTTCCTTCGGAAAATAGCCGTTCACTTTAAACGCAACTTTCAATATACAACAACGTTGGCAAACATTTGAACGAAATGCAGTACTATATATTTATCATTGATGATTCTGGAGCAATTGAGGAAATTGATTATAAAAAAATCGATGGAAAAATTGTTACGATATGTAAAATGTACGACGACAATGATTTTAATAAACTTAATGATATTTTACACTCAACTAATGAATATATAATTAATGAAAAAGCATTAAATATTTTCAAAGAAAGTAATACAATTAAATATAAATTAGGGAAAGCAAAAGTATTGCGTAAAGAAAAATTATTTGGGTTATTTAAAAAGAACAATTCTTATGAATATTTTGACTTGACTTTCCCTGACGAAAACGCTTCAGATTGCTACGATTGGATTAATTTTGAAAAAAGTGAAATATTTGTGACTGACGAAAATGGCGAGAAATTTAAAATAAAATCTCATCAAAACGAGTTGGACTTGATAACAGAAAATAAATTAGACTCTACGAAAAGTTATTCGTTTGAGACAAAAAAAGTTGTTTTTAACAAAAAATTCGATTCTAACATTGATTTGTTTAAAATCCCTCATTATTCTTGGGGAATTTATGTTTCGGAAAGGTTAAAAAATAAATTAGAGAATGCCAAAATAACTGACATTCGATTTGCAGAAAATAAAGAAAAATTAGGAAAAATGTGGAAACCGCATTTCCCAATTATTGAATTTGAAAAATAAAAACGATTTGCCAACACCGTGTATAATTAATTGCTTGGTTATCGCTTACTTACGAAAATCCTCGCGGATTTTCTATTCGGTTTTTATTTACTAACTTTAGTGCTTAAACCACGCAACTAATCATACACAAACACGTTGTGTGTAATTTGATAAAACCGAATGCAAAGAACAGAAAACATAAATAAAGAGAAACTTTTTGAGCTGATTGAATTTATTCTATTGGATTCAAAAACTGAACTTTATGAATCGTATTCTGAAATGGAAAGCGAATTAGTTCGGATAAATAATTTCTCTGAATTTAAAGACTATTTCGAACATTCGATTTCTGAAAAGAAAACGCAATTAGGATTTGGGATTTATAATCCTGAAAGTAGAGGCAAGTTCACTATAACAAAATTAAAACTCGACCCGAAATACTGCAACGGAAAAACCTACCGAAACCGAATTGATGGTTGGGGAATAATATTCGTTCATCTGAATTTACTAAATGCCGAAAACGAAATTGAATGCCGAATTTCTGTGACTCAAAAAAAAGAGCTGAAAATTGGAAAAGCACTAATCCTGAATTTGGAAATCCTGAATTGTGGGATTGGAAAATAATAGAAAGAAACGCAAGGAAAATAATAAAACAATTAAAAAACTACACACAACACAGTATATAAAAAATTGCTGTTTTGTGCTTAATCAAAGGCAGTTGCACGTTTACTACGTCTGAATTTCCTTCGGAAATTCCTCGCACGCAAACCCGCAACTTTCCATATACTAAACCGTTAGCCACAATACACACAAAACCCCGAACTATGAAGAAAATTTTAGGAACGATTTTTATTTTAATGACAATAATAAGCTGTAATTCAACATCGGAAAAAGAAAAAGAATTACTCGAAAAGGAAAATGAACTTTTGCAACGTGAATTGGAATTGACTAAAAAAGAGCAGAATTCTGAATCCAAAGAGATCGAATTAACAAAGCCTAAAGAAATCAAAGAAAAGAAAGAAACAACCCAAAATGACATAATAAAAGAAACTGTTGTAAAAACAACTGGTTATACTTTTGACAATTTCCACATTTCCGCAAACCGAGTTGGAATTTTCTCAAAAGGTATGACAATTAATGATGTGTATAATTCCATTCCAAAGAAACAAATTAAAAAAACTGTTGGATATGGAGAGTTCGCTGATGACACTTATGATGATTATGAAATCTACGACTCTAATATGAAAAAGATTTTGGTTTTAACACCAAAACAGAACGGGAATACGAATTCAAAAATTAATCGAATTTCGGTTTTAGACAGTCGATTTAGAACGACAGAAAAAATTGGACTTAACTCAACCTTTGGAGATTTAAAACAATATTATGCAACCGACAAAATTTCACCTGATATGGAACATATTATTTTGGACGTAAATCATATTAATGCTTGGTTTAGTATCAAAAAATCGGAACTTGACGAAGGTTGGTGGAATGGAAATGGAATAGATAAAACTAAAATTCCTGACAATGCAAAATTCGATGGAATTACAATCTGGTGGAAATAAGTACTGTGGCTAACACCGTATATAATTTATTGCTGGCTTCTCGCCTACTTACGAAAGTCCTCGCGGACTTTCTTGGTCGGTAATTATTTACTAAATTAGTTGCTTAAACCACGCAACAAACCATATACAAACACGTTAGCCTTCATTATGACAAGCCGTTTCCTAAAAAGAAAAAATCTAGATTATGAAAAAATTTAAATATTTATTATTGGTATTCGTTGTTTTATTTTCAATGAATACACAAGCACAAAATGAAACTAAAATTGATGACGCTAAATTAAATGATTTCATAAAAAAGTTATGTCTCTCTGGATTAGCTTTTCGGACATCAGATTCTAGACAAGCTGGTCAAGATATTGAAGAATTAATTCTAAATTTTCTTGGTCTAACAAAAGAAGACCCAAATTATAAAGAAAAACTGACCAAATTTTGGAATGAAAATAATCATAAATTCATTTGCCACGAAGAAGGTACAACTAAATTCACTAGAACCCCACAACATTTTTTAAAACGAATTGTTGATTTGGGAATGCATAAGAGTGTTTTAGGTGACTTCCTTTTGAGCAATCCGTATAAGTATCCAATCAATGTAAATACTGTAGAAATCTATAATGGAAAAGAAGAAACACTTCTTGACTATTTAGATGCAATTATTTCAAATCCTGACAATAAAGAAAAATATAATATACCTGAAATTAAATCATTAAGAAGACTTTTACTTATGGGATACAATGCAAAAACAGCCTCTGAATTAAAAAAATAACGCTCATGATTTCTAAATTTCTTCAAGATAATTACGAATCAGATTTAATTGCGTTTCTGAAACAGGTATATCTAAATAAAACCAAAATATCTGAATCGGATATAATTGAGTTAAAAGAGTACGAAACAGAAGACTATGCACTTATAGGTATAATAGGTTTAATTCTTAATAACAAACCACGTATCCTTCTTGGTAAAAAACAACCGTATGATGGAGGAATTCAGAAAATGTGTTTAGAAATTCCAGCTTCTCAAAATGATTTAGTTGATGTAGCCGATAAATTCCTTGAGGATGATTTTAGTGAAGAAAGTGAATTTGTTTTAAGGAAAGTAATGCTAGAATATCCAAATGAAGAGAATAGCGAAAATGAATAAAAGCGACTGAATTAAAAAATAACGAAAGGCTAACACCGTATATAATTTATTGCTGGCTTATTGCTTACTTACGAAAGTCCTCGCGGACTTTCTTAGTCGGTAATTATTTACTAAATTAGGTGCTTAAAACACGCAACAAACCATATACACAAACGTTGTAAAAAACTGGGCGAAAGTATAATCCGCAAGTAAAAGTTCTTTTAAAAACATTTTGCTTTAAAGTCTGAAAACTCAAAAAAGCGAAATAAAACGTTTGAAAAATTAGTTTTTGGAACACTCTCTCGCGAATCAAAATTTTGAAAAAAATTAGAAGGTTTTTAGAATTTTAAGAAAGGAAAAATAGTTCTTTTCGTTCGGAGTTTTAAAACGCAAAAAAAAGGAAAAAGTTTGCGGAATTTAGCTTGTTTGAAAATATCTGAAAACTTGAAACTTATTTACTGTTTGAAGCTAAAATTTCGAAATTAAACAAAGTGCTGAGTAAAAGTTGGAGAAATTCGTTCTTAAAGACAAATTTAGAAAGGCTGAGAGATTTCTAAGAGTAAAATAAAGGTTTACTAATGTTCTAAATTAAAAACTTGTGAAAACACTGAAAAATAAAAATTGCGGAATTTGCTAAGAAACTCAAAAAAGGAGAAAAAAAAATAGGAATTTTATAACTTATAAAGTGGAAATTAAACACGCATTTTACAACACCTTGTATAAAAAATTGCTAAATTTGGCTTAATCAAAGGTTTGTGCTTTTTTGTCAACTCCTATTTTCCTGCGGAAAATAGCCGTCGACTTAAAACGCAACTTTCCATACAAAACAACGTTACCACCAATTATGAAAACAATAAAAATAATCTATAAAACCACCTTACTTTTCATATTTGCAACAACTATTTTAAGTTGCAACAATAAACCAAAATCTGATACGAAAAAAAATTCAAAAGTGATGTTGAAGTTATTCAACATAAACACAAGTAATCAATTGATTGTAAATGTTCCAGAGAGCCATAAGGAACAATGTATTATTAATGAATTAATAAAGGTTGATTCATTGGGTTATGCCAAAGGAACACGAACCAATGAAGAAACAGGAGAAAAAATAACGGTCATTTTTGATTATAATAATATTGTTACAATCAATCATAGCGATAAATCTGTTTTTCGTTTTATTTCTCCCTTTATAGTATCAGGCTCAGGTTCGGGTAATTTTAAATATATTGGCTTATTTGAACTAAACAAAAAAACAAACAATATTAACCATTCTGACACTAGATTCCTAGGAGATAGAATTGTTTTAGAAAAATTAGACTATGATGGAAATGAAACTTTAGACATCATCATAAAAACACACAGAAAAGAACAATCTTTTTCAGAAACACCAAAAGTTACTAAAATACTGAAATTTAATATCACTAATATTATCAATAAAAAGGAATAAATAACAATGAGTTATCTACATATTGTAAACGGTAGTTCAGCAGCAGGACTTTTAAGTTTTGTTTTGAGAGAAAATAAGATAAACAAAGAGAATAAAGTATGCTGTTTTAATGATTTTTTAGCCGTTGGTTCATTATACAACCTAACAACAAAAGAGGGAATTGAACAAAGGAGCACATATTTATATAACTTAATCAACAGAACCTCTAGAGAAAAAAAATCAAGCAAAGAGATTCAAAAAGACTTGACTACATTTTATAAACACACATTTAATAATTATGAAAAAGTTATTGTTTGGTTTGGTGAAAATACATCCGAAGAACTATTAAAACTGTTATGTTGTAACCTTGTAAAGCAATCTCTTTTGTATGAAATCAATGTTTCTTCTGAAAAAATTGAAGAGTACAAACTGCGTGCAGTTCCTGAATGCTCTCCTGAAATTGTAAAACAATTACTCCCAAAGGCTATAAAAATTTCGAAAAATGAATATGAAGACAATAACAAAGAGTGGAATAAAATAAATCAATCTAAATCGTTACTACGAATATATCAAGCAAAAAAAATAGAATCTGTTCAAGAAGATTATTTTGACAAATCAATTCTTGAAGAATGTAAAAATGAATATACTTTACTGCTAAAGATAACTGGACAAGTAATGGGAAAAAACAAGCAACTAATTACAGATACTTTTATTATTTATAGAATACTATATTTAATCGAGACAAATCAGTTAGCTTTTTTAGGCAATTTAAAAAACATCAGAGAAGTTAAAATAAAAATAACTGGTGGTAACACCGTGTATAATTAATGGCTAGTTCTCGCCTACTTACGAAAATCCTCGCGGATTTTCTATTCGGTTTTTATTTACTAAATTATGTGCTTAAACACGCCACTAATCATACACAATCACGTTGCCCACAATACAAAAAAAATCGAGAATGATAAGAAAATTTGGATTTATAACAATGATTTTTGCGACCATTTTGACAAGTTGCAACACCGACAAATCAAAAATGAAGATTGAAAGTCCTAAAATTACAAAAACTGAACAGAAAAATGATACGCTGACAAAACATCTAAAAACTTTCAATCCCGAATTGCCGACAATTGGACTTTTAATGTATAACGGAGTTTTGCAAAGCGAGGTAATCGCAACTTCTGACGTTTTCGCAAAACCAACCGAAGATGGAAAACAGCTTTTTAATGTAATCTCAATTGCCGAAACGGAAACTCCAATAACAACAGAAGAAGGAATGCATTTCGTGCCTGATTATACGTTTGAGAATTGTCCGAAACTTACAGCTTTATTCGTTCCAAGTGCATATGATATGTACGCACAAGTTCATAACGAAAAAATCGTGAAATTTATCAAAGAGAAAAATAAAGAAACTGATTATGTTGTGAGCAATTGTGCTGGAGCTCAATTAATCGGAAAATCAGAAATTGCGGATGGACATAAAATTGTAACGTGGATTGGTGGCGGAAAAGATTTACAAAAGGAATATCCGAATTTAAAAGTGCAAAATGACAGTTTGATAACTTTTGTTGAAGACGGAAAATTTAGCTCATCGAATGGGAATTTAGCAAGTTATATTTCTGCATTAAGTTTAGTGGAGAAAATGACCAGTTTAGAACATAGAAAATTTGTAGAAAGTTATTTATATCTCGACCGACTTCAAAACTGGAAGGAATAAGTACTATGGGCAACACCGTGTATAATTAATGGCTAGTTCTCGCCTACTTACGAAAATCCTCGCGGATTTTCTATTCAGTAATTATTTGCTAAATTAGGTGCTTAAACACGCCACTAATCATACACAAAACCGTTATGCCCAAGCACAAAATAATCCGTATAAAATTAAGAAATTGATATAATAAATGAAACAGCATACTACAAAAATAACATCAATAAGTGTAGAACAAAGCGGATTACCAACTGATTATAAAAAAGCGATAGCAGAATATATTTGGAATGGATTTGATGCAAATGCAACAGAGATTCATTTAAATATTGATAGTAATGAAATTGGATTTATAAATGAATTTTCCATCACAGATAATGGAAATGGAATAAATATAGAAACTATAGATCAAACTTTCGGTCATTTCTTAGATTCTCAGAAAAGAACAACTTTTAATAAAGACGGATTTGTCAAGGGGAAAAAAGGAAAAGGTCGATATTCTTTTCAACAATATTCTGGTAAAGCTATTTGGAATACTACATTCAAAAGTGAAAATGATGAATATTTAAATTATAACATTGAAATTAAAGAATCGAGCCTTCAAAACTTCGGAATTTCTGACAAGAAAATAATAAAAAAGAAACATACAGGAACTACTGTAAGGTTTGAAACTTTTAACAAACTTACAGCTGATTTAATAATGAATTCTTCATTTTATGACTTTTTAGCGTGTGAATTTGGTTGGTTTTTATACCTAAATAAAAGCTATTCATTAAGAGTTAATGATTATGAAATCGACTATAATACCATTATAGATAAAACAGTAGTTTTTAATGAAGAAATTAATGGTTTTGATTTCAAAATTAACTTCATTAGATGGAAAAAAATATAGGAGATAAATACTATTACTATTTTTTAAATGAAGATAAAATTGAGAAAGAACGAAAACATACATCTTTTAATAATAAAACAGAAGATTTTCATCATTCAGTATATATAGAATCTGCATACTTTGAATCTTTTAAATTATCCAATGCAAAAACTGAAACATTAGATTTTGACATAAAAGACCAAAATGATATTACCTTTAAAGTGCTTTTAGGTTTTTTAAAAGAAAAATTATCAATTGAAGAAAAACTTTTTATCAAAGAACATAAAGCAGATGAGTTAATTAACAAATATCGGAAACAAAATATCTTCCCTTTATTTAAAAATAATCCTTACGATAAGTTAAGAAAGAAAGATTTAGAACAAGTTGTTAAAGAAATATATTGCGTACAACCAAAAATATTTCAAGGTCTAAAGAATACACAAAGCAAAACAATCATTGGTTTCCTAAATTTACTTTTAGATTCAGACCAAAGAGACGACATATTAAATATTCTTGATAGTATTATAAAATTGTCAGATGAAGAAAGAAAGGAACTTTCAAAAACTTTAAATAAAACAAAATTTACTGCGGTTGTTGCACTCGTTAAACTATTAGAGAATAGATTAAATACAGTTTTAGGACTTAAACACCTTGTTTATGATTTAGAAAAGTTCACAAATGAAAGAGACCATATTCAAAAAATCATAGAAAATAACTATTGGTTATTTGGAGAACAATATCACCTTGTCTCAGCAGATAAAAACTTTGAAACACTTTTAAACAATTACCTATCTTTTTTAGAAAAAGAAAAAACGGATTTTAAAAATATAAATAATAATTCACGACTAAAAAGACCAGACATTTTTGTTGCAAGAAAATCAGATATTCCTGACTCAAATAGTGATGAATATATGATTGAAGAAAACATAATTGTAGAATTAAAAAGACCAAGTGTTGTTATAGGAAAAAAACAATATGACCAAATTGAGGAATATATTAGAATAATAATAAAAGAACCAAGATTTTCAAGTGAAACAAGAACTTGGAAACTAATTTTAGTAGGTAAAAGCGTAGATGAATGGATTACCGACAAATATGAATCTCAAAAAGGAAAAGGGAAAAAATTCTTAGTTGAATCTGTAAAAAACTATGAAATTTATGCTTTGAAATGGGATGATTTATTCAGAACGTTTGACATTAAACATAAACATTTAATAAATAAACTTGAATTTAAGAATTCCATAATTGAAGAATTGACAGAAAAAGGACTAATTACGGAAGAAGAAAATGTTGAATTAATTACAAAAGAAATAGCCAGGGCATAACACCGTATATAATTTATTGCTGGCTTCTCGCCTACTTACGAAAGTCCTCGCGGACTTTCTTGGTCGGTAATTATTTACTAAATTAGTTGCTTAAAACACGCAACAAACCATATACAAACACGTTAGGCAAAATTTAAAAAAATATGAAAATCTACACACCAAATGATGGAATGAATGGATATAAAGGCTTTAAAAGAAAATTTGACTTTTTTATCCAACAATATGGAGAAGATGTATTTAATGAAATTAAAATGGAAACCTTAAATTCTCCAAACGTAATTAACTTATATCGTTCTTTAGAAAACAAATATTATCCAACAGCTGAAAATATTATGAATGTAACTTCCGAAGTTAATTACATAATTAAAAAAACTATAATAATCATACCTTCAAAGAAAAAATATGAAAAAAAGATTGATTATTCACATATCTGTTCTATGATTATATTGGAACATTGGATTCTGAATTTACTTCCATATCAAGAAGAAAATCCACTAACATATAATTCTGGAGACATCAAAAAAGATGGTTTTATTTTTATGTCAGGAGTTATGTCAATTATTGAGAATGAATATCGAGAATTAGAAAAAAAATATCTAGATTAATAAAGTATGGTAATATTTATAATTATAGTTGCATTAATTTACTTTTTCGCAGTTAGACCTTTTTTAAGACAGAAGAAAGCTGAAAGTTATATAAGTTATTACAATGTTCCAGATGAAATAAAAGAAATGATTGATTCTGAAAATGTATTTGATTTATCTGAAATTCTAGTGGATTTAGAGCTAAATCAGGAATATAAAGAAGCTAAAATAATTCTTGAAGCAATTAACAGTAAAGGAATGAATTTTTCGAGAAGGGTTGACAAAATTCGAAATGAAATGAGAATTAAGGCTGGTTTAGGTCCATTGCAACATTTCTAAAAAACTTTGCCTAACACCGTGTAATAAAAATTGCTTATTTTTAGCTTAACCAAAGTTTGTTGCATTTTTATAAACTTCTATTTTCCTGCGGAAAATAGCCGTTCATTTTAAACGCAACTTTCAATACACAAACACGTTGTGCAACATTTGACAAAACTATGCTGAAAGAATTAATTACAAACCCATTTTACGCAATAATAGCATTAGTTGTTATTTGGCAAATTCTGAATTTCATACTAATTCGGGAATCAAATTTATCTAAAAAGACTTGGTCGCGATTAGAATACGTTTGGATTGCTATTGGCTTTATGGGAGTAATTTCAATAATTATTGAGAATGACAGAAATTATAAAAAAAGTGATTTAAATTTTGCCGAAAATTGGATTGAAAATCAATTTGAATCATTATTAAGTTTTTCCGAAAGAGAAACAATCTGTTTTCAATACACAAGAAGTGATTGGTTGCCTGCAAAAGAATTTGACAGACGACAAGCAGAATCTGACAGAATATGTAAATGGGTAAAAGAAGAAATTGTGCCTATCTTAAAAGAGTCTAAAAAAAATGGATACTCAAAAATTAATGACTATAATAAAGTTGAATTAGACCATTTTGAAGGAAGTTATACACCTGAAAGAATCACAAAAGATATTGACCGAATTAATGAAGACATTGTTAATAGAAACAACCTACGAAATGAAATCCGCTCGAATCATTGGTTAGGATTTCAATATTCTTTAGGAGTTATTCTATTAATTTTTGCATTTGCATTAAGATTGACATTAGTAACGAAAAAAGTGAAAACCGAATAAAAAAAACGTTGCACAACACCGTATAAAAATAATTGCTAAATTAGTGCTTAACCAAGGTCGTTGCAGTTTTGTTACGCCTGATTTTCCTGCGGAAAATCCTCGCACACAAAACCGCAACTATTCTTATACAAACACGCTGGCATTAATTGAGGAAAACTCAAACTATGAATAAATATTGGCAAATTCCTGAGTCAAAAAATCAGATTATAATTAAAAATTGGAATATTTTCTATGGTCAATCGGAACTTGAAATTAATGACTCAAATGAAATACCAAAATATTTCGATATCATTTCACTTGACAAAATTGAGAAAGTAGAGAATACAGAAAAAACTAATTACTTAAAATTATTTTTTAATCAATATTCTACCACAAAATTGTATTTGAGCAATGAAAGAATAAAATCCGAAATTGTTAGCCATATAAAAGAATATAAAACGGAATATAAATATAAAAAAGACTTACCAACTAGTATTGAATTCGCAAAAGGACATTATATATTGATTGTTCTTTTTTCATTGTTCTTTTTCTGCTCGCTTTATTTTGCTATTGGAATTTCAAATGGTGAAAATTTTCCATTAAAAAATATGAGAGTTGGACTTTTACATTATTGCCTATATGTCGCAAAAATTGGAATTTTAAACTTAATAATTGTTTACACTCTGGACTACCTAATAAAAATGGGACTAATTTTTTAGGCCGCATTGTTGATAATTCGTTTTAGTTTTAGTTCCATTTCTAATGGTGTTAAATAATCCAGGCTTGAATGAATTCTCTTTGTGTTATACCAAGTAATGTATTGGCTTACTTTGTCAAATAATTGCAAGTAAGATTTAAATTTAAAGCGATACAGCCATTCGTGTTTAATAGTCTTGAAAAAGCTTTCCGCTACTGCATTATCCCAACAGTTCCCTTTCCTGCTCATGGATTGTGTTATATTGCTATTGAAAGAAAAGATATTAGTCATTGTATTAGCTGAATATTGAACCCCTCTGTCAGAATGAAATATGAAGTTATTTGAAATATCTCTTGTTCTTCTAGCATGAACCCAGGCTTTTAGTACTGTATTTTGAACCGTCATGTCTTCACTTAACGCCCATCCTACTACTTTTCTGTCAGCTAAATCTATAATAGTTGTTAGGTAATTCCAGCTGTTATTTACCCTAATATAAGTAATATCTGACACCCATTTTTCTCCTATTATTGAACTTGAAAATTCTCTATCCAGTTCATTTTTAGCCAATGGAAAGCTATGCTTGGAATCTGTTGTGTTTACAAACTTTCTTCTTAAAACACTTTTTAGTCCCATTTCTTTCATCAATATTGCGATATAAGAACGGCAATAATTCAGGTCTTCTCGTTCTAACATTTTTTGTATTCTACAGCTTCCATAAATCTCTTTACTGTCTTCAAAAATTGCCTTAATCCTTTCTTTTAGGAGTATTACGGAGTTTTTAGCTCTTACTAACCCCCTGTTCTTACGCCAATTGTAATATGCATTTTTACTGACCCGCATACATTTACACATCTTCTCAACCACAAAATCTGTTTCATTTGATAATATGAATTGATATTTTATTGGTCGCTCTTGGAAAAGATGCTTACTGCCTTTTTTAAAATATCACGCTCCATTTTCACATCACGTAATTCTTTACGCAGCGCTTTAAGTTCTTGCTCTTCTTTAGTAAGTTCCCTTTTCTTGGAAAAGTCTCCAGATTTAGCCTCATAATCCTTTTTCCAACGACTTATAAGGCTGGGAGCAACACCATAGTCCTCGCTAATTTGTTTTGCCTTGATTCCTGATTGCAATAGTTCTACTATTGTAACCTTTAATTCGTTATCGTATCTTTTTGCCATAATTCAAATATATAATTTATGACCGTAAAAATTCGTCACATCTAAACTAGACAATCCACTCTTACTTTGAGCATTTTGATTTATTTACTGAGAAAAAAATTACGCCTGAAAGGATTTATAGAAACATTGACAAAGAGAAACAACTAATGCCAACACTGTATATAATTTATTGCTTGGTTCTAGCCTACTTACGAAAATCCTCGCGGATTTTCTTTGTCCGTAATTATTTACTAACTTAGTTGCTTAACCACGCAACAAACCATATACAAACACGTTGGGCGTAAGCTAAAAATCAGAACGTTAAAACTTTACAAATGAGTAAAACAAGAATATTTACAACTCGAAAGTTAGAAAAAATAACGAAAGAATTTATATCTGAAAATGAAGAATTTAATAATGAATATTTAGGAGATTGGACTTCTACTCTATTTTATGTAAGTCATAAAAAATGTTGGTTATTAATCAATAAAATGACAAAATACCTTTTAATCTTACCGAATATAAAGAAAACTGACTTAAAAAATATATCTTCTATTTTTAAAGAGAATTTATTTGCTCAACTAACTTTTGACGGAATTGAAACAAGATATGAATTGGTGGAGAAAATAATCGGAGAAATTAAATTGCAGGAAACAAATAATGACAGAAGTACTAATGGTTCTTTAAATAACTGTTTGCTTTTTCTTGAAGATTGGAAATATGAATTTGGAGATTATGAAAATATGAACTTTAGAGATTTGAATGGCAGACTAAATAGTTCACCGAACAAAATGTTGAATTGGAAATATCCAAAAGAAAAAATGAATGAAATGATAAATAATTACGAAAAAAAATCATTTTTAGAAAAAAACAGAATTGTACTTTAAAACAGGAAAGAATTGAAAGATTTAGAATAACAAAATAAAATTTGAAAAAAAGTTGAACAAAAAAGCCTACGCCCAACACCATATATAATTTATTGCTGGCTTCTTGCCTACTTGCGAAAGTCCTCGCGGACTTTCTTGGTCGGTAAATATTTACTAAATTAGTTGATTGAAACACGCAACAAACCATATATAAACACGTAGCCAATATAAGAAACGCCTATGGGAACTTGGGGAACAGGAATTTCTTCAAACGATATTTACGAAGATATTAATTATGAATTCTTTGAATTATATAATCAAGGAATGGAAGTTTCTGCGATTACTGAAAAGTTAATTCAGGAAAATAAAGAACTGATTGATTCTCACGAAGACCAAAATAATTTTTGGATAACTATCGCAAAATCTCAATGGGAATGTAAATCACTTGACCCAAAAGTTCTTAATCGGATTAAAGATATTGTCGAGTCTGGAAAAGATATTGAATTGTGGAAAGAATTTGACGCTTCACAATCTGACTTGACTAAAAGGCAAAAGGTTTTAGATAGCTTTTTAAAGAAAATATCAAACGAAAAAAAGACATCTCGAAAACGAAAAGTAAAAAAATCACGAAATGCGATTTTCGAAAAAGGAGATTGTTTAATTTTTAAATTAAGTGATGGAGATTATTGTGGAGCTTTCGTGTTGGAATCGGAAAAAGAAACGGAATTCGGACTGAATTTAATTGCTGTAACTGACATTAAACAATCGGAAAAACCAACTGAAAAGGACTTTGAGAATGCAAAACTATTATTTAGACTTGAACAGCAAATAAACAAAGAGTTTAAACCAAAGGAACAGATTAGTTGGTATTATGCTCAACATTTCAAAAAATCGGAAACGGAATTTGAAAAAATTGGGCAATTAAAAGTTAATAAAGATTATCATTCAAATAAAGACCATCAGAGTTTTTCGAATTGGGACAATCTGAAATTATTTCAAGACGAATTCTATTCTGACTTTGAAAATAATAAGTGTAAAAACAAAATTAAATTGAGTAGCTTAAGGAAAAAATACTGGCTACAACAACGTATATAATCCATTGCTAGTACTAGCCTACTTACGAAAATCCTCGCGGATTTTCTATTCGGTTTTTATTTGCTAAATTACGTGCTAAACTACGCAACGTATCATATACAAAACCGTTGTGCACAAGCTGAAAAAAAATTGGAACATAATGAAAAATACGACAATTGACATAAACGATTCTACTATTAAAAAATATGTGGAATCATTACGACCTGAAAATCTTGAAATTCGTAAACAAGTCGATATTGGATATTCATATGACGGAAAAATTGTAATACTATTTGAAATTAGACCTGAATGGGATAATCCAAAAAAGATGCAACAAATTGAATTTGCAAAAATTCGACATTACAAATCAAGAAAAGAATGGAATTTATATTGGATGCGAGCAAGTGGAAAATGGGAACTTTACGAACCATTACCTAAATCAACGCATTTAGCGAAAATCATCGAAATCATAAAAGAAGATAAACACGATTGCTTTTATGGATAAATCAAAAAAAAGTATAGTTAGAGAAATTGCGCAAGAATTAGATTGCGGAAATGAATGCTATTATAATTTTAAAACCAGCGAAATATTAGCAATTCCGAATTTATCACAAATATTCGACGAGGAAGAATTTAAAGAGTCTTTTAAAGAAAGTTTAAAAAAATTAAAGAAGTATAAAGCTGATTTTATCAAAATCGAAATTTTGGAAAGTTTTGAATCCTTTAAAATTATGGAGAGATTTGTTGAGCAAGTAACAGATGCAAAACTTCAAGTGGAATTAGAGAATATTTTAGCAAACAAAAAACCTTTCCAGAATTTTAAGCAAAAAATTGACCATTCAAATTTTAGACAAAGTTGGTTTGAATTTAAGCAAATTGAGTTGGAAAGAATAGTAGAAAATCAATTGAAATGAAAAAAGCCTGTGCACAACACCGTATAAACTTTATTGCTAGTTTTAGCTCACTTGGGAAATTCCTCCGGAATTTCGCCGTTCGTGTTTTATTTAGTAAATTCATTGCTTAAACAACGCAACAAAGCTTATACAACAACGTTGTACACAATTTACGAACTCAATCATAAATGAATAAAAATCAAGTAAATAGAGTTTTAGGAGCAATATTAATTCCTGAAAAAGAAATTGAACGTTATCATAATGAACTTGGTTTTTTCAAAATAAAATTCTCTAAAGAAACGATAAAAGAATACAAAGATGATTTTGATAAAAAACTGAATATTCCTTTAACAAAAAGCCATAGTGAGGAATCGTTTAAAAGTTATAAATTATCTAATTCTTTTCTAATTTCTGAAAACAATAAGAGTTCAATCCCTGAATCTTATAAAAATTACCCAATTGGAACTTGGTTGGTCGAATACACATTCAATGACGAAGAGGAATTTTTGAATTTGATTTCTTCCGACTTAACAGGATTTAGTATCGAATTAGAATATTCTATTACAGATGAAAATGGAAAAACTTATCATCTGAAAGATAACTTTGAGAGGATGAATAAATTATCTGAATTACTCTCAATAAATATTTTCATACGTGGAGGAAGTACTGGTGGAGTTGGTAGAAATGAACACGGAGAAGCACATTTTGAAATTCATAAAAAAAATAGTCTTAAGAATATTGGCAAAATATTTATGCCAAAATTAAGTCATTGGAACGAACTGAATTTTAAAGAAAAACTATCCATTATAACAATTGAAAAAGGCGAAGATTTACCTAAAAGAGAAAAAAAAGCATTTGTCAAATGGTTGGAAAAAAATGAAAATGAAAACCTTAAACGTTGCTACAATGAATGGAACAGAATAAATAAGGACAATAATCAAGCTATACTAATATAAAAAAACTGTGTACAACACCGTATAAACTTTATTGCTGGTTTTAGCTCACTTGGGAAATTCCTTCGGAATTTCGCCGTTCGTGTTTTATTTAGTAAATTCAGTGCCTAAACCACGCAACAAAGCTTATACAACAACGTTGCAAAAAATACCAAAAACCACTTCCGAAAAATCTCGGGTAAATTAAATTCGGTATTTTTTTCGTGTTTTAAGAATTACAATAAACCGAAAAATTCTGCCCAAAAATAGTAAAATGTGAATTTGAAAATTTTGAAAAAAACTGAAAAGTGTTGAACAGAATCTCGCTCGGAAAAAATTGAAATATTTTTGAGAAAGTTGCTTTAAGAAAATATTTGAAAATTATAAAAACGCTGAATTATTTATCTGAATCTGGAAAATACTTTGGCGGAATTAAAACGAAAAAAAGGAAATGTGAAAGAAAGGAATATTTGAATTAGCGTAAAAACGAAAAATCTGTTTTGAAAATCAAAATACTGAAAGAAAAACAGGAATAAAATATGAAAAAAAATACTTTTTGCAACACCGTGTATAAAAAATTGCTACTTTTAGCTTAAACCAATAGTAGTTGCATTTTTGCACACTTTGATTTTCCTTCGGAAAATCCTCGCGTTCAAAACCGCAACTTTCCATAACACAAACACGTTGTGTGTCATTAAACTAAACCATATGGGAAAACATAAATATTGGGGAAAAGTTGAGGAGGATTGGGCTGGATATTCGGGTGAAATAAAGTTCAAATCGGAAAATTTTGACAAAAAGGAAATTACCATATTTTTGGGAAGTGAGTTCGATGAAGATGGAGAAGAAATTGAAACAATTCCAACGGAAAATGAATTAGACGATTTTGAGAATACTTATTTAGAATTTTTGAAAAAATTTGACAATATTTTAATTGACATATCAGAGAAAACTTTTGAAAGATATTTAAAACTTTACGCTCATTATTATGAAAATCAAGAAAAATCAGGCGAAAAACCACTGAACATTGACACTAAAGAAAAGCATTTTGAAAATATTAAAGAAATTCTATATTTAAGAGTCCTTAAAAACGGAAATATCCAAATTCCAATTCGATACAAAATTGACACAGAACACGGAGTTGAAATAAGGCTTGAAAAGAATAAAGTAATAGGAGTTGGTGGAATAGCAGAAACGTGAAAATAACGAACACACAACACCGTATATAATTTATTGCTGGCTTCTTGCCTACTTACGAAAGTCCTCGCGGACTTTCTTGGTCGGTAATTATTTACTAAATTAGGTGCTTAAAACACGCAACAAACCATATACAAAAACGTTGTAAAAAACTGGGCGAAAGTATAATCCGCAAGTAAAAGTTCTTTTAAAAACATTTAGCTTTAAAGTCTGAAAACTCAAAAAAGCGAAATAAAACGTTTGAAAAATTAGTTTATTGGAACACTCTCTCGCGAATCAAAATTTTGAAAAAAATTAGAAGGTTTTTAGAATTTTAAGAAAGGAAAAATAGTTCTTTTCGTTCGGAGTTTTAAAACGCAAAAAAAAGGAAAAAGTTTGCGGAATTTAGCTTGTTTGAAAATATCTGAAAACTTGAAACTTATTTACTGTTTGAAGCTAAAATTGCGGAATTAAGCAAAGTGCTGAGTAAAAGTCGGAGAAATTCGTTCTTAAAGACAAATTTAGAAAGTCTGAGAGATTTCTAAGAGTAAAATAAAGGTATACTCATGTTCTGAATTAAAAACTTGTGAAAACACTGAAAAATAAAAATTGCGGAATTTGCTAAGAAACTCAAAAAAGGAGAAAAAAAAATAGGAATTTTATAACTTATAAAGTGGAAATTAAACACGCATTTTACAACACCTTGTATAAAAAATTGCTAAATTTGGCTTAATCAAAGGTTTGTGCTTTTTTGTCAACTCCTATTTTCCTGCGGAAAATAGCCGTCGACTTAAAACGCAACTTTCCATACACAACAACGTTCTACGCAATTTGACCAAATTAACGAAAATTGTACTTAAATTCAAGTTTTTTGATTTTTAAGAAAGAAAAAATGAAACCGAATTTGAAACCGAATTTGAAATTGAAAATAAAACGGCGGAATTAATTACTCTTGCGGAATTGCAAAACGTGCGGAAAAAAAGCGGAATTTAGGATTCGCCCAAAACCTGTTCTTTGCATCGAAAATTTAGCTAACCGAAAAGTTTCGGCTGAATAGCAGAATCGCTAAACCTAACGGCTGAACTGTATGAAAAAAGGATTTTCCCAGGTTTCGTCTTTAACGAGGAAAACCAAGAAAACCCAAAGTTTGAGCTGAATAACAAAACGGTAAAACGTGTGGAAAAACATTGCGGAATGAAATCCGAAATTTTTTTGAGATTTTAAGAAAAAATAGAAGAAATAGAATTTTAAAAACACAGCGGAATTTGACTCGTGCGAATAAACACAAACGGAATAAAAACTGCGTAGAACAACGTGTATAATAAATGGCTGGTCCTCGCCTACTTACGAAAATCCTTGCGGATTTTCTATTTGGTTTTTATTTGCTAAATTAGGTGCTTAAACACGCCACTAATCATACACAAAACCGTTGTGCACAAGCTGAAAAAAAATTGGAACATAATGAAAAATACGACAATTGACATAAACGATTCTACTATTAAAAAATATGTGGAATCATTACGACCTGAAAATCTTGAAATTCGTAAACAAGTCGATATTGGATATTCATATGACGGAAAAATTGTAATACTATTTGAAATTAGACCTGAATGGGATAATCCAAAAAAGATGCAACAAATTGAATTTGCAAAAATTCGACATTACAAATCAAGAAAAGAATGGAATTTATATTGGATGCGAGCAAGTGGAAAATGGGAACTTTACGAACCATTACCTAAATCAACGCATTTAGCGAAAATCATCGAAATCATAAAAGAAGATAAACACGATTGCTTTTATGGATAAATCAAAAAAAAGTATAGTTAGAGAAATTGCGCAAGAATTAGATTGCGGAAATGAATGCTATTATAATTTTAAAACCAGCGAAATATTAGCAATTCCGAATTTATCACAAATATTCGACGAGGAAGAATTTAAAGAGTCTTTTAAAGAAAGTTTAAAAAAATTAAAGAAGTATAAAGCTGATTTTATCAAAATCGAAATTTTGGAAAGTTTTGAATCCTTTAAAATTATGGAGAGATTTGTTGAGCAAGTAACAGATGCAAAACTTCAAGTGGAATTAGAGAATATTTTAGCAAACAAAAAACCTTTCCAGAATTTTAAGCAAAAAATTGACCATTCAAATTTTAGACAAAGTTGGTTTGAATTTAAGCAAATTGAGTTGGAAAGAATAGTAGAAAATCAATTGAAATGAAAAAAGCCTGTGCACAACACCGTATAAACTTTATTGCTAGTTTTAGCTCACTTGGGAAATTCCTCCGGAATTTCGCCGTTCGTGTTTTATTTAGTAAATTCATTGCTTAAACAACGCAACAAAGCTTATACAACAACGTTGGCAAACATTAACCAATCACACTTTTGAAAAAGAAAAAGGAATAAATGGAATTATGAAAAACATTAATCTGAAAAAGCATTTATTTAAAATTGTACTTCTGATTTTCGGAATTTACTTGACATATAATTATTTTGACAACAAAAAGAAGATTGCGGATTTAGATTATGGGATTAAAGCAAACGTTTTGAGAAAATCTCTTAATGTTCCAATCATAGATGAATATATGACAGCGGAAAGCAAATACGACGAATTTTTCGGAAATAGATGGGAATCTTGGAGAGAAAAACCAAAATCTGACGAAATACTTCACGTTTGGAAAGTAGTAATTCCTTCAGAAAACGAACAGTATATTTTGGACGAAGAAATGGATGCTTATCGAATGAAAAACGAAAATGGAAGAATTGCACAATTAAATATTTATAGCAAAATAATTAAGGACTCTTTTTTAACTCGAACTGGACGAATTTTTTATAATACTGAACCTAGAGAAAAATTAGAATTAAATGAAATAGGAGTTGATAGTGTTGTGAAAAGTTGGAATTTAAACTACTTGATTAAAAAATAACGATTTGCCAACACCGTGTATAATTAATGGCTGGTTCTCGCCTACTTACGAAAATCCTCGCGGATTTTCTATTAGGTTTTTATTTGCTAAATTAGGTGCTTAAACACGCCACTAATCATACACAAACACGTTGGCTATAATACAAGCATAATTGAGACCTATTCAATAACTTAACACAATAAATCTAAATATCGATAATGAAAAGAACAATTATAGGAATTACAATTCTAATGATATTTCTGATGTTTTCTTGCAATAGAAAGAATCAAGAATCTAAAAATGAAACTGAGAATAATCAAACTGAACAACTAGAGAAATCAGTCTCTAAAATATATGAAAATATAATTTCAAAGAATAATGGAAAATATCCTAGTGAAATTAAACTTTTCGGAAATAATGAAATTTCAGACAGATTGAAAGAATTAACAGGAGCCAACTATAAAGAAATTGTAGAAAAGTTTAATGTTGAGACTCCTATAGTTTCTGAAAATAGCATCTATAAATTAACAGGTTGCTTAAAACATAATTGTCCAGCTTACATGATTACAATACTTTATGATTCCATCATGGATAACCTAAATGTAATAGTTGATAGAAATGGAAAAATTATGGAATTTAAAGAAAAAGAAAAGATTCACCTGACGGAGACGTTAAAAAGAAAATGATAAACCGAAAATAAGTACTTTAGCCAACACCGTGTATAATTAATGGCTAGTTCTCGCCTACTTACGAAAATCCTCACGGATTTTCTATTCGGTTTTTATTTGCTAAATTAGGTGCTTAAACACGCCACTAATCATACACAAAACCGTTGTATAAAACACCCACTCATACGAAGGGAGAGATAACATGAAACTTATGTATTAGAATTGTAAAAGTTATATTCTAATACGCACAACGGAGTATCCTCAACTTGAATACCTTTACTTTTTAGATATTTAACCCAAAAAAAAACATCTATATATTCTTTTAAAACATCACTCATAATATATAATTAAAACAGTATTAAAATAAATAACTATGGATCAAAATTTAGAACGTATAGAAAGATTTAGGTTAAGATTATTGGAGTTGTCTAATAAATATCCAAGCCAAAGACAATCAATAATAGAGTCAAGTACAATCGTATATATGAATTGTAAACCAACTTTTAACTTCTCGAAACATTTACAAGACGAAAAAATAAAAGGAAAAATACAAAACATTTTTAACGAAGTTTTTCAGTAAACTGACAAAGTAATTGTTCTTTTGTTAGGCTCGTGAAAATATCATTGCCCTTTTCATCAATAAATTGAAAGTTGATTCTTTCGTCAATTATTTTTTTATTTTTAGAATCTAAACCAAATGAAATTTCAAGTGAAACATTAGTCATCTGAATAGTACTTTATACAACACCGTATATAATTAATAAGGGCTTGGTGTTTTGTTAATATTTATTTTTATTTATTTACTTTTCGCACCGTGAACAATCAGTTTATACTTACCCCTTACTAATCATACACAAGAACGTTGTGTGTAATTAAGCCACTGAATCCCCAAAAAAAAAGAAGAAAAAGAAATGGAAGTATTACTTTATCAAATAGGATTTTTTTTAGCGATATTAATTGCAGGAAAATTAGGAGAAAAATCAAGAATTACGGCAATCGTTTTAATCTGTATCTTTACTATTCTACAAGTTTATATGTCTTGGCTTTTAATTTTGCAATTCATAACAATAATATTTTCATATATAATTTCTAAAAAAATATTTTCCACAGAAATAAAAGAAAATATTTCATCAAAAAAAGAAAACTTAAACTTAGAATCTATAAAAGAAAAACTAAAAAAAGAATTAGAAGAAAAATCACCAATAGAAAAAAAGAAAAAAATTATAAAAAAAATTAAAAATATAGAAAAAACCGAAAAAAAAGACGCTATAAAAAAAGTAGAAAAGAATCCTACATATATTTCTAAAAAAATAACTCCTGAAGTAAGGAAAAACTTATATACAGTTGAAGAAATACATTCTTTAAATGGCTTAAGTACAGAACCCAAAACTCAAGAAAAATTATCAGCTTTAAGAAGAAATTATCCTAAATATAATATTTTAATGATTGATAACATCAGGAAAGTATTGAAAATTGATTCAGATATAAAAATTATTGAAAAAAACATATATATAAGTCCTGAAATTGTTTATCAGCCTGAACTGCTTGCCCAAAAATTAGAAAAATCATATAAAGATACAGGAATAACAACATTCAAAAAAAACGCAGGAAAAAAACAAATTAATAATAGAAAATCTCCCGAATTACAGCAAAAACTAATCAACCAAGTTGTAAATAAGAAAATTATATTAAAAAAGAGTTTAAATAAAAAATTGAAGGAAGGACAAACAGGAAAAATTATTGATGTCTTTGACACAAATTGTTTTGCCGTAGAATTTTATAACGGAAAAAAAATAATTACAGTTAACAATGAATCAATATTTTTTATTGGAATAATGGATTTTAGTCCTGTAAAATAAAAAACTACACACAACACCGTATAAACTTTATTGCTGGTTTTAGCTCACTTGGGAAATTCCTCCGGAATTTCGCCGTTCGTGTTTTATTTATTAAATTCACTGCTTAAATAACGCAACAAAGCTTATACAACAACGTTGTGTGCAATTTGGCTACGTTACCAAGATTTGGTATATTTGAGTAAAATTATAGTCAAAATGGGAAAAAACACATCAATATCACTCGGAAATCATTTTGAGGATTTTATCAGAGAAGAAGTAAATTCAGGTAGATATGGTTCTGTAAGCGAAGTTATTCGTTCTGCATTACGTTTACTGGAACGCGAAGAAAAAAAAGAAAGAGAATTAATTAAAGCTCTCGAAATCGGAGAAAATAGTGGTTTTATTGAAAATTTTGACCCAAAACAAAACCTGACTGAATTACATCGCAAGCACTTATGAGTAAAAACCAATACCGAATAAGTAAACAAGCGATTGATGATTTAAATGACATTTGGGTTTATACTTTTCACAAATGGTCAAAAGAACAAGCCGACAGATATTACGACTTAATAATCGGAGAGATTGAATTTATAGCGGATAACTATCTGATTGGAAAATCGGCTGAACAAACTCGAAAAAACTATCGAGTAACGAAAATCAAATCACATCTGATTTTTTACAGAAAGGTCGAAAATGAAATTGTTGAAATCGTTAGAATTTTACATCAGAGAATGGATATTAAAAAACGACTGAAATAAAAAAACTGCACACAACAAAGTATATAAAACATAGCTATTACAGGCTTTCCGAGAGGTTTGTGTGTATTTGCAAAGTCCGCCAAATTTTTTAATTTGGCTTTTTGAGAAATTAAAGATAAAAGAAAATTAAAAAATTCGGCTCGTGCATAATCCGAAAAGTTAGCGTCTTTTTACACGCTACGTTTCATATACAAAACCGTTGCAAGTAATAGCGGAAATATTGAAAATAACTAATTAATATGAATCCTAACAACAAAAGAAAACTGATACTTATTATTATCAATTTTATTTTATTTATCGGTTTATTTTTTCTTCAAAATAATGCATTCAATGAACTTATTAGAAACGAATTGAATAATGAAAATATTGTTGTAAGACAAGTTATGATTATGGAAATGAGTGGTAATTTTATAAATACCATTATTGGAATAGCAATTATATTACTCATTGTAAATGGAATTATTTTAAAATATTGGATAAAATCAAAAAGATGGATAATAGAATCAATTATTATTCTAATTTTCACTTTAATTATTTCGATTTATTTTCACTCGAATAGAAACACCAATTTAAAAAACAGATTAAACCATACAACTAAAGCCAGTTTCAACAAATAGCAAAAATTACTCAAACCTAATAAATCTACTGTTCGAAATTGTTTAATCGTTGTGTTTTTAAAGTTCGGAGAAATTTTAGAAAAATTGAAAAATCTCTCTCGTATCAAAGATTTTATATCAATGCGAAATTTAAAATATTGTGGAATTGAGCAACGTTCGGAATTTTCTCTCTTACCTAAAACAGGAAAAAAGGTTTCCAAAATTACGAAATTGAACAGTTTTTAGGAATAATCACGAGTACGAAAAATTTGAATTGTATTTCAAAAAAAAAGGAAACAGTTAAATTAGAAAATATGAAACCAAAATTGTGAAAAAAAACTACTACTTGCAACACCGTGTATAAAAAATTGCTTAATTTTAGCTTAACCGAAGGCAGTTGCATTTTTACTCACTTCAATTTTCCTGCGGAAAATAGCCGTTCATAAAAATCGCAACTTTCCATAACACAACAACGTTGGCAGTAATGTAAAAAAAACGGAGCTATATTGAAATTTAAGGAAAATTGAAAGAATGAAAAACGAATGAATTACATTGTTGAAAATAAAAAATTAACGCTTCAATATATTCCCGGAAATGGAGCTTGGACATATCAATTGATAATCCCGAACACAAAAAATATTAAAGGAAAATGGGGCGATTTAAAAGTATCTGGAACTATAGATGGTTATGAAATAAAGAATAAAAATTTAGGACCAGTAAAAAATGCGGACAAAAAAATGTCTATAAATTCAGAAATTAGAAACGCAATAAATAAAGATGGTGGCGATACTGTAATTGTGACCTTATATCTCGAAAATCAAACCGAAACTAACGATATTTCTGAAATTTTGGAATGTTTTAAAGATGCACAAGTTTTAGGAATCTTTGAACAATTGGAAAAAAAAGAACAAACAGAAATTCTAAATGAAATTACGAATGTTGCAACGGACGACCAAAAAGCGGAAAAAATAATCAAGTCGATTGAAAATCTTGAGAGTAAAAAAACATAGGAAAATGAAAACACTACTGCCAACACCGTGTATAATTAATGGCTAGTTCTCGCCTACTTACGAAAATCCTCGCGGATTTTTTATTCGGTTTTTATTTACTAAATTATGTGCTTAAACACGCCACTAATCATACACAATCACGTTACCTGCAAGCTGAAAAAACAGAATGAAGAAATTTTTAACACCACTTTTTTTACTATCAGTCTTTAGTCTTCTATTTGCGTTTTATCTGATTTTCTTTGCTGATGAGACTGGTTAGGGAACAGTTGCTGGTATCTTTCTGATTATATTTTCGATTATTTCTTTTTTAATTGACTTTTTCCTAAAAAAAGGACTCAAAAGCTTTGTGAAATTAATTGGAATCGAATTTCTTATAATTGGAATTACAACAATTGCCTTGCTTTATAAAGAAAGAGAAAAAACACTAATTGTAAACGATTCATTTGATTTAGAATACATCTCAATCATTTATGGAGTGGAAAACGAATCTGATTTATCAATTAAACCTTGGAATTGGACAAAAGAAATATTTATTCCCGATAATGGACTATTATATACTTCTTCTGATTTCAAAGAAAATTTACCGAAAACCGACATAAGGTTTAAGAAAAAAAAAATATTGAACGATGATTCGGCTGGAGGGTTTTCTGAATTTCCAGAAATGGAATTTGAATCAAATGGAAAAGTTTATAAATTTAGAACTTGGAAAATTCAAAAGGAATTTTGTTGCTCTTGGTCGAGTAAAGAATCGGATAGTTTGGAAATTGTAATTAAAAAACAATTTGAACGAAAAAAAGCCAGCAGGTAACACCGTATATAAAAAATTGCTAGTTTTAGCTTAACCAATGTGAGTTGCTTTGTTTGCTTGCATCCGATTTTCCTTCGGAAAATCCTCGCACTCAAACACGCAACTTTCCATATACATAAACGTTGGCAATAATTATGAAGAACATCCCGATAATTATATTACTATTCGTTTCGCAATTGACTTTTTGCCAAAAAAAGTTCGATAACGAAAAAAAAATAGAGAATATTCAGAATTACAACATTGAAGAAATAAGTAAAACAATCGATGAAGAACTCACAATTTTCGGAACGTTATTAACACCAAAATCTGACTTTGATAAAATCCTTGTAATAATCTCTGGAACTGGAACTATATCGCAAGAAGCACACAATTACTTGACTGAATTTTTGCTTGAAAATAATATTGGAGTTTTTAGATTTGATAAAAGAGGTGTTGGGAAATCTACTGGAGAATATAATGACCAAGCAAAAGTTTATACTAATGATTTTCCTGAAATATTTAGCGAACTTAAAAAATCACAAACTTCAGATAACAAAAAAATTGGTTTTTTAGGACATAGTTTAGGCGGAATTGTTTCACTTCAAGCAATAGAAAAACAAGTTAAACCAGACTTCTTAATTCAATGGTCTGCACCAGTTGGAAAGCCGAGAGATTTACTCAAATACCAAATAAATAACGGAATTAAAAACTATGACAAGCTGATAGTTGGAGAAACTACTAACGACAAAATGAAAACTTTAGACTACGTTTTTGATTTAATAGACAAAAACCCAAATAAAACAGCTTGGGAAATATGGAAAGTAGCTAAAAAAGAATCTAAAAAATACGGAATAAATAAAAATTCATTCAGTAATTACCTTATGCCTCATAAATTAGAAGAGGCTCGAATAGATAATACAAATACTTTAGAAAATATTGATTTTCCGACTTTAGTAATTATTGGAAATGAAGACATTTTGGTAGACCCAAAACAGAGCAGAACAAAATTAGATGAAATTGAAAATTCAAATATTGAGTTTAAAGAAATTGATGGATTAAACCACTTTATGACTAAAAAAGGAACTGACGTAAGAACAAATGAAATTTATAATGTGAATTTTGAATTTAAAGAATATTTATTGAATTGGATTAACAATCTGAAAAAATAACTATTGCCAACACCGTATATAATTTATTGCTGGCTTATTGCCTACTTACGAAAGTCCTCGCGGACTTTCTTGGTTGGTAATTATTTACTAAATTAGTTGCATAAAACACGCAACAAACCATATACAAACACGTTGGCAAACAGTTAACCAGACCAACAAAAATTTTCCTTCAATTCAAGTTTTTAGATTTTTAACAAAAGAAAAAATAAATCGAATCTGAAATCGAAATGGAAAAAACAACGTCGGAAATAATTACTATTGCGGAAAAAATACGCTGGAATTTTGGCTTGCCGAATGTTAGTTTTTTAAATCGAAAATTCAGCAAACTGGAAACTTTTGGCTGAATATCAGAAACGCAAAACGTTGGAAAAAAAACGGAATGAAAGGCGGATTTTTTTTTGAGAATTTTAAGAAATTATAAACTTGAAATCTAAATTAAAAAATAGCGTCTGAATTTAACACTCTTGTGGAAAATTACGTCTGAATTTTGATTTGCCAAATGTCAGTTCATTGCATCGAAAATTTAGCAATCCGAAAAGTTCTGGCTGAATAGCAGAAACACAAAAAGTTCGAAAAATAAAACGGAATGAAAAGCGGAGATTTCTTTGAGAATTTTAAGAAAAAAAAGCTAAATTACGCTTGAGAAACAAAACGTCGAAATTTAACGATTGCGAAAAAATAAAACCGATTTGCCAACACCGTATATAATTTATTGCTGGCTTCTCGCCTACTTACGAAAGTCCTCGCGGACTTTCTTGGTCGGTAATTATTTACTAAATTAGTTGCTTAAACCACGCAACAAACCATATACAAACACGTTGTGCATAATATGAGAAAAACGAAATTACTACATATAACATTGAGCTTAATCGGATTAAGTTCTTGTGCTCAAGATTTGACTTGTGCGGATTTTAAAATCGGACAATTCTATATTCCCGAAACGAAAGAAATGGCTAAATATACCATTGTTGAAAATGACAGTATTTCGGAAATGATACCTGAACGAGATTCTTCTATTAAGAAATATATTGTAATCCGAGAAAAAGACACCCAAATCGAATGGAAAAACGGAATCGCAAATGGAAAGCCTGAATATGAAATTCTTGAATGGATTGACGATTGTACTTATCGACTAACTTATGACTCTTCAAAATCGGAATTGAGTGAAGATAAAAAATGGATAAATGAAAATAAAGGAATTGTAGTATCTGAAACAAAAATTGAAGATAATTGTTTGTATTATAAAGCTACAATGACAACAAATGAAGGACAAACGATTTCGCAAGACGGAATAATTTGTAAGGAATAAAATACTATGCACAACACCGTATAAAAATAATTGCGGTTTAATGCTTAATCAATGGTCGTTGCGTGTTTGTAACGTCTGAATTTCCTTCGGAAATTCCTCGCATACAAACCCGCAACTATTCTTATACAACAACGTTAGCTTTAATGCAAAAGACATTTCAAAACCGCCAATTTTTGGTTTATTAAAAAAGGTAAGTTAAAGCGAGATTTGAAAAATGCGTTGCGGAAAATTGAGCTGATTAAAACAGAAAAACTCTAAATTATCTCTGTGAAATAAAAATTAAAGCTGACTTTTTAGCTCGTTTGCGGAATTAAAAGCTGAATAAAAAAACAGATTTACGTGTGAAATTAGAATAAGTTGCGGAATTTATCACCCGTAAACTGAATTGAAAAAATTACAGAATTTGAGCAAGTTTTCGGAATTTAAAACGTCTGAATTTAATCAAAATCTAAAAATAAGAATAGTCGAATAAAAGCACTAAAGCTAACAACGTATAAAATTAATTGCTTAAATTAGTGCTTAGTTAAAGGGCTTTGCGTGTTTGTTACGTCTGATTTTCCTGCGGAAAATCCTCGCACACAAACCCGCTACTAATCTTATACAACCACGTTGGCTGTAATATAACTTAACCTCAAACTATGAGATATTTAATAAGTTTTTTACTTTTTTTGATGTTAGTGAATTGCAAAAAAAAAGATAACGAAAAACACCTCGAATCTGAATTTAAAAAAGCAGAAATCATTTCTTCAAAAATTGACAGTTTAAAATCTGAAAAAGAAGTTCAAACTTTTGTCAATCAATTACAATATCCTTTTTATGAACAAAAAATATCCGATGATTCGATTAGAATTTATAGGAAATTTGAGGAATTTGAACTTAAAAAAATAAGTGAATTTAAAAGAGACTGTAGATTTGACGAGGATACTTTAACTAAAAAAGTTGCCGACTCTTTAAAAATAAGGAAAAGCTTTTATAAATCGGATTTTGACAACAATGGTTTAACTGATTTATTGATAATTGGAGATGGACATAATTGCATAGCAATGGCTGGATGTGATGATGGTGAATCTATTTCTTGTGATTTCAGTGTTTATTCACTTATGAATTTCGGAAATGATTCCATTAATCCTATCGATTTAAACTTTATCACCAAATCGTTATCATTAGTTCCTAAAATTATTGAAACTAAAAATGGCTCTTACATTGAATTGTATAAACCAATTGACTACAAAATTGAAAATGGAGAATTAAAAAAATTGAAAAGAACTATTCCGATAGTTTATAAATATGGAACTTTTATTGAGCAAAACGAAAATAATAATAAATACGATATTGAGAACATAGAATTTATTGCTCAAGGCTGTGTAGCTGGCTGTCCCGAATTTACTATTTCAATAGATAAAAATAAAAATGGGATATTCAATGCTATAAACTATAATTGGTTTGATAAAGACTTTTCACACGATTTAGAACCAAATGATATTAATGGAGAATATAAAACTCAAATTTCTAATAGACATTTTAAAGAAATCTATGGAATTATCAATTATTTAGACTTTCCTAATCTTGACAATATATATTCTTCTGGTGCAACTCATTCGAGTTCTGTTACTTTAAAAATCACATATGACAATGGAAAAGTAAAGACTATAAAAGACGATGGACTAATTGGAACTTATGGACTTAAAAGAGTTTATGAAATGTTTTACGAATTAAGATTTAATCAAAATTGGAAATAAAAAATACTACAGCCAACAACGTGTATAGCTCATTGCGGCTGAATTCCTAATCGGAATTCATTGCAATTCACTATCTTTCGGTTACGGCGGAAAATCATAGCTGATTTCCCGCAACGAGCCATACACAAAACCGTTGTGTGTCATTAAACTAAACCATATGGGAAAACATAAATATTGGGGAAAAGTTGAGGAGGATTGGGCTGGATATTCGGGTGAAATAAAGTTCAAATCGGAAAATTTTGACAAAAAGGAAATTACCATATTTTTGGGAAGTGAGTTCGATGAAGATGGAGAAGAAATTGAAACAATTCCAACGGAAAATGAATTAGACGATTTTGAGAATACTTATTTAGAATTTTTGAAAAAATTTGACAATATTTTAATTGACATATCAGAGAAAACTTTTGAAAGATATTTAAAACTTTACGCTCATTATTATGAAAATCAAGAAAAATCAGGCGAAAAACCTCTGAACATTGACACTAAAGAAAAGCATTTTGAAAATATTAAAGAAATTCTATATTTAAGAGTCCTTAAAAACGGAAATATCCAAATTCCAATTCGATACAAAATTGACACAGAACACGGAGTTGAAATAAGGCTTGAAAAGAATAAAGTAATAGGAGTTGGTGGAATAGCAGAAACGTGAAAATAACGAACACACAACACCGTATATAATTTATTGCTGGCTTCTTGCCTACTTACGAAAGTCCTCGCGGACTTTCTTGGTCGGTAATTATTTACTAAATTAGGTGCTTAAAACACGCAACAAACCATATACAAAAACGTTGCCAAAAACAGTCCAAAAATTACGTGCGAATAAACTCACAAGCGAATTATTTTGACTTTTATAAATAGAAATTAGAATATAATCTGAATTAACAAGGCTGAAAAATAAAGGAAAACAATTTTTACGGGAATTCTATTGCCTGCGAAAAATTTTTTGCTTCCTAAAGTTGGAATTGTAAATCAAAAACGGAAAATCTGCGTACGAATTTCAGCATACTTTTGAAAACAGAATTATGCTGAATGAAAACTTAAACGAATCAGTAAGCGTGAATTTTGCGTGACCAAAAAAATAGAATTTAAGAAAGCTAGGTAAATTGGAAAATAAATCGGAATTTTAAAACAGAATAGGACGAAAAAAATTATATTTGAAAAAGAGTGAAAATTAGCTGAAAACAAAAAAACTGCATTTGGCAACACCGTGTATGTTTTATTGCTTTTTATGGTTTTTCTTGCGAAAAACCACGCAATCGTAAAAGTTTGGTCTTTTAAAGTAATTATCAGCTAAATTCTCGCAACAAATCATAACACAAACACGTTGCCAAAAATTGTCCAGAACCACTCAAACCGTTGGAAAAAAAACAATAAAACTCTTGAAGTTTAAAATGTTAGACACTCTCTCGCGAGTCAAAAATTTAGTTTTTAATAAAAATTAAAAAAGGTTGAAAATATATAGATTCTTAAAACAAAGTTTGTGGAATTTTTACTCAAACTTAAAACTTAAAAAGGCGGAGAAATCTCGTTTTTTAAGAATAAAAGAAACCACTCAAATGTTGAATTTCCAATTATTGCGGAATGAAAATCTTGGCGGAATTATCACCCAAACGCAAAATTTAAAAATTAGGAAAGATCTCGTAAGTCAAAACATGAAAAAACACTCAATTGTTGAATTCCCAATATTGCGGAATTAAAAATATTGGCGGAATTGTCACTCGAACGCTAAATCTCGAAAATAATAACCAAAATAGGAAAAACAAAAAACAACTTTAGGCAACACCGTGTAAAAAAAATTGCTTAATTTTAGCTTAATAAAAATTAGTCGCATTTATATAAACTTCTATTTTCCTTCGGAAAATAGCCGTTCATTTTAATCGCAACTTTTCATAACACAACAACGTTAGGCACAATGCTGAAAAACCAACGAACATTAAATGAACACAGTAATTGAAATACTAATTGACAATTCCAATAGTATGGGAGATTGCAAAGGAATTATAGAAAACTATAAAGACTACCTTTTGCCTGATGGCTCAACGAGATTGGAACTAGCAAAAAAAATCTTGCTATCGGAAATTATCCCAACAATTGATTATGCCTCGAATATTACGGTCAGTCTTTTTTATTCATTAGAATCTACAGAAAAACCAAGAGAAATTGTTCAACCTATATTGCACAAAGGTAAAAATGACGAACAATTAAAAAATGCGATTAAAGGAATTGCAATTCCACACGAAACAGGAGGCACACCAATTACAGACGCACTTTTGAATTGCATAAATAGACTTAAAAATTATTCGGATTCTGACCGAAAAATAATACTCATAACTGATGGAGAAGAAACTGGGAAAAAAGACTATAAAATAGCTGCGAAAAATGCACTTAAAGTTTCGGGAATTAGTTGCAACATATTTATTGTTGGAATATCATTAAAGCCAGAAGCACGAATTAAAGCCGAATCACTTGTAAAAGAAACAAAGGGCGAATACTTTCATTTAGAAACTTCAAATTATAATAAAACAACAATCCAAAATAAATTAATTCCGTTAAAAAGTGCATTAATAGTAGACACAGTAAATAAAATAACTTCAACGAAAATAGAGGAACCAAAAGTTGAAATAAACAAAACTCACGACGAAAAAAGTACACCAGAAAAAATTACAGCTTTAGAACAAAACGTTTCTGATAATAATAAATTATTAAACCTGATTTCTAAACAAGTTTCATTAATCCAATCTGGAATTTCAAAACAGAACGAAGAGGATGATTTCGATGATGAAAACTTGATAGTTAGAGAAAACAGACAATTAAACGAGAAAGTTAGAAAGGCAAGTGAAACTTACCTCTTTGGACTATTGAAAAAGAAATTTGGAGAAAGAATACAATGGATGAACGAGAATGGAGAAAGCGGAGAAAGTTATGATTTTAAAGTATTGGACAGCATAGATAATAGTATAGAATATTACATTGAGTGCAAAGGCACAATTGGAAAGGAGAAAGTGTTTTATATGACTAAAAACGAATGGTCTTTATTTCTAAAAAACAGTTCTAAATATCAAGTATATTTTATTTCAGATGCGTTGCTAAACCCAAAAGAGATTAAAATTGACAATTTAATGAATTGGATTCTGACCGAAAAGGTAGTTCCTTATCCGACACGAAACCGAAAACAAAAAGCTGAAAGAATAATATTTACCATAATCGAATAAAGCACAGTGCCTAACAACGTATATAAAACATAGCTATTACAGGCTTTTCGAGAGGTTTTCGTGTATTTCCAAAGTCCGCCAAATTTTTTAATTTGGCTTTTTGAGAAAATAAGATAAAAAGAAAATTAAAAAATTTGGCTCGTGTATAACCCGAAAAGTTAGCGTCTATTTAAACGCTACGTTTCATATACAAGACCGTTGGGCATAATTATGAAAATCGTTACAATAATCATATTTTTAGTTTCATTCAATTTTTATTCTCAAGAAATTGAATACCAACTATATTTGAGAAATTCCTGTAATGATTCTATTGAAAAAGGAATTTTCTACTCTTTAAAAGGCGGAAATATTGAATATAACGTTGAAAATCTTGACAATCCAATTATTATAGTTCCGAAAAAAGGAATTTATGAGTTAATATCGGAAGAAACGAATGAAAAATTTGTAATAGAAATAACAAAAGAAAATAAGAAAGACACTTTACTTTTTCCTTCAATTTATCAATATATAAAGTCATTACCATTTTCTTTTAAAAAAGATATTGACAGTTCTGAATTAAGAAAGTTACGAAAAGAATCACGTTCAAAATTTATGAAATGTGACTTACCTTTAAACGGAGAACAAAAAGATTACTTTACGAATGGGAAAATAAGATTTTATGGGAATTTTAAACAAGGATTTGCTTGCGGAGAAGTTAAAGAATATTATCAAAATGGGAATATTAAAGCACTTTTCATTTACGACAATGAAGGATTTTTAAAAAAGAAAATAAAATACAACAAAAATGGAGAAGAAATTGAAAATTAACTATGCCCAACACCATATATAATTTATTGCTTTCTTTTCGCTTACTTACGAAAATCCTCGCGGATTTTCTTTGTCTGTAATTATTTACTAAATTAGTTGCTTAAACCACGCAACAAACCATATATAAACACGTTGTGCTTAATTAAAAACCGACCAACCTGAAAAGAATATTTCTACTTTTATTAATCATTTTACAACTGACAAGTTGCGATAATGGAGTTGATTATATAAAACAAAAAGATGGAAAAAATCATCTGATTGATTTTGGAAAATTTAGCATAATTACACCAACTGAATTTAAATATAAAAAAGTTAGCGGAATTGACTCTTATGTTGGAAAAATAAGGAATTGGAAGTTTACAACATTCTGTTTTGATTATGGTTTTTATTCACCTAAACCACCAATGACAAAAGAACAGTTCCTGAATGACAATAAGCAATATCTTGATTTTGAAAGTACTTTATTGTTTTTCAATTTAATTGACTTAAAGCCTTATGAAAATGAAGAAGGAGGAGTTAATCCAATGAAAATTACGAAAAAAATCAAAAATATTGTTCTGAATAAAATGAATGATAATGTAATATTGAGTAAAGGTCAAAACAAAAAATGTGAATATTATTACACATTTGATTTCGAGAAAAAAGAATATAAAATCCCTTTTTGTATTCCTCAAGAAAATTTAGATAACTTTAAATATTATGACATTGAAATAGATACAATCAAAAACTACCAAAGAACATTATCTATTTGGAAAAATGAAGAAAAAGAAAATTATTCAAGCGTGAATTTAATTCCTATAAATTCTGAACCAGATAAAATGGAATTATGGATTGGAATAAATACAAATGGAGAAATGAAAATCGAAAAAATAAGAGAGATTTTGGAAACTGTAAAACTGAAAAATAACTAAGCACAACACCGTATAAACTTTATTGCTAGTTATAGCTCACTTGGGAAATTCCTTCGGAATTTCGCCGTTCGTGTTTTATTTAGTAAATTCATTGTTTAAACATCGCAACAAAGCTTATACAACAACGTTGCCAAAAATTGCTCAAAAACCAATCAAAACGTTGGAAAAAAAACATTAAAACTTCTGAATTTAAAATGTTAGACACTCTCTCGCAAGTGAAAATTTTAGTTTTTAATAAAGATTTAAAAACTTTGAAAATATTTAGATTCTTAAAATAAAGTTTGTGGAATATTCTCTTAAACTCAAAATTAAAAAAGGCGGAGAAATCTCGTTTTTCAAGAATAAAAGAAATCACTCAAATGTTGAGTTTCCAATTATTACGGAATGAAAATTTTTGTGGAATTATCACTCAAACGCTAAATTTGAAAATACGGAAAGATCTCGTAAATCAAAATTTGAAAAACCACTTAAATGTTGAATTCCCAATATTACGGAATTAAAAATATTGGCGGAATTATCACTCGAACGTTAAATCTCGAAAATAATAACAAAGTCGGAAAAACAAAAAACAACTTTAGGCAACACCTTGTATAAAAAATTGCTAAATTTGGCTTAATCAAAAGTTTGTCCTTTCTTATAAACGCTATTTTTCCTGCGGAAAAATGCCGTTCATATTAAACGCAAATTTCCATACAAAAACACGTTAGCAAAAATAACTCGTTGGAACTGCTAAACAGAATTCTGCTGAACTGAACGCAGAAAATAATCACTCGATTTCTGACAATCATTCTGCTGAAAATTACTCGAATTCTTCCGAACGGAACTTTGAAAATTTACTCGATTTCTGACAGAAATTATGCTGAAAAAATCACTCAAAATCGGAACCAAACTTATCGGAATTTATAAAAACAGAGTTTTGTAAAATGAACAAAATCGCTTTCGGAATTTACTCAAATCTGTAAATTCGGAAATGGAATCTCGAAACCTGCTCACTAAAATGTCTCGTTACTTTTGCTAACAGCGTGTATAAAAAATTGCTTATATTGGCTTAACCAAAAGTGGTTGCTCGTTTGCTTGCTTCTGATTTTCCTTCGGAAAATCCTCGCGCACAAACTCGCAACTTTTCATACACGCAACACGTTGTAAAACATTTAAAAGAAACATTAACCATAAAACAAACGAACCGAAAATATGAAATATTACCTTATTGAAAATGATGAAAAAACTGGTCCTTTTACTATTGAAGAACTAAATAAAAAGGACATTTATAAAGAAACTCTCATTTGGACAAAAGGATTAGATGAATGGACAGAAGCTAAAAATATTCCAATGTTAAAGGATATTATTGACCAAACACCACCAAAATATAAAAGCAATAAAAACACTAACGAAGTTCCACCAGAACCACAAAAAACCGAAAACTCTTCAGAAGATTATTTTGGATATAAATTAGCATCGAACTGGGAAAGATTTATTGCCTCACTTATTGGAGGTTTAATAATGTTAGTGCCAATTTTAATAATTACTAAAGGTGATTATTTTGAAAGTGATAGTTACATATCTATTTATGACGTAATAATAAATATAATACTTGCACTTGTTGTCGGTGGTTTAATGTATCCAATTTGGAGTGGAAATATTGGACACAAAATTTTTGGGATTAAAGTAATCTCAAAAGAAAATGGGGAAGATGTAAAAAGTCCAATTAGAGGAATTATAAGAGAATTAGGTAAAAACATACTTCAATACCTAATAATTCCTGTTATTTGGTTGTTATGGGATAAAGACAAACAAAACTTATATGACAAAATTTCAAAAACCATAGTAGTAAAAAAAAAAGAGGTGTAGTTAAAGGCTTTTTTCGTTGGGTTTTCAAATTTATTGTATCAATAGTAGTAATTATTTTTTCATTTTTTTTATTAGGTACTTACGTTTATACAGACGGAATACCAGTAGCGTCAGATTATTTAATTGAAAGTTTGCCTGAAAGTGTTTCTACAGATTTAGGCAAGGAATTAAGAAACGAGGTTTTAAGTAAATACGACATTGACGATTACAAAACCGAAAAAATAAATCTTTTCACTAAAGAATTGAACTTTGAAAAAGATGTAAAAGTATATGTAATAAAATCAAGACAATTCAATGCTTTTGCAACACCAGGAAAATATATTTTTGTTTATAGTGGAGTTTTTGACAAATTAAATAGTTACGAAGAATTAGCAAGTCTTTTATCGCACGAATACACACACATAGATAAAAATCACGGTTTACGTTCTGTTGGCAGAAGTTTTGGTTATGAAATTTTTACTTCTGTATTTTTTAGTGATGATTTAAAAGAGCAAATTTTTGACAATTCAAATATGTTAATCAATCTTGAATACTCAAGAGCATTTGAAAAAGAAGCTGATTTAAATACAATTAAATTACTTCAAAAAGAAAATATTGATTTAAATGGTATGCTTTCTTTGCTAAAAATAATGCGAGAAATTGAACCACGAAGAATATCAAATAGTGAATTGAGCGACCATCCAAATACAATCGAAAGAATTGAGTATATTGAGGACGAAATTGAGATTACCAATAATAACTCAACAATAAATTATGAATTGGAAACGATATTTTCGGAGATTAAAAACAGCAAATATAAAACGTTTTACAACAACGTATATAGCTCATAGCTAATTAGTTGTTTAATCGAAGTTAAGACTTATTTGGAAAGTCGCCAAATTTTTAAATTTGACGATTTCCAATGAAAAAAGATAAATAGTAAAATTTAAAAATCTGGCTTGTGCTTAATCCGAAAAAATATCGCTAATTCACACGCTACGAGCCATATACAAAACCGTTGGCAAACATATGACAGAAAACCTTGACGACATAATAGAATTTGAAAATGAAAATACCGAATTGGATTTTAAGGCAATTCAGTATCAAAAAGTCAAGTTTCAAGATTTACTGAAAGATTTAATGTCTATGGCTAATGCTAAAACAGATGCTAATAAATATATAATAGTTGGTGTTAAGTTATTAGGAAATGGAAATAGAGATATTTTAGGTATCACAGAAGATTTTATTGACGAAGCCACCTATCAACAACTAATTCATAACAATATTGAACCTGAATTAAACTTTTCTTACGTTTCTTATCAGTTTCAAAATAAAACTCTCGGAGTATTTAAAATCTTTGATTCCATTGACCGACCTTATATGATGAAAAAGGATTATGGTAAATTAAAAATTGGAGAGGCTTTTATTAGAAAAGGTTCGCATCAAACAAGATTAACAAGAAAAGACTTTGACTTTTACACCGAAAAGAAAATAACTGAAAAGAGATTTAAAGGTAAAATCCTTACTTATTTTGATAAAATAAATCAAAAGTCAATTGCCCTAAAGATATTAAGTAATGGAGATTATCCATCAGACAAAGCGGCAGGAAAAATTAAAAAAATACTTTTAGAAAAAAAGGAGAAATTAAAAAAAACCGAAGGAATGTTTGTGCCATTTTTTGACCAAGACATTCGAATGTTAGGTGGAACACCTTATGAAAATAGAAGTATTAAAACATTAGAAGAAAATTTAGAAAATGTAGCAAAAACTTATCGAGAAGATGATTTGCATTATCTTTTCGAGGTTAAAGCGTATAAGTTTAACTTTAGAATATTAAATGATGATACCGAATATTTGGAAGACGCCTCGATTGAACTAAAAATTGAAAAAGAAGGATTATATATTGCCGACAAAATTTATTCTAAACCAGATAATTCAAATAGTATTATATCTTTAAAATATGAACTAAATCCACCATCTTGGGAAAGTATGAATTATCCAGAAGTTATAGAAAATGAAACGGAATATCTAATACTTGAAAACCTAGGGAATTTAAAACATCAAATAAGTGAGAATGCGCTAAAAGTAGATTTAAGAATTGCAATAAATCCAAAATTAAACAAAACTGAAAAAATAGTAAAGATTAAAATATTTGGAAAAAACTTGAGCAAGCCTATTGAAGACCAATTGATAATTAATGTGATTGAATAAAATACGATTTGCCAACACCGTGTATAATTAATTGCTTGGTTTTAGCCAATTTACGAAAGTCCTCGCGGACTTTCTATCTGTGTTTTATTTGCTAACTTTAGTGCTTAAAACACGCAACTAATCATACACAAACACGTTGTAGCAAATTACAGAATGAAAACAATTAAAGTAGATTTAGACTTTTTAGAATTTATAAAAACTGGAAAATTTGGTTTTATTAAGCTTGGAGAAAATAAAACTGAAATTGAAAGTCAAGGTTTACCAGCTGAAAATTGGATTAATGGAAAATCTAAAGAAAATTCAAGAATATGGAGATATGGAAATATTGAATTTCATTTTAATGAAAAAAATGAATTAATTCAAATTTTCAATGATTATATATCTGAAATTAATGGTGGAGAAAGTTTCTTTATTTCAGACTTTTGGATTTTTCCAAATAATGGAGAAAAACCTAGCTTACTAAAAACAATGAAGGAATTAAATTTTTTGAATATAGATTTTATGAAAAAAACTTATGAAGTTGGAATTATTGAAATAAAACTTAAAAATGGAGTTTACTTTTCATTTTATGGAAATAAAGAAAACAAAACTGAAAGTCCAAATAATTGGAAAATGTGTGTAATCGGAAAAAAATAAACTTGCTACAACACCGTGTAATAAAAATTGCTTAATTTTAGCTTAACCAAAAGTTGTTGCTTTTTTATTCACTTCTATTTTCCTGTGGAAAATAGCCGTTCACAAAAATCGCAACTTTCAATACACAACAACGTTGTGTGCAAGCCGAAAAACGAGAATAATTGAGAAAACGATTTACATAATTACTCTGATTTTATCAATAATCGGAATTCCATTATTTGAATTTATGGCTTTTAATTCAATGGTCAGTTTAAAATATGAAACACGTGAATTGACTGAATGTATTTCACTCGTTTCTGGAATTGATTTATGCAACGCAATTAGAACTTTTCACATTTTAGCAATTCTTTGTGGACTGACTTTCATCACGCTTTTGATTTACAGAAAACGGATTTTAAAAACGACTGAAAAGATATGATTTCAATTTTGCTCTTAATTCCGTGGATAATCTTTGGTTTCAAAAATCCGAATCTCAATTTATTCGGTTTAAATCAAACAAAAAAGTCCTTGCTTTTACTTTTAGGAATTGAAATTCTATTTTTTCTAATTCTTTATCTGACTTTACCAGAACCGACTTCAAAAATTGCAGGACTTCAAAGTTTTGCGTGGAATTATTTTATCTTGTATTATGCAAAAGGAATTATACCAACAACCGTTTTGAGCGAATATTTAAACGGAAATTTAGGAGATAAAATCGATTTGAATTATCAATATGTATATTTAATCGTAAGTTTAATAATCGACTATTTTATTTTGCTAATTATTAGTCCGAATATTAGAAAAATATGGAAAAAGAAAAAGCCTGCACACAACACCGTATAAAATTAATTGCTTGGTTAAAGCCTATTTACGAAAGTCCTCGCGGACTTTCTATCTGTGATTTATTTGCTAACTTTAGTGCTTAAAACACGCAACTAATCTTATACAAACACGTTGTGGTTTATATTTCGCTAGTCTAAAAGCGAAATAGAATACCTAAAAATCATTGCTTATTTACAATAAATTGAATATTAATTACTAATTTTATAAAACTATGAAAATGAAAAAAAACAAATTACCTAACCTCTTAAAAACAGGAATTCTACTTTTTGGAATTTCTATTTTACTTTGGAATTGTCAGAATATTATTGATAATGAAAAAGTAAATTTAGAGAAGAGCGTTATAGATTATGGAATATCAAAAGAGAAACTTTTAAATTTAAAAACAACTAAAAGAGTTGCTGCAAAAATCAAAGGTTCCAAAAAAAGCAATAGCTTACTAAATAAAACTACAGCTGGAGAATTAACATTTGAAGAACTTGTTGAAAGATTAAATTTAGAAAACACATATTATTCTTTAACAGATAGTACTGAAGTATTAAGTGCACCTGTTAAAACTCTGGGGAATTATAAAAGAGTTTTATTCTCAGTAACAACCGGAGAAATTAATAACTCTTATTTACTAACCTACCCAAACCCACAAGACACAAAAACATTTTACGTTAGTAATTTATATGGAAAATTACTTCAAAAAGTTGTTATTCAACCAAATGGAATTGGAAAAGTAGTCTCTTATAGTAGTAATAATACTTTAGCTAAGGGAGATTTTTGTGGAGACCAAACAGTTTACGAAACTTGTAGTTCAGGAAGTCATAGTTTTCAAAATGAAGATACAGTATGGGAATGTGATTATTGGACTGATTTAAGCAGCGGAACTCCTCCTAGTTTGTTTACAATATCTGGAGATTGTGGAGGGAGCAGTGGTGGTGGAAGTCCTTCAAACGATGACACTAGTGGAAATCCTACAAATACTGGTGGTGGAGTTTCAACTGCTCCATCTGGAGGTGGTGGACTACCTACTAATTTAGAACAAGAATGTGTTGCTAGTTTAGACTGTGAAGAATGTGATTTACCAGGAGATTTAAATAGAGATTGTACCATTGATGAATATGAAGGATGTAGAATGTTAGGATATTCTGATGAAGTTTGTGTATGTTCAGTAAATGGGGGAAATATAGATGAGTGTACTTTTGACGAACAAGTTTTTATAGATGATAGTTTCAAAGACAATTCCTGTTTAAAATCTGTTTATGACAAAATGGGCAAAGCAACTAAATTCAAAGAATATTTACAAAACTTTAAGAATGGAATGTCTGTCGCAGATTTAAGATTTACTACAGATGATAATTTTAGTGGTAATGAAGATGCTGATTATCATAATGCTATGGCTATTACAAAACCACCTTTAGCTAATAATGAAATAAAAATTAAATTTAACACAGATACTAGTACAACAGGAAATATTTTAAATAAACCAGATGTTTTTAAAGCTGTATCTATGATACATGAAGTAATTCATGCAGAAATGTATAGAAAAATGTTAGATGCTATGATAGTTGCTCAAGCCAATGGAACTACTTTAGATTGGACAGATTTAACATATGATGAATTTAGACAATATATAGATGTCACTTTACAAAATAAATATTTTGGAATTTGGGATTACTATGTTAGATATGATGATAATGATGATACTCCAGATAATGGTCAACATCAACAAATGGCTCAACATTATAGAGATATTGTAAAACAAGCTTTAACAGATTATGACCCAACTCTAACAGAAGAACAAAAAGAGGCTCTTTCTTGGATTGGATTAAACGAAGCAAACATTGTTGCTTGGCAAAATTTAGATGAAGACCCTAATCTTAATACACAACAAGAGCAAGCTGCTATTAATACTACCATTACTCAAATCAAAAATACTTTTCCAAATGAATGCAACTAAATTAGTTTTAATACTATTCTTTTTAAGTTCAAATTTTATTTTTGGGCAAGGGTCAGAGTATCCAAAAGACACTATATTCCTAAAATTTAAGGATACCATTTTTACAAACACAAAAATGAAATCAAAAGCAATTCATAATTTTCAAGGGAAAAATGGAATTAAATTTTGGTGGAAAGGAAAATGGATGTTTTATGATAAAAATCGAAAAGCTGATACTTTATGTTATAAACATCTAAAAGACTATACTTTTTTAAGTTTAAAAGAAATAGAAAAAAAAGAACGGGAATATTATAAAAACAGATTTGGAGGAAATCCTTGGATAAAAAATAAAAATGGAGTATTTTATACTTTTTTAATTGAGAAAATTTCAAGAGAAAAATTTGTGATTTATCCAGTAATATGGAGAAATGAAGGAACAATTCAATAAATACAAACCACAACACGGTATATAAAAAATAGCAGTTAAGTGCAAACTTCAAAGTTTATTCTTTTCTGCTATTTTCATTCACAAATTGAAAATAATAGCTTATTTATTCTGCTACTTTTCATATACCAACACGTTGCCAAAAATTGCCCAAAACCAATCAAAACGTTGGAAAAAAAACAATAAAACTTCTGAATTTAAAATGTTAGACACTCTCTCGCGAGTGAAAATTTTAGTTTTTAATAAAGATTTAAAAACTTTGAAAATATTTAGATTCTTAAAATAAAGTTTGTGGAATATTCTCTTAAACTCAAAATTAAAAAAGGCGGAGAAATCTCGTTTTTCAAGAATAAAAGAAACCACTCAAATGTTGAGTTTCCAATTATTACGGAATGAAAATCTTTGTGGAATTATCACTCAAACGCTAAATTTGAAAATACGGAAAGATCTCCTAAATCAAAATTTGAAAAACCACTCAAATGTTGAATTCCCAATATTACGGAATTAAAAATATTGGCGGAATTATCACTCGAACGTTAAATCTCGAAAATAATAACAAAGTCGGAAAAACAAAAAACAACTTTAGGCAACACCTTGTATAAAAAATTGCTAAATTTGGCTTAATCAAAAGTTTGTCCTTTCTTATAAACGCTATTTTTCCTGCGGAAAAATGCCGTTCATTTTAAACGCAAATTTCCATACAAAAACACGTTGGGCATAATTATGAAGACATTGCAAAAATCAATCTTTCTGCTATTAATCAGCTTTTCGTGTTTTAGTCAAAAAAACGAAAGGGAAAAACTGAATTTAGTTTTCTTTGACAAATGCACTAATAATTTTATAAAACCTGAAATAGAAATTGACACTATTGCAGGTTTGAAAAATGGAAGACTATTAACTTACTATATAAAACGTGGAGATTGGATTTCTCAAGCTTTTTCTTCAACTATGCTCAATAGAGAATCAATTGATACAATTAAAATTCCGAAAATCCTTTTTTCCTTTGGAAATGAATTGCATTCAAAACGGTGGAATTACTTAAATTGTGAAAAAATTTGTGAAGGAATAGAAACTGACTTCTACGAAAACGGAAATAAGAGAATTGAAGGAAATTTTAAAAACGGAAAGCCAGTTGAATTAAAAGAGTTTAAGGAAAATGGGAAATTATTTTCGCAGAGTTTTTACGAAAATTTTACATTGAATTTTAAACGAATTAATTACTTCAATGAAAATGAAGAGATTTATGAATATGACATTTACGAGAATAAAAAAAGAAAAACTATAATTCGAACATTTGACAAAAATGGAGTTTTAATTAGTAAAGAAATTGAGAAAAAACATATTGAAAAAAGACATTAAAATTAACTATGCCCAACACCGTACAAAATTAATTGCTTGCTTTTTGCTTACTTACGAAAATCCTCGCGGATTTTCTTTGTCAGTAATTATTTATTAACTTAATTGCTTAACCAACGCAACTAATCTTGTACAAACACGTTGGCAACAAGCTGAAAAATTCGTTAAACCAAGAAAGATATTGATTGAATTTGATAATTTAGTATCTTTGATAAAAAGAAACTCGAAATGAATATAGAAGCTCGAAAAATAGAATTTATTCAAGAATTCCTTAAACTTCAAAGCGAGGAAGCAATTTCCAAACTTGAGAAAATATTGAAAAAGGAAAAAGACACTTCTGACGAAAGGCTTTTTAAGCCAATGACCATTGATGAGTTAAACAAAAGAATTGACAAATCAGAATCGGATTTCAAAAATAATCACTTTAAAACAAGTTCTGAACTTTTATCCAAATACAAATAATGAATTTTAAAATTATTTGGTCAGACTTTTCGGAAACTCAACTTGATGAAATTTATGAATATTACGAAAAGAAAGCAAGTTTAAAAGTTGCTACTAAAATTGTAACTGGAATAATTAAAGAATCGGAAAAATTAATCAAAGCTTCCTTTATTGGACAAGAAGAAGAATTACTTAAAGATAGAGAAATTCAATATCGTTATTTGGTTTTCAAAAACTACAAAGTGATATATTCGGTTGATGAACAAAACGGATTTATAAAAATTGCTGATGTTTTTGATACTCGACAAAATCCACCGAAAATGAAACGAACAAAATAAAGCCAGTTGCCAACAGCGTATATAATTTATTGCTAGTTCTAGCCTACTTACGAAAATCCTCGCGGATTTTCTATTCGCTTTTTATTTGCTAAATTAGGTGCTTAAAACACGCAACAAACCATATACAAACACGTTGTGTGTAATTACCCAAATCAATGTACAAAGGAAAATCAAGCAAAGGATTAGAGTTTTATAATTTACTAAATCAATCGGAAGAGTTCACTTCTGAATTAGGAAAAGTAGCTTTAGCATCTGGAAGATTAGAAGCGGAATTTATTCTCTATTTGACAAAGAATGAGGTGAAAGGGAATTATAAAAAAGCGACGCTCGGAACACTTATCAGAATTGCGAATGAAAACAAACTATTATCAGAGAATGAAAACTTAATTTTCAAGCAAATTTCAAAACAGCGGAATTATATAACGCATAATATTTACGCTCTTTTCTCGGACTTAATTGACGAGACAATTTTGGAAAAGGAGAACTTATTAGATTCAGATGTACATTTATATACTGAAAGAGCTTGGCAACTGAGAGAAAATCTCAACGGACTATCTGATGTTATAAAAACAAAACGGAATAAATAAAAACTACACACAACACCGTATAAAAATAATTGCTATTTTGGGCTTAATAAAAGGTCGTTGCACTTTTGTTACGTCTGATTTTCCTGCGGAAAATCCTCGCACACAAAACCGCAACTATTCTTATACATAAACGTTGTAGCACATTAACCAAAAACCTCATAAAAAAGAAAAACAATGAACGAAACAAAAACACACGGATACCAATTAGCATCAAAAGGAAAAAGACTTATAGCTTCACTTGTTGAAGGAATAATATTTATTCTTTTAACTTTGGGAGTTTATCTAATATTAGGGAAATCTATTTCTGAATATTGGAATAGTGACTTTGAATTAATTGAAGTAGTTTACTCTGCTATTACAGGATTTATTGTTGGAGCAATATTTTATCCAATGTTTATAGGGAATTTAGGACATAGAATTTTTAATTTGAAAGTGATTTCAGAAGAAACTGGAAAAGATTATAATAAAGCAGAAAAAGGAGCGATTCGTGAATGTTTGAAATATGCTTTAGGATATTTATTAATTCCAATTATTTGGATATTATGGGACGAAAAAAATCAGAATTTATATGACAAACTAACAAAAACGTTAGTGGTTGAAAAAACAAGAATGAATAAAAACGTGCTACAACACCGTATATAATTTATTGCTGGCTTCTTGCCTACTTGCGAAAGTCCTCGCGGACTTTCTTGGTCGGTAATTATTTACTAAATTAGTTGCTTAAAACACGCAACAAACCATATACAACAACGTTGTCTATAATGCGAAAAAAAATCGTTCATTGAAAAAACAGTCTCGTTAAGAGATGAAAATTTTGGTATTCAAAGTTACCAAGTCTATTGATTTTACTATGCTCTTAATCAGAGTTGGACAGACTATTAATCCAATTGAATTAATAAAAACCTTAAAAACATTGATTATGATAAAAATAGAACAGATTAAGAAAAGTACTGTAAAGGAAAAATTTATGAATTTTATTAAAAGTATGGTTGTGGGATTAGCACTAGTGGAGAAAAGAGTCGGTCTTATTCCTCTGATTATAAAGTATAGATTTCAATAGTTTACTTGTTAACCGAATTCCAAGACGAAGTGCGTAGGGAGGTTCGAATCCTCCCTTCTCCACCAAATTTTGAAAATAATGGAAATAGGAAGTTTTAAAATATCAGGACATTCAACAAAAAGAGAATGGGCAGTTTACTTATTCATTGCAACACCAATAAACGAAAATGGGTTAAAGAAAATATATGTTGGTAAAGTTGGAGACAATAGAGACGGTTGTAATCCTGTAATATCAAGAGTAGGAAATCATTTTTCTCATAATAAAATTCATTCTCAAATTCGGAATAGAATTGGAAAAACGGAAGATTATAATTATGAATATTTCTACTGTCATTTCGGAGAATATGAATTGAATCAAGAAAGTAGAATTAAAAGCAGACAAAAAACCAACGAATTAGAAAGAGAATTGAATAGAATTGTTCAGAAAAAAATAGACACAAACTATTATGAACTATTAAATCCATACAAAGGAACTCACGTTTCTAAATCAAAAAGGATCGAACGTTCGGAATTGATAAATGAATCGGAAAAGAATTTATTGGAAAGATTATGTGAAAAAGCACTATAGACAACACCATATATAATTTATTGCTGGCTTTTTGTTTACTTACGAAAATCCTCTCGGATTTTCTTTGTCAGTAATTATTTACTAAATTAGTTGCTTAAACTACGCAACAAACCATATATAAACACGTTGGCAAACAGTTAACCAGACCAACAAAAATTTTCCTTCAATTCAAGTTTTTAGATTTTTAACAAAAGAAAAAATAAATCGAATCTGAAATCGAAATGGAAAAAACAACGTCGGAAATAATTACTATTGCGGAAAAAATACGCTGGAATTTTGGCTTGCCGAATGTTAGTTTTTTAAATCGAAAATTTAGCAAACAGGAAAGTTTTGGCTGATTATCAGAAACGCAAAACGTTCGGAAAAAAACGGAATGAAAGGCGGAAATTTTTTTGAGAATTTTAAGAAATTATAAACTTGAAATCTAAATTAAAAAATAGCGTCTGAATTTAACACTCTTGTGGAAAATTACGTCTGAATTTTGATTTGTCAAATGTCAGTTCAATGCATCGAAAATTTAGCAATCCGAAAAGTTCTGGCTGAATAGCAGAAACGCAAAACGTTCGGAAAATAAACGGAATGAAAAGCGGAGATTTTTTTGAGAATTTTAAGAAAAAAAAGCTAAATTACGCTTGAGAAACAAAACGTCGGAATTTAACGATTGCGAAAAAAAATAAAACCGATTTGCCAACACCGTGTATAATTAATTGCTAGGTTCGTGCTTACTTACGAAAGTCCTCCCGGACTTTCTTGGTTCGTGTTTTATTTAGTAAGTTTCTTGCTTAAACACGCAACTAATCATACACAAAATCGTTAGCAAACATTGCTCACTCAAACCTAAAAAAAACGACAAAATGTATTTAGAAAAAATTTTACTATTTGAAAAAACTCCTTTAAGTGAATTATCAGAATCAAAGGAAAAAACTATTCTCGAAAACTTTAAAGAGAAATTGAAACCAATTGAAAATGAAATAAAAGCTCAACCAAGTGGAACAATCGGAATAAAAGAATCTGGAAATACATTTGTTGTCGGATTTTCTAAAGATTTGACTAAACAGATTTCGGAATTAATGTATAGTTAAGTTTTAATTGAATTCCGTTTTGGAGTAATTTATCAATTATAGTTATAAGTTGAGAAGTTTCATCTTTGTTTAAGATTTTTGAAACTCCTTCTGGCTGAATTGATACGTTAAATTTATCTGACATAATATTTGAATTTAAAATCATTCACTTTAATATTGGTGGAATGAAAACCATAATCTGAAATAAAAAAACGATTTGCTAACACCGTACAAAATTAATTGCTTTATTTCTGGCTCACTTACGAAAGTACTCGCGTACTTTCTTTGTCTGTTATTATTTATTAAATTAACTGCTTAACCACCGCAAAAAATCTTGTACAACAACGTTACCCATAATTAAAAAAAACATCGTGACTAAAGAGAAACACCTTTACCGATTTTTATTTCTTGCGTCAATTTTTATATTACTGATTAACGACTTATACTTGAAATTTGAATATCACAATTATCTGACTGGAAAACTATCAGATTTTGCTGGATTATTTGCTTTTCCATATTTCTTCAGTTGTTTCTTTCCGAAAAGGATAAAGCCAATTTATATTTTAAGTGGGATTTTATTCGTGTTTTGGAAATCGGAATTTTCACAACCAATGTTTGATTTTGCTCACTCATACGGAATCGGAATAAACCGAACAGTAGATTACTCGGATTTAATGGCTTTGCTAATTTTACCAATTTCATATTCTTATTGGAATAAAAAACAAATAATCACAAAAGAACCGAAAAGAATATTTAAACCGATAATTATAGCAATTTGCAGTTTCAGTTTTATTGCAACAACTTTAGCCGCACATATTGAAGAACTGAATTTAAAATCCGATTTTAAAACAACCTTAAATTACGATTTAGAAACTGTAAAAAAAGAATTAAGAATTTATCACGACAGCATTGTTCCAATTGGTTCATTTAAAATCAATTTGGAGGATAAAAAAGCGGAGATTTGGACTAAAATATCTTTGAGAAAAATTGACAGTACTAAAACACAAGTTTCTCTTGATAGTATTCTTGATTTTAAAGTGCAAGGCACAGGAGTTATATTTTACAGCGGAATTGACGAAAATGATGTTGAGTTTATGAAAAAGCTGACTAAAAGTGAAATAGAACAATTATTTGAAAAGTCGATAAACAAAGAGTTTTCGGAAAAATAACTATGGGTAACACCGTATATAATTAATGGCTGGTTTTAGCTTGCTTACGAAAATCCTCGCGGATTTTCTATCTGGTGTTTATTTGCTAAATTAGGTGCTTAAACACGCCACTAATCATATACATAAACGTTAGCAAAAATAACTCGTTGGAACTGCTAAACAGAATTCTGCTGAACTGAACGCAGAAAATAATCACTCGATTTCTGACAATCATTCTGCTGAAAATTACTCGAATTCTTCCGAACGGAACTTTGAAAATTTACTCGATTTCTGACAGAAATTATGCTGAAAAAATCACTCAAAATCGGAACCAAACTTATCGGAATTTATAAAAACAGAGTTTTGTAAAATGAACAAAATCGCTTTCGGAATTTACTCAAATCTGTAAATTCGGAAATGGAATCTCGAAACCTGCTCACTAAAATGTCTCGTTACTTTTGCTAACAGCGTGTATAAAAAATTGCTTATATTGGCTTAACCAAAAGTGGTTGCTCGTTTGCTTGCTTCTGATTTTCCTTCGGAAAATCCTCGCGCACAAACTCGCAACTTTTCATACACGCAACACGTTGGCAAACATTGCTTAATCATACTTATAAAAACTAAAAAAAAATGGATATAGATGAATTTATGAATAATAAATCTGAAACGAAATACGAAGTAAACATTGGAAACGCTTTATTAAGAATTTTAGAAATATCAAATAGGAATCAAGTGTTTATCCAAAACATATTTGAAAGACAATTAGAAATAAAATCATTATTAAAAGGAAAAACTGAATCGGATTTCGACGAATATTTTCGAGATAAAGTTTTCGAAATGGAAAAGGATATTTATGAAATCTCGAAAACCGATTATCATAAGTTGCTCTATCAAGTTCTTGATACGAAGGAATAGCATTTTTACATACAAATACTTTTAATGAAACTTCTTTTTTTGACATAATATTTAATTTTTAATGAATAAATCGAGTAAGATAGTTAGAACAAAGACCACTAATGGTTCTGAAAAGAACCTAGAAGAAATGTATTATGAAATTGAATTTATGACATTTGAAAAGTATGTATCGGAATTGAATAAATATAACGAATATAATTATATCGGAAAACCTAAGTTTGAAAAATACCCTTATAAATGGTATGACTTAAGAAAAATTTACCAAATCCCATCACATTACTTCTTCCATAAATTGAATGTTTTTTTTAACAGAAAAATAAATTTTAATAAAACAAAGACAACGGCAATGTATTTAACTGTGTTTATAATGGAGTCCTTATCTGCTTGGTTAATTGTTGAATTTGTAAAATTAGTTATTAAGAATTTACATACTGAATAAAAAACGTTAGCCAACACCGTGTAAAAAAAATTACTTATTTCTGTAATTATCATTTGTTCTGTTTTTCCTTATTTATTATATTTAAATTCGGAAAGTATTAGCGTTTTTATATCGCAACTTTCCTTACACAAACCCGTTGGCAGTAATGTAAAAAAAACGGAGCTATATTGAAATTTAAGGAAAATTGAAAGAATGAAAAACGAATGAATTACATTGTTGAAAATAAAAAATTAACGCTTCAATATATTCCCGGAAATGGAGCTTGGACATATCAATTGATAATCCCGAACACAAAAAATATTAAAGGAAAATGGGGCGATTTAAAAGTATCTGGAACTATAGATGGTTATGAAATAAAGAATAAAAATTTAGAACCAGTAAAAAATGCGGACAAAAAAATGTCTATAAATTCAGAAATTAGAAACGCAATAAATAAAGATGGTGGCGATACTGTAATTGTGACCTTATATCTCGAAAATCAAACCCAAACTAACGATATTTCTGAAATTTTGGAATGTTTTAAAGATGCACAAGTTTTAGGAATCTTTGAACAATTGGAAAAAAAAGAACAAACAGAAATTCTAAATGAAATTACGAATGTTGCAACGGACGACCAAAAAGCGGAAAAAATAATCAAGTCGATTGAAAATCTTGAGAGTAAAAAAACATAGGAAAATGAAAACACTACTGCCAACACCGTGTATAAAAAATTGCGTAGTTTAGTGCTTAACCAAAGTTAGTTGCATTTTTTGCTACTTCTGATTTTCCTGCGGAAAATCCTCGCACACAAAAAACGCAACTTTCCATACACAAAACCGTTGGGCGTAAGCTAAAAATCAGAACGTTAAAACTTGACAAATGAGTAAAACAAGAATATTTACAACTCGAAAGTTAGAAAAAATAACGAAAGAATTTATATCTGAAAATGAGGAATTTAATAATGAATATTTAGGAGATTGGACTTCTACTCTATTTTATGTAAGTCATAAAAAATGTTGGTTATTAATCAATAAAATGACAAAATACCTTTTAATCTTACCGAATATAAAGAAAACTGACTTAAAAAATATATCTTCTATTTTTAAAGAGAATTTATTTGCTCAACTAACTTTTGACGGAATTGAAACAAGATATGAATTGGTGGAGAAAATAATCGGAGAAATTAAATTGCAGGAAACAAATAATGACAGAAGTACTAATGGTTCTTTAAATAACTGTTTGCTTTTTCTTGAGGATTGGAAATATGAATTTGGAGATTATGAAAATATGAACTTTAGAGATTTGAATGGCAGACTAAATAGTTCACCGAACAAAATGTTGAATTGGAAATATCCAAAAGAAAAAATGAATGAAATGATAAATAATTACGAAAAAAAATCATTTTTAGAAAAAAACAGAATTGTACTTTAAAACAGGAAAGAATTGAAAGATTTAGAATAACAAAATAGAATTTGAAAAAAAGTTGAACAAAAAAGCCTACGCCCAACACCATATATAATTTATTGCTGGCTTTTTGCTTACTTACGAAAATCCTCGCGGATTTTCTATTCAGTTTTTATTTACTAAATTAGGTGCTAAATCACGCAACAAACCATATATAAACACGTTAGCTTTAATGCTGGAGCAAGTTCCCTCCATTCAATAACTTAACGCAACAAATCTAAAATTATAGATTTGTAAAATGGAATTAAAAAAACATAGAAGATTAACTTTAAAAGAAAGAGTGATTATTCAGACACTTTTAATAGAAAAAAAGTCAAAATCCTACATCGCTAAAAAACTAAAAAGAGCACCTTCAACAATTACAAGAGAAGTGAATAAATGGGTACAAAAAAAGGAAGATAATTATGATGCTGAACTTGCTCATTGGTGTGTTAAAGAAGATTACTTAAACAAAAGAAACTTAGATAAAATAAGTACATATTCTCTACTTAAATTTTTTGTTTATAGAGGTCTTTTATCAAACTGGACACCGGAACAAATTTCAGGAAGACTCAAAGAGCTGTATCCTAATGACCCAATAATGTCTATTTCACACGAAGCTATTTATAGACACATTTATACTAGACCACAAGCTCGTTTAAACAAAAAGTTAATCAAACTATTAGTACGTAAAAAAACAAGGCGTAGAACACCTAAAAAAAGACGTGGTGGTGGATCTAAAATAATCAATCAAATCAGCATTGACAATAGACCTAAGCATATTGATCTCAGAAATGAAGTTGGACATTGGGAAGGGGATTTAGTCATTGGAAAAAATCATAAAAGTGCTATTGGAACTATAGTAGAACGCAAAACTAGATTTACTTTAATAGTGAAATTAGAGTCTAAAAAAGCAGGTGAAGTAGCAAACAAATTTTCTAAAATATTAAATAAATTAAATCCTATTTATAAAAAATCAATGACATATGATAACGGAATTGAAATGGCAAGACACGAAATAATCACCAAAAATACAGGTATAAAAATATACTTTGCTCATCCATATTCTTCCTGGGAAAGAGGTACAAACGAAAACACTAATGGGCTCATTAGAAGGTATCTTCCTAAAGGAACAAACTTCAATGAAATTGACCTAAATCAACTACAGATTATTCAAGAAAAATTGAACAACAGACCTCGAAAATTATTGGTTATAAAACTCCTCAAGAAATGATAGATCTTGAACTTAAATTTGTAGCTTAGTAACATCAAAAAACATAAACGCTTTGTTGCATTACAACATTGAATCCAAGCATCGAAAGAAACAACATTGAATCCTAAGACAAAAATTTTAAAAAACTTATGAAAGATAGAATTATTAAATCAAATTTATTAAAAAGTAAACCACATTTTGAAATATTAGACGGCTTAAGAGGTTTAGCTGCTATTGTGGTGGTTATTTTTCATTTTATGGAAATTATTATTACCGATTTTAGTGAAAATTTTATTTCACATGGCTATTTAGCTGTAGATTTCTTTTTCTGTTTATCTGGCTTTGTTGTTGCTTATGCTTACGATAATCGTATTGCAGGTATGGGTTTAAAAACTTTTATTAAATTACGATTAATTCGTTTGCAACCTTTAGTTATTATAGGCTCTGTTTTAGGCTTGCTTACTTTTTTGTTTGACCCTTACAGTAATTTATATGCTATATATGGTTTTAAAGAAACTGCATTAATTTTTATAACATCAACTTTTTTAATCCCCTATCCTGTAGTTTCTGAACGCTATTTTAATCTGTTTAATTTAAACGCACCAAGTTGGTCATTATTTTGGGAATATTTTGCCAACTTAGTTTATGCAACCGTATTGTTTAAAGCCACGAAAAAAGTTCTGCCTATATTGGTTTTTTTTGCAGCAGTCATTCTTATTTATGTAAGTTGGAATTCTGGTAGTTTGCTTGGTGGTTGGAGTGGTGGTACTTTCTTTGATGGTTTAGCTCGTATTTCTTATTCTTTTTTAATGGGAATGTTAATTTTGCGTTCTAACTGGATATTTAAAAACAAATTAGGTTTACTAAGTATGAGTGCTTTATTATTATTAGCATTTTTAGTGCCTTATAACCAACATTGGAATTGGTTAGTCGATTTACTTATAGTTGTTTTATACTTTCCACTATTAGTTTCATTAGGGGCTGGAGCTATTTTTACTGATAAATATACTAAGTTAAATAAATTTTCAGGTAAGATTTCTTATCCACTTTACATGACTCATTATCCATTTATGTGGATATTTGCAAATTTTGTCATTACTGAAAAACCAAGCATTGCTCTGTTAAGTTGGGTAATTCCTATTTCAGTAATTTTACTCATAAGCTTTGCATATTTGGTTTTTAAGTTTTTAGACTTCCCTATACGACATTATTTTACTGATAAATTAAAAGTTAGTTCAGCACGTCAAAAACTAACGAACGAAAATCTGTAAGGGAAAATTATTCATATGAATTTTATCTATAGAATGTTACTAATGCCAATTTAAAACTGACAAATTAGTAAAATATAAATAACAGAATTAGATATGAAACACGAACCGCTAACACGCAATATAGCAAAAAGCGGTGAAGTGCTTAATTGGAACGTTTTTAGCCCGTTTCGGCTTCATCACGGTTTGATAGTGTTTCGCTCGCAATCCGCTTCATGCCATATTGCCAACCGTTGTGGTACATTTGACCAAATCACCCTCCATTCAATAACTTAACGCAACAAATCTAAAATTATAGATTTGTAAAATGAAATTAAAAAAACATAGAAGATTAACTTTAAAAGAAAGAGTGATTATTCAGACACTTTTAATAGAAAAAAAGTCAAAATCCTACATCGCTAAAAAACTAAAAAGAGCACCTTCAACAATTACAAGAGAAGTGAATAAATGGGTACAAAAAAAGGAAGATAATTATGATGCTGAACTTGCTCATTGGTGTGTTAAAGAAGATTACTTAAACAAAAGAAACTTAGATAAAATAAGTACATATTCTCTACTTAAATTTTTTGTTTATAGAGGTCTTTTATCAAACTGGACACCGGAACAAATTTCAGGAAGACTCAAAGAGCTGTATCCTAATGACCCAATAATGTCTATTTCACACGAAGCTATTTATAGACACATTTATACTAGACCACAAGCTCGTTTAAACAAAAAGTTAATCAAACTATTAGTACGTAAAAAAACAAGGCGTAGAACACCTAAAAAAAGACGTGGTGGTGGATCTAAAATAATCAATCAAATCAGCATTGACAATAGACCTAAGCATATTGATCTCAGAAATGAAGTTGGACATTGGGAAGGGGATTTAGTCATTGGAAAAAATCATAAAAGTGCTATTGGAACTATAGTAGAACGCAAAACTAGATTTACTTTAATAGTGAAATTAGAGTCTAAAAAAGCAGGTGAAGTAGCAAACAAATTTTCTAAAATATTAAATAAATTAAATCCTATTTATAAAAAATCAATGACATATGATAACGGAATTGAAATGGCAAGACACGAAATAATCACCAAAAATACAGGTATGAAAATATACTTTGCTCATCCATATTCTTCCTGGGAAAGAGGTACAAACGAAAACACTAATGGGCTCATTAGAAGGTATCTTCCTAAAGGAACAAACTTCAATGAAATTGACCTAAATCAACTACAGATTATTCAAGAAAAATTGAACAACAGACCTCGAAAAATTATTGGTTATAAAACTCCTCAAGAAATGATAGATCTTGAACTTAAATTTGTAGCTTAGTAACATCAAAAAACATAAACGCTTTGTTGCATTACAACATTGAATCCAAGCGCCAAACAACAAATGAACAAACTATTCCACATATTCAGAGTTGACGAAGAAGAAGCAAAAAAGATTTCTGAACAACCTGACGAACCTCACAATCACGACTTTGAAGAATTGTTGATTGGAATAAACGGAGAGTTGGAGCATTTCATTGATTTTAATACCACCAAAATTCAAGCACCTTTTGTGAGTTTCGTAACCAGAGGAAAGGCACACCGAATAATACCAAGAATTTATAAAGGGAAATGCGACATTTGGGGAATTCGTTTCAAGAGTGAATTTATTCCCGAGACTACATTTCAACTATACTCTCTCTACCACGACCAAGCTAACATAAAATTTAAAGAAGGGTATTGTTTTCAAAGATTGGTTACACTTTGTGAGATGATGTATTCAGAAACACAACAAGAAACAACTGACCTTTCTATAACAAGACAACTATTAAGTGTACTGTTCACTATGATAGAAGCCGAAAGAAAAAAGTTAGAAACACAAAATGAGCCTTTGCATAAAACACAGCATATTTCATTTGGAAATTTTCTGACCATTCTCGAAGAAAATTATAAAAGATCTGTTGGCGTAGAATTTTATGCAGAAAAACTATTTATGTCTTCAAGAAATCTGAATCTAATTTGCCAAAATATTTTAGAGCAAAGCGTATCGGAAATCATTGAAACACGAAAACTAATTGAAGCCAAAAATTTGTTGATTTCCACCGATAAAACAATTTCTGTAATTGCCTATGAATTAGGGTACAATGAAAACTCATACTTCTCTAATGTATTCAAAAAAAAGTCTGGACAATCGCCAAGTGAGTTTAGGGACGATATGAAAAAAAGGCTAATTTCCTAAATCTACAATTCAATTACTGAATAATGTAACAATTTGAAGCTTAATTGTTTTCATCTTTGCATTGTTAATTTATTTATAAACAATTAAAAGAAAATAAAATGAAAACAACAAAATGGTCAATAGACCCAGCACATAGCGAAATCACTTTTAAAGTAAAACACTTAATGATTTCTAACGTAAAAGGAGAATTTAAAACTTTTCAAGCAAACATTGATGGCGAAGATTTTACAAAATCAACAATTTCGGCAAACATTGATGCAAGTTCTATATCAACCAACAATAACGATAGAGACACGCACCTCAAAAGTTCTGACTTCTTTGAAGTAGAAAAATATCCAGAAATTACATTTGTAAGCACTTCAATCAAAAAAGTAGATGATGATGAATTCAAATTAGTAGGCGACCTTACAATTAAAGGAACTACTAAAGAAATCACGTTAGATAACGAGTTTGGAGGTTTTATGAAAGACCCTTACGGAAACGAAAAAGCAGGTTTTTCCATAAATGGCAAACTGAACCGTAAAGACTTCGGACTCAATTGGAATGCTGCCTTGGAAGCAGGAGGCGTTATGGTAGGTAATGAGATTAAAATTAACGCAGAGGTTCAATTTATAAAGCAAGTTTCATAATTTATTATGAAATGGATAGAAAACGATTTATAAAATCAATGGCGTTATTGCCACTAATAAGTAGAAGTATGAATTTAAAAGATTTAAACAAAATGACTTCAACAATGAGTAACACAGGCAAAATGCCTGTGTTATTTCTTGGTCACGGAAGCCCAATGAATGCCATTGAAGAAAACGAATTTGTTACGGAATTTAGAAAATTGGGGAAAGAATTGGCACGACCAAATGCTATCCTTTGTATTTCTGCACATTGGGAAACAAAAGGCACGTTTGTTACTGCAATGCAAAATCCACCAACCATTCACGATTTTGGTGGTTTTCCACAAGCATTATTTGACGTTCAATATCCAGCAAAAGGAAGCCCAGAACTTGCACAAGAAACCAAAAGTATTATAACCAAAACAGAAGTTGGATTAGATGATAAATGGGGACTTGACCACGGAGCATGGAGCGTAATCAAACATCTATATCCAAATGCCGATATTCCAGTAATACAAATGAGCATTGATTATTCGCAACCAGCAAAATATCATTACGAACTGGCGAAAGAAATTAGTAGCCTTCGTCAGAAAGGAGTTTTGATTGTTGGTAGCGGAAATATTGTCCATAATCTACGTATGGTTGCTTGGAAAAAATTAAACGAACAATTTGCCTATGATTGGGCAACAGAAGCAAACGAAAAAATGAAAAGTCACATTTTAAGTGGCGACCATCAAAAACTTATTGACTTTAAATCACAAGGAAGAGCTTTTGATTTAGCTATTCCGACACCAGAACATTATCTGCCATTACTTTATACATTGGCATTAAAAGAAGAAAATGAAAAAATAACATTATTCAACGACAAAGCAGTCGGAGGCTCGCTATCAATGACTTCTATAAAAATCGAATCTGTATAAGAAACCGAAAAAAGGCAGCAGCTAACACCGCATATAATTTATTGCTGGCTTCTCGCCTACTTACGAAAGTCCTCGCGGACTTTCTTGGTCGGTAATTATTTACTAAATTAGTTGCTTAAACCACGCAACAAACCATATACAAACAAGTTACCTGCAAGCTAAAAAAAATCTAAATGCCAATAGAGAACATACCAGAAATTTTCTTTAAAGACCCAAAAGTACAACAAGACATATTTGTATATGACTTTAAAATGACAAGCGATGTTGTGAAAAGCAAAGTCAATTTAGGAATGAATATGTTTAGTTTTCTACAAGTTGGTAAAAAGCAAGTCCATTTTGCAAACACCTCTAAAGCAGTTAATAGCGAGCAATCATTATTGTTAAAAAAAGGAAACTGGCTTTGGACAGAGTTATTAGACACGGAAGCGATTTATTATTGTAAACTCTTCTTTTTTTCAGAAAAAAAACTAACCGATTTTTTAAGTAAGTACACCAAAGACGTTAAGCCTTACCAAGAAAAGGTGCCATATTTTGTAATAGAAAATGATGATTATATAGCGTCTTTTATAAGTTCGTTGTCTTCTATAACTTTTGAAGATTCTCCATATTACGATGCAATATTAGCGCTTAAATTTGACGAAATACTATTGTACTTACTAGATAAATATGGTAGCGAGTTTGAACATTACTTACATGCTTTAATCTCTAAAGAAGTATCACCTTTTAAAAATATAGTAGAAGATCACGTGCATTCGAATTTAAAATTAGAAGAAATTGCTTTTTTATGCAACATGAGTTTGTCTACATTTAAAAGACATTTTACTGCAGAATATAAAGAAGCTCCAGGAAAATGGTTAAAAGATAAGCGTTTGCAAAAAGCTAAAGAGTTACTACAAGGTGGCGATTTAAAAGCGTCTGACATCTATTTAGACGTCGGTTATAACAACCTATCTAACTTTAGTGTGGCGTTTAAAAACAAATTCGGAATTAGTCCAACCGAAATCTAAATATTTCTATTTTATTTTAAATTATTGAAAATCAATGTTTTGATAATTAATTAAGATTTAATTAACACAGGTTTTTGCTATTTGGACTGTTTTCATAAGTTATTGAACCGTATCAATAAATACAAAGCCTCTCCTCCATTCTATCTTTGTACCATAATTAAAATGCTTGTCACAAAGCATATATTCACATTAAAAAAACTTACAATTATGGCAAATGTAACAAAACCCGAATTTAAAGAAAGATATGGAAACTTTATTGGAGGAAAATTTGTAGACCCAGTAAAAGGGCAATATTTTGAAAACAGATCTCCTGTAGATGGTAAAGTATTTACACAAGCAGCACGATCAACACAAGAAGATATCAATCTTGCATTAGATGCAGCACACGAAGCGTTTCCTGCTTGGAGTAACACGTCTGCAACAGAACGTAGCAATGCGTTATTAAAAATTGCTCAGGTTATGGAAGATAATTTAGAGTATTTAGCAACCTTAGAAACTATTGATAATGGTAAGCCAATTCGTGAAGCTCGTGCTGCAGATATTCCTTACTGTATCGATCACTTCCGTTATTTCGCAGGTGTAATTCGTGCAGATGAAGGTAGTATTTCAGAACATGACAAAGACACTGTAAGTATCGTATTACACGAGCCAGTTGGTGTGGTTGGAGAGATTATCCCATGGAATTTCCCAATGTTAATGTTAGCATGGAAAATTGCTCCAGCTTTAGCAGCAGGTTGTACAGCTGTTGTAAAACCAGCAGAACAAACACCAACAAGTGTTATGATGTTAATGGAACTTATTGGTGATATTTTACCAGCAGGTGTATTAAACATTGTAACTGGTTTTGGTAAAGAAGCTGGTGCAGCATTAGCAACATCTAACAGAATTGCTAAATTATCATTCACAGGTTCTACAGAAACTGGACGTACAGTATTACATAATGCAGCAGAAAATATTATTCCTGTAACTATGGAATTAGGTGGTAAATCACCAAACATTTTCTTCCCATCTGTAGCAGCTCAAGATGATGAGTTTTTTAGTAAAGCTATTGAAGGTGCATTAATGTTTGCTTTAAATCAAGGTGAAATTTGTACCACTCCATCTCGTATTTTAGTACACGAAGATATTGCAGATCGTTTTGTTGAAAAAATGCAAGAACGTTTAAAATTAGTAAAACCAGGAAACCCATTAGATCCAGAAACAATGATTGGTTCTCAGGTATCTAAAGCGCAATACGAAAAAATATTAAACTATATTAAAATTGGTATTGAAGAAGGTGCTGCTGTTTTAGCTGGTGGTGAAGCTGGTAACTATGAAGGTGAATTATCTGAAGGTTATTACATACAACCAACCGTTTTAAAAGGAGATAACAAAATGAGAGTCTTCCAGGAAGAAATTTTTGGACCTGTTGTAGCCTTAACCACTTTTAAAACTACGGAAGAAGCGATTGCTATTGCAAACGACACACCTTACGGATTAGGTGCTGGTGTTTGGTCTCGTGATGCTCACGAATTATACCAAGTGCCACGCGCTATACAAGCAGGTAGAGTTTGGGTAAACCAATACAATACTTATCCAGCGCATGCGCCTTTTGGTGGTGTAAAAGAGTCTGGATTTGGACGTGAAAATCATAAAATGGCATTAGACCATTACCGTGTTGTAAAAAACATGTTGATCTCTTACGACAAGAAACCTGTGGGATTCTTTTAATTAAAACTTTATAAAATAAGTTTATAATAAAAACCCTGGAAATTCCAGGGTTTTTATTGTTTTAATCAAAGTCTTAATAAAAGATTTTAATCACTTTTTAATTATGAAAAAAACATTCTATCTTTTCCGTTATATCAGCTGGACTGCAAAATAGGTTCACTTCTTGGCTCACTGTTACTTTTTATCGTTGGTGCTTTAAAAACCATTAATGCTTTTAGAGTTGTCATCTTCAATTATATTCCTGAAAATAAAGCACATTTACATCCTGCAGATATAGCCACTACTTATCTTATAAAATCTTTAGATACGTTTTTAATAGCATTGGTGCTATTCATTTTTGCACACGGAGTTTATACTTTGTTTATTTCAAACAAAATATATGATGATGGAAATGGTGTTTTAAAATGGATTAGAACACCAAATATTGGTCATTTAAAAAATGTGCTTGCCGAAGTTATTGTCATTATTCTTTTTGTGAAATTTCTTGAGGTAGTATTTGTAAATATTGACAACCTTAAATGGGAGATTTTAATACTTCCAGCATCTATTGTGCTATTAGCATTGGGTTTAAAATTTTTAAGTCTTAATAAAGAAGATATTGATAAAACTAAAAAATAATAGCTTATGAAAGCCATACAATTTACAGGTTATGGAGAGGTTTCGAAAAAAGTAAAAACTTCCGAAATTGTTAAACCAACCATTAGCAAAGATGAAGTATTAATTGAAACGTATGCTGCTAGTGTAAACCCTTTAGATATAAAAGTAGTTGAAGGAAAACTAAAAAGCGTGAGTAATTTTAAGTTACCAACAACTTTAGGTTATGATGTTAGTGGAATTATTATTGAAAAAGGCGAAAATGTTCCTAATTTCAATATTGGAGACGAGGTGTTTTCTAAAGTGAATAGACAAGGAACGTTTACTGAATTTGTCGCTGTGAATCAAAAACTAGTTAGCCTAAAACCCAAAAACACAACTTTTGAAGAAGCTGCTAGCTTACCATTAGTAGGTCTTACAGCAATTCAAGCCTTGAAACGAGGTAAACTAAAATCTGGGGAAAGTATTTTAATTCATGCTGGTTCTGGTGGTGTTGGTTCATTTGCCATTCAATATGCAAAATCAATTGGAGCTTATGTATATACTACTACAAGTTCAGAAAATGTAAGTTGGGTAAAAAAACTTGGAGCTGATGAAGTGATTGATTATAAAACTGTAGATTATACTGCTATTGTACAAGATGCAGATATGGTTTTGGATACACTTGGAAACGAATACACTGAAGAAGCTTTTAGCGTAATAAAAAATGGTGGAAAAGTAATAACCCTTGTTGGTCCTGTAGATAAAGAAACTGCCAACAGAATGAAACTCAATAAAATCACTAAACTATTCTTAGCGTTTAAAAGACGAAAAATAACAAAACAAATAAAGCAAAAATCAGCATTTTATAGTTTAGTATTCATGCGAGCCAATGCAAAACAACTCAATGAAATTTCTGAACTTGTAGAATCTGGAACAGTCAAAACCAAAATAGACAAAGTGTTTCCATTAAAAGACACACTAAACGCCTTGCTTTACGTTAAAAAAGGGCGAACTAAAGGAAAAGTTGTTATCAAAATTAAATAAGTCATGAGTAGAGGATTTGTAAAAGAAGATGACCAAGAGGAAATTCCTATGGTACCACCAAGAGCCGACTTACCAGAAGGTGTAACTAATTATGTAACGCAAGTTGGTATGGATGAACTTTTAATTGAAAAACAAAAATTGATTAATGAAAGAGAGCATCTTGACATTTCAAACGAAAAGGAAAGCCGAATAGCCTCCAATTATATAAACGCTAAATTGCAATTGTTGAAAAACCGAATTGCTACAGCAAAAATAGTAGATCTAAACAATCAACCAAAAAACATAATTCGATTTGGTGCATTAGTAACTCTAAAAATTGAAAATAAAACAGCGCCTGAACACTATCAAATTGTAGGTGTAGATGAAGCTGATATTTCTAAAGGAAAAATCGCATTCATTTCACCAATTGCTAGACTTTTGATAAACAAAAAAGTGGGAGAAAAAGCAGTGTTGAAACTAGCTAAAGAAGACAGGTATTTTAAAATTATTAATATCAAATATTAATTATATAAAAACTAAATTAAATGTACACAAAGCGTAATTATTCTTTAAAGCAGATTCTACTTTGGACACGGAAAGATATTTTTTATTTCGTAATACTTTCAACAGTACCTGTAATACTTTATACCGTTTTTCGTTGGTATTGGTTACATTTACCTTGGCTACCTATTAGTTTAATAGGTACTGCAGTAGCTTTCATTATTGGTTTTAAAAATAATGCTTCTTACGACCGTTTATGGGAAGCACGAAAAGTTTGGGGAGGCATTGTAAATACTTCTCGATCTTTAACTATAATGCTTAACGATTATGTAAATAATGAACATGCAAAAAAAATACTTTCAGATCAAGAATTATTCGAAATTAGAAAGACATTTATATTGCGTCACATAGCTTGGATGAGTTCGTTACGTCACGCTTTACGCACACCAAAGTCTTGGGAAGCAGAACCAAGAAAGAAAACTGGTATAGACTATAGAAAACACTTAGAAATTAGAGAGCAAAAATATTCACTTGAAGAAGAACTAAAAGGCTATTTATCTGAAGAAGAAAAGGACTATGTTTTAAGTAAAAAAAATAAGCAAGCAGCCTGTTTAAATTTACAATCAAAACATTTAAGTGCACTTAAAACTGAAGGCTATGTTTGGGAATTTGCCCATTTAGAGATTGAAAAGATGTTTGTTGAATTATTTACTCTTCAAGGTAAAGTAGAACGTATTAAAAATTTCCCTTATCCTCGTCAGTTTGCCACATTAAATAAGTTTTTTGTTTGGATTTTTGTTATTCTCCTACCATTTGGTATGATGAATGAATTTGATAAAATTGGGATAATCATCGTTGAAAGCATGGAACAATACAAACCTTATCCTAATTCAGGATTCCATTATTTAATAGAATTAATGGGGCATTATTTTGTATGGTTTACTGTGCCTTTTAGCGTCATCATATCATGGGTTTTTAATACTATGGAGCGTGTAGGTGAAGCCTCTGAAAACCCTTTTGAAGGAGAAGGCAATGATGTGCCAATTACAACAATGTCTCGAGACATAGAGATTGATATTCGTCAAATGATTGGTGATCATGAAAATAATATACCTAAACCAGAGCCTGAAAAATTTAATACTCAATTATAATTTTATGTTTCGGCTCAAATTCTAGGAGCTATTTTTGCAAGTGGTTTACTAAAATTTACATTCTCTAAAAACTTAACGTTAGGAACTACAATTCCTTCTGGCTAGTTAGTACAATCGTTCATTTTAGAATTTGTTCTGACTTTCTTTTTAATGCTTACAATTTTAGGAGTAACATCTAAAAAAGAATTTTCATATATAGCAGGTCTTATAATTAGATTAGTTGTTACTGGAATTATTTTATTTTCAGGTCCAATTTCTGGAGGCTCGTTTAATCCTGCGAGAAGTTTGGCACCTGCAATTGTATCTGGAAACTTCATTGCTCTTTGGGTTTATATTACTGCACCAACTTTAGGAGCAATAGTCGCAATGTTAATTTGGAATTCATTTAACAAAACGGAGTAAAGCCAGCAGGTAACAAAGAACTGAGCTAAAAAACAACTCTTTTCTTCATTAAATTTACGCACTATTATTTTAGGCTCATAATGCTATCAATTAGTATTTTGAGCTTTTATTTTTTATGTAATTACTACTTATTTTGATAAAACAGAAACGTACGTTTCGTTATATGGTAAACCTGATTTTGCGATAGCAAAACTCTGTTTTATCAGTTTATTTGAAACCGCTATTAATGCCAATTTCTTACTCTTACCCTTGTTTACAATTCGCTCGTAAATCTCGCGACACCCTTTATTATGCTTGCAAGCTGTAAAAGCACAGAGAAACAAGAGGTTTCGTAACTTCCTATTTCCAACCTTACTTATTCTACTTCTTCCTCGCACACTACTCCCAGATACTCTTATCGTTGGAGTAATTCCTACATAACTACATAATTGTGAAGCCGTTTCAAACTTCTTAAATCCATCAGTAATTACGATTAAAAATAATGCCGTTTTCAATCCTATTCCTGGAATACTTGTTAGCAATGTTAACTGTGCTTGCTGGTCTTGTTTTACTAACGATAATACTTTTGTTTCGATTCCTAAAATCTCTTTATCTAAATGTTTTTTAGTCCGTTTTAATGAACCATAAACCCACTTAGAAGGAATCCCTAAAACTTCTTCTCCGTGAATTTTATTCTTAACCGCTGTACGTTTTTTAATATTACTATCTAATAATCTAAACAACTGTAAACACTCACTCTGAACATTGGTAAGAGCCGTATACAATGGAACTTCATTAATGGTTCCATATTCACAAATAGCCTTCGCATCACTTTTATCCGTCTTTACTTTAGATAATTTCATTTGGATAAATCGCTTGACTGATAAAGGATTTACAACTGATACAAAAATGCTTTGCTTGTATAAAAACTGAGCTAATCTATAATGGTAATAACCTGTTGCTTCCATAATTACTAGTGAGTTTTTAGGTAAACTTTTTAAGAAGGTTTTAAAACCTAATTCATCATTTTTAAATTGATCATGACCACTTGTACTTCCATAAACATCAAAAACGTCTTTACTGATGTCAACTCCAAAAATTTCCTTATATTTATTCATAAGAACTGATTTATGAAAGAATAACCTACTTTTACTCACAACAACTTGAAATCGAGATCTAGGTCTCACAGAACTGAACGTGATTTTTAGTAGAAAAGAGAGAGGATTATCAATGTTGTCGAAGTCTTGGCTTCACCGTATATATTAACCTTAATTCTCTCTTTTATTCTTTCTGATTTATATACTTAAATTTAGTCTTTTATTATAAAATGCTAACTTAAGACGTATATAAAAAATTGCTGCAAAGTGCTTAATTCATTGGCTTTTTTATATATTTATGGTCAGTTTAAATTCGAAAGGTTGGTGATTATTTACACACAACTTTTCATATACAAACACGTTGTAGGTAAGCTGGCGAAAGAAACCTCCATTCAATAACTTAACGCAACAAATCTAAAATTATAGATTTGTAAAATGGAATTAAAAAAACATAGAAGATTAACTTTAAAAGAAAGAGTGATTATTCAGACACTTTTAATAGAAAAAAAGTCAAAATCCTACATCGCTAAAAAACTAAAAAGAGCACCTTCAACAATTACAAGAGAAGTGAATAAATGGGTACAAAAAAAGGAAGATAATTATGATGCTGAACTTGCTAATTGGTGTGTTAAAGAAGATTATTTAAACAAAAGAAACTTAGATAAAATAAGTACATATTCTCTACTTAAATTTTTTGTCTATAGAGGTCTTTTATCAAACTGGACACCTGAACAAATTTCAGGAAGACTCAAAGAGCTGTATCCTAATGACCCAATAATGTCTATTTCACACGAAGCTATTTATAGACACATTTATACTAGACCACAAGCTCGTTTAAACAAAAAGTTAATCAAACTATTAGTACGTAAAAAAACAAGGCGTAGAACACCTAAAAAAAGACGTGGTGGTGGATCTAAAATAATCAATCAAATCAGCATTGACAATAGACCTAAGCATATTGATCTCAGAAATGAAGTTGGACATTGGGAAGGGGATTTAGTCATTGGAAAAAATCATAAAAGTGCTATTGGAACTATAGTAGAACGCAAAACTAGATTTACTTTAATAGTGAAATTAGAGTCTAAAAAAGCAGGTGAAGTAGCAAACAAATTTTCTAAAATATTAAATAAATTAAATCCTATTTATAAAAAATCAATGACATATGATAACGGAATTGAAATGGCAAGACACGAAATAATCACCAAAAATACAGGTATGAAAATATACTTTGCTCATCCATATTCTTCCTGGGAAAGAGGTACAAACGAAAACACTAATGGGCTCATTAGAAGGTATCTTCCTAAAGGAACAAACTTCAATGAAATTGACCTAAATCAACTACAGATTATTCAAGAAAAATTGAACAACAGACCTCGAAAAATTATTGGTTATAAAACTCCTCAAGAAATGATAGATCTTGAACTTAAATTTGTAGCTTAGTAACATCAAAAAACATAAACGCTTTGTTGCATTACAACATTGAATCCAAGTCCGTAATAATTTGAAAATTTATGATTAATGAATTTAGAAAGTCACTATAAAAAACTTTATAATGAATCCATAAATAAAATATCTTCTGACAATTACGAAATTGACGATTTGATAGATTCTAACAAAGACAATAGGTTTGGAATAACACTTTTGATAAGACCTTCAATTGAGATAAAAGAAAAAATTCAAAAATTTATAAAAGAAATTAAGAAAATTGAACCGAATCAATATTTTTACCCAAATTCTGATATTCATATTACTGTTATGTCAATCATTTCTTGTTACGACGGATTTGATATTAAAAAGATTGATTTAGCAAAGTATATTGAATTGACTGAAAAGTGTCTTTTTGAGAAGAAAGATATGAATATCACTTTTAGAGGAATTACTGCCTCAACTTCTGGAATTATGGTTCAAGGATTTATGGATAATAACGAACTAAATGAAATTAGAGACAGGTTGAGAAAAGAATTTAAAAACTCTAATTTGGAGCAAAGTTTAGACAAAAGATATTCAATACAAACAGCTCACTCAACAATTGTTCGATTTAGAAAGGAATTAAGTCAAAAAGGAAAATTATTAGAATTTTTGGATGAAAATATTAATTACGAATTTGGAACTTTTAAAGTAAATGAATTTGAACTTGTTTATAACGATTGGTATCAAAGAGAAAAATACGTGAAAGAAATATATAAATTTGTTACGTAAAATAACGTAGCCTAACAATGTATATAAAAAATAGCGCAAGTAGTTGCTAACATTAAGGCTTGGGCATTTTTGGGAAGTTGCCAAATTTTTAAATTTGACAAATTTCTAAAAATAAAATAATTAGTAAAATTTAAAAATTAGGCTTGTGTTTAATCCAAAAAGTTATCGCTTATTTTCAGCGCCACTAATCATACACAAAACCGTTGTACAACATTGAATCCAAGCATATTTCCATTTAAAAAAACTTGTCTTGAACAACCAACTACAAATTATTACCGAAAAAAACTTACTGAACCATATAGGTCTTGGCAAATCTTATCCTTCTACAAAAACATCAATATTCGTTGTAAAAAAAGGAACGATTACTTTTGTAAAAGCGTTTGAAACGGTTACACTTAAAGAAAATAACATCTATTTTTCTTTTCCAAATGTTTTTTTCGAGTTAATAGCCATAAGTCCAGATATCGAAATCAATATTATTGCGCTCGACGTTGAACTGTTTTCAAAATTGTCCTTTGAGTTTAATAGATTGGATGTCTACCAATTTTTGCTTTCTAACTATTCCAATCAATTTGAAATTCCTGAAACTATTGTTTCAGAATTATGGAAGTTATCCGAAGTATTACAATTAAATCTCATCAAATCAAAAAGTAAGTTTAATACCACTATACTTTTAAATTTATTGTCAGTTGTTGTATATACTGCGCTTGATGCCATTAATACATACCACGATTTTACAACCAAAGGTGTAATGACCCGAAAACAGGAATTGGTTTTCGATTTTTTAAATCTCCTTTCAAAACATTACAAAAAGGAACGTGAAGTTTCGTTTTACGCCCAAAAATTGAAGGTTACCACACGCCATTTATCTGTAACAATAAAAAAAATTACTGGTAAAACTGCCAATCAAGTAATCCACCAATATATCATTGCAGAATCTAAGGTATTATTGGCTTCATCAAATAAAATGATTTCTGAAATTGCTTTTGAACTAAATTTTAATGATCCATATTATTTTAGTAATTTTTTTAAAAAGCATACAGGTTTAAATCCTACTGAATTTAAAGCGAAAAACAAAAAAGATTACATTTACACATCTATTTAAACCTTTTCACCATTTAAAAACACTTTAAATACGTATAAATTTGCATCATATTATAAATATGTGAAAAATGCGTCCTATAAAATATGTACTAAGTTTAGTACTTGTATTGTTCTTTAAGTTTGGCTTTTCTCAAGAAAAGGTTTCAAAAAAATATACAATTGATGAAATTGTACAATTGGCTTTAGACAACAATCAAAAACTAAAAGTTTCAAAACAGTCTGTTGCTATTGCAGCACAACAAAGCGAAGTTTACAAACAATACCAATTACCAGATATTTCGTTTAATGCAAAAGCAATGTATCTTGGTGATGTAGTTTTATTAGATACCGATTTTTCAAAAGTAACAACGGTAGACATGCCACATTTTGGTAATACATTTTCGTTACAAGCCCAACAACTTATATATAAAGGAAATGCTATAAATAATACAGTAAAAATTGGCTCTTTACAAGAGCAATTGGCCAATTTAAATGTAGAAAACGATGTTATTGGTGTTAAATTTTTAGTGATTTCTAACTATTTAAATTTATACAAACTATACAACCAGAAACAAGTATTTGTAGAAAATATAAAACTGGCACAAAAACGTATTGATAATGTCACAAGTTTTTATAAACAAGGTATGGTTACACGTAATGAGATTATACGTGGTGATTTGTTACTAGCATCACTAAATCAGGCTATTGTTACAATAGATAATAACATTGCCATCTTAAACACTCAACTTGCTATTGCATTGGGTTTACCAGAAAATGAGCAAATTATTCCTGATGATGAAATTTTAAAGTTAGATACTGCATTACAAGATTATGGAACTTATAAAGAAGAAGTCATAACAAATCATCCATTAATTAAAACTATTGATTTGCAAAAAGAACTTGCTCAAACAAGTTTAGATATCACAAAATCTGATAAACTGCCTATACTTGCTGGTTTTGCAGCGTATAACATGCAACGTCCTTTAACTAACTCTTTTCCAATTCAAGATTTATATAATAACAATTGGCAAGTTGGTGTTTCTCTAACTTATAATATTGAATCGCTTTACAAAACATCTAAAAAGGAGTCGTTAGATAAACTTAAAATAGAGCAAATTTCAGAAGTAAAAACCCTAACACAACAAAATTTACAAGTAGCAACAAAAGCGGCTTATTTAAAATATAATGAGGCTATTTCACAAAAAGACACCTATTTAGAAAGCAAACGTTTGGCAGAAGAAAATTACCGAATTACCGAAAAAAAATACTTAAACCAATTAGCATTAATTACCGAAATCTTAGACGCTAGTAATTCAAAATTAGAAGCCGAACTTCAATATATAAATTCAGAAATCAGTATTATTTATAGTTACTATAATTTATTGAAAACTACAGGAAACTTATAATCATTATAAAGAAAAACATAAATGTCAGATAATAACACGCAAACAGAAAAAAAAGCCAGCAAAAATAAAACGCTAGTTTTAATAACCAACATACTTGTCTTTATTGCAGCACTTGTTGCTTTATTTTTTGTGGTAAGGCACTACTTTCATATTGGCGATAAAAATTTCACCAACGATGCACAAGTAGAAGCATATATAAACCCAATAGATACACGAGTTTCTGCATATATAAAAGAAATTCGATTTGAAGAAAATCAAAAAGTAAAAAAAGGAGATACTCTTGTTATTTTGGACGATAGTGAAATAAAATCGAAAGTAACTCAAGCAGAAGCCGCTTACTTAAGTGCTTTAGCAGGCGAAAAAACTGCAAAATCTTCAGTAAATACTATTTCTAACAACACATCTATAATAGAAGCCAATATTGCTGGAGCAAAATCGAATTTAGAATTTGCAGAAAAGGATTTAATGCGTTTTAAAAATTTGCTAAAAGATGAAGCTGTAACGCAACAACAATACGATGGTATAAATACTAAATACGAAGCTGCCAAAGCACAATATAATGCTTTGTTAGGGCAACGCAAATCTGTTAATTACTCACTTCGTGAAATGGATGGCAGAATAGAAATGAGTCAAGCAGGAATAAAACAAGCAGAAGCCGCTTTAGAATTAGCAAAACTAAATTTATCATATACTGTAATTACTGCACCTTACGATGGTTTTGTGGGAAGACGTAAAGTAAATGAAGGGCAATTGCTAAATCCTAGTCAGCAAGTAGCAACTATTGTAACAGATGATAAAAAATGGATTGTAGCCAACTATCGTGAAACACAAATGGAAGACATTACTGTTGGCAAAAAACTAACTATTGAAGTAGATGCACTTGGAGGAAAAGAATTTATTGGCGTTGTTACTTCAATTTCGGCAGCAACAGGTTCTAAATTATCTACGATTCCAGTAGATAATTCCACAGGGAATTTTGTAAAAGTACAGCAACGTATTCCTGTTCGTATTGATTTTTCAGAAGAAAATAAAGCAGAAGATTTAAAGTTATTACGTGTAGGAATGAATGTAGAGGTTACTGTAGATTAATTGTATGTACAACAAAGGACTTTTTAAAGATTGGGTACCAAAACCTGTAATGCTATTACTCATTTTAGCATATTTATTTCCTATTTTAATAGTAGGTGGAATTTATACTGCCAATTTTAGGGAAATGATGAGTGATTTGGCAATGTATTCTGAATACTTGTCTTTTGCCAACTACGCATCTTTTATAGGAATGGGAACAGCATTACCACTTTTATTACGCTTTAAAATGCGTTTTAGAAGTAAGGAATTAATGATAACTAGTTTATCCACTATTGCTTTATGTTCAGTAGTAATTGCAACCACAGATAGTCCTTATGTTATTATATTTTCAAATTTTGTTATTGGTTTTTTTAAGATTATTGCCATTATAGAATTTGTACTTCCATTGTTACATATACTTAGTCCAGATGGTGATCGTACAAAATTTTATACTATATTTTATCCATTAAGTATTACAACAGCCCAACTAAGTACTTATCTGTTTGCAAAAATTGCCTACAACTTAGAATGGGAATCTGTCTATTTAGTAATGGCAATCATTATGTTAATACTCGTATTAGTATCTGTAATCTTTATGCACAATTTACGTTTTTCAAGAAAGTTGCCACTATATCAAATCGATTTGTTGAGTATGCTTTTGTTTGTGACTTCATTCTTTTTATTGACCTATGTACTCGTTTTTGCAAAACAACAAGATTGGTTTGCGTCACCTTATATACAAGGATCTAGTGTTGGATTTATTATCACTTTTGCACTTTTACTTTGGAGACAAAAAGGCGTAAAACGTCCCTTTGTACCATTAACCATATTTAAAAAGAAAAACTTTATTCAAGGAGTTACTTTACTAATGGGTTTAGGAATGTTATTAGCATCAGCAACCATTCAAAACACCTTTACCGTTGGGATTTTAGGTTTGAATTCAGTCACCAATAACTTACTAAATTACGCAATGGTTCCAGGTCTTGTTATAGGTGCTATTTATGCTCGGAAATGGTATGCAAAACGCTTACCAACCAAATTTTTAATTATTTCTGGGATGGTATTCTACACCTTACATTTTGTAATGATGTATTTTTTAATCAGTCCAAATGTGGACGTTTATTATTTAATTATTCCTTCAATATTACGAGGAATGGGAATGGTAATACTTTTTATAAGCATTTGGTTTTATACCTTGGATGGTTTTGATATGGCAGAAACATTAGCAGTGGCATCTTTGGCAATTGTAATACGTTCTATGGTAAGTGTTGCTTTTGCAGGAGCCATTTATAGTTGGATTTTTTATAAATTACAACTACAAGGATTAGAAAATATAGCACATCATTTAGATGCTATAAGTTTATCGCCATATAGAGGAGGAGGATTAGCAGTGTATGGACGTTCACGATTACAGGCAGTTTTAACAGCATCAAAAGCATTGTATGGCTATACTATTATTGCAAGTATGTTATTAATAATATACACGTTAATGCTTCGTTTTGAAAAAACACATTATAGACGAATAATATTAATTAGAAAACTTATCAAAGGTGAGTCGATAAAAGGTTACAATCATAGTGCAAGAAAAGCCACTGTCCAGTCTATTTCTGATAGTGCAGGTGCTGTGGCTGTGTAAGAAAAACAGAAAAAACGTTGCACAACAACGTGTATAATTAATTGCTTGGTTTTAGCCAATTTACGAAAGTCCAAACGGACTTTCCTAGTTCATGTTTTATTTATTACTTTAGTGCTTAAATCACGCAACTAACCAAACACAAACACGTTGCCAGTAATATGAAAAAAACACTGCTAATATTAATCTTTCTTTCTTTCATTTCTAATTCTTGTGAAAAAAACAACAGCGTAATAAACGAAAAGAAAAAAATTGAAACACTTGAATTAAATACAAAATCAAGTGAAAATAAAGTCCTGATTGACTCATTTAGAGTTTTAAAGGACTCTGTAATAATCCCTGAATTTGCTATCAAAATTAACTTGAGTGAAAAAGCAAAAGCCAAACTCAAAAAAGACAATGAATCGACTATCGTTCAAGCATACTTCTCGGGAATTCCTAAAGATACTTTGGATTCTGACTATCAAAAATGGGGAGAAACAAATATTGGACAACATCGAATTGAATTGTGGAACTCAAAAATTGCTCATTTTAAAAATGTAAAAATTTCAAAAAAGGCTCTCGAGGATTTATCAGACACGAATTTTGAGGTATTAATAAATGTTTTTTCTGGTCGACATTCAACAACTTCCAACATATTAGATTGTGGAATATTACAGGCAAGTATTGACAAAGTGAAGGGAAAAACACATTTGATAAATGGAAAATTACTCTTTGGAGAATAAAATAATACTGGAAACAATGTATAACCGCAATTACGGCGGATTCAACTACGTCCGAATCCACTCGGAATTGCTAACGCCAGTTCTTAACCGAAAAACATTAACTTTAATCCCGTAACTGACGGTTACACGAAACCGTTATAAAAGATTTGAGACCGAAATCCTCCATTCAATAACTTAACGCAACAAATCTAAAATTATAGATTTGTAAAATGGAATTAAAAAAACATAGAAGATTAACTTTAAAAGAAAGAGTGATTATTCAGACACTTTTAATAGAAAAAAAGTCAAAATCCTACATCGCTAAAAAACTAAAAAGAGCACCTTCAACAATTACAAGAGAAGTGAATAAATGGGTACAAAAAAAGGAAGATAATTATGATGCTGAACTTGCTCATTGGTGTGTTAAAGAAGATTACTTAAACAAAAGAAACTTAGATAAAATAAGTACATATTCTCTACTTAAATTTTTTGTTTATAGAGGTCTTTTATCAAACTGGACACCTGAACAAATTTCAGGAAGACTCAAAGAGCTGTATCCTAATGACCCAATAATGTCTATTTCACACGAAGCTATTTATAGACACATTTATACTAGACCACAAGCTCGTTTAAACAAAAAGTTAATCAAACTATTAGTACGTAAAAAAACAAGGCGTAGAACACCTAAAAAAAGACGTGGTGGTGGATCTAAAATAATCAATCAAATCAGCATTGACAATAGACCTAAGCATATTGATCTCAGAAATGAAGTTGGACATTGGGAAGGGGATTTAGTCATTGGAAAAAATCATAAAAGTGCTATTGGAACTATAGTAGAACGCAAAACTAGATTTACTTTAATAGTGAAATTAGAGTCTAAAAAAGCAGGTGAAGTAGCAAACAAATTTTCTAAAATATTAAATAAATTAAATCCTATTTATAAAAAATCAATGACATATGATAACGGAATTGAAATGGCAAGACACGAAATAATCACCAAAAATACAGGTATGAAAATATACTTTGCTCATCCATATTCTTCCTGGGAAAGAGGTACAAACGAAAACACTAATGGGCTCATTAGAAGGTATCTTCCTAAAGGAACAAACTTCAATGAAATTGACCTAAATCAACTACAGATTATTCAAGAAAAATTGAACAACAGACCTCGAAAAATTATTGGTTATAAAACTCCTCAAGAAATGATAGATCTTGAACTTAAATTTGTAGCTTAGTAACATCAAAAAACATAAACGCTTTGTTGCATTACAACATTGAATCCAAGATAATATGAATTTTCACAAAATAACTTTTTTAGTAATTATTCTTTTTGGATTGTTTTCCTGCCAAAAGTCTGATGAAAGTATACAAGCAACAGATGACAATCAAGACGCAGAATATACACAATACGGAACTCCTTTTACAGGCACTCCATTAAACAATGATATTATATTATACGAAGTTAATTTGAGAGCTTTCAGCTCTTCAGGAAATCTTCAAGGCGTCATTCAAAAAATGGATCATATAGAAAGTTTAGGCACAAATGTGATTTGGTTAATGCCTATTCATCCTGTAGGTCAAATAAATTCTGTTAACTCTCCTTATTCAGTTAAAGATTATAAAGCCATTGGAACAGAATATGGAAATCTTGAAAATTTAAGACAATTAACAGAAGAAGCTCATTCTAGAGGAATTGCAGTTATTATGGATTGGGTTGCAAACCATACTTCGTGGGACAACGAGTGGATTAATAATACAAGCTGGTACACCCAAGATAATAATGGGAATATTATTTCACCAGCCGGAACTAATTGGCAAGATGTTGCGGATTTAAATTTTAATAACAATGATATGCGAGATGCCATGATTGATGCTATGAAATATTGGATTTATGAGGCCAATATTGACGGCTTCAGGTGTGATTTTGCAGATGGTATACCTTTTGATTTTTGGTCAGAAGCAATTTCATCTATTAACACAATATCAAATAAAGATTATATTTTCTTTGCAGAAGGAAATAGAGCAGATCATTTTAATGCTGGTTTTGATTTGAATTTTGGATGGGGTTCCTATGCTGCAATTAAGAATGTATTTAATGGGCAATCGGCAAGTCAAGTTTTTACAGCTAACACTAATGGATATAATGGTACGCCAAACAACAAGCATTGGGTTCGTTTTACAACTAACCATGATGAATCTGCTTGGGATGCAACACCCATTAATTTGTTTAATGGAAATAAAGGTGCGCTTGCGGCTTCAGTTGTTACAGTCTTTACAGGTGGTGTTCCGCTTATTTATGGAGGTCAAGAAGTTGGTGTTTCTGAAAATATACCTTTCTTTTCAAATTCCACTTTTAATTGGAATGCAAATCAAGAATTATTAAACTCGTACCAAGATCTATTTCAATTTTATTCTCAATCTAGTGTTGCTAAAAGAGGACAAAATACTGTTTACTCGAATAGCGAAATAGTATCTTTTAAAAAAGTTTTAGGAAATGAAGAAATAGTTGTGATAGTAAATGTTAGAAATACAGACATAAATTTTAACCTACCAAATGAGTTGGAAAACACCAATTGGGTAGATGCATTATCACAAAATATGGTATCATTAACGAGCCAATTATCTTTAGAACCTTATCAATTCTATATATTAAAACAGTAAAAAAACTGGCTACAACACCGTATATAATTTATTGCTAGTTCTAGCCTACTTACGAAAATCCTCGCGGATTTTCTATTCGGTTTTTATTTGTTAACTTAGTTGCTTAACCACGCAACAAACCATATACAACAACGTTAGCAAACATTGCTCACTCAAACCCTCCATTCAATAACTTAACGCAACAAATCTAAAATTATAGATTTGTAAAATGAAATTAAAAAAACATAGAAGATTAACTTTAAAAGAAAGAGTGATTATTCAGACACTTTTAATAGAAAAAAAGTCAAAATCCTACATCGCTAAAAAACTAAAAAGAGCACCTTCAACAATTACAAGAGAAGTGAATAAATGGGTACAAAAAAAGGAAGATAATTATGATGCTGAACTTGCTCATTGGTGTGTTAAAGAAGATTACTTAAACAAAAGAAACTTAGATAAAATAAGTACATATTCTCTACTTAAATTTTTTGTTTATAGAGGTCTTTTATCAAACTGGACACCGGAACAAATTTCAGGAAGACTCAAAGAGCTGTATCCTAATGACCCAATAATGTCTATTTCACACGAAGCTATTTATAGACACATTTATACTAGACCACAAGCTCGTTTAAACAAAAAGTTAATCAAACTATTAGTACGTAAAAAAACAAGGCGTAGAACACCTAAAAAAAGACGTGGTGGTGGATCTAAAATAATCAATCAAATCAGCATTGACAATAGACCTAAGCATATTGATCTCAGAAATGAAGTTGGACATTGGGAAGGGGATTTAGTCATTGGAAAAAATCATAAAAGTGCTATTGGAACTATAGTAGAACGCAAAACTAGATTTACTTTAATAGTGAAATTAGAGTCTAAAAAAGCAGGTGAAGTAGCAAACAAATTTTCTAAAATATTAAATAAATTAAATCCTATTTATAAAAAATCAATGACATATGATAACGGAATTGAAATGGCAAGACACGAAATAATCACCAAAAATACAGGTATGAAAATATACTTTGCTCATCCATATTCTTCCTGGGAAAGAGGTAAAAACGAAAACACTAATGGGCTCATTAGAAGGTATCTTCCTAAAGGAACAAACTTCAATGAAATTGACCTAAATCAACTACAGATTATTCAAGAAAAATTGAACAACAGACCTCGAAAAATTATTGGTTATAAAACTCCTCAAGAAATGATAGATCTTGAACTTAAATTTGTAGCTTAGTAACATCAAAAAACATAAACGCTTTGTTGCATTACAACATTGAATCCAAGAATGAAAGTCAATGAAAAAAAACTTGATTGAATGATTATATACAAATCGAAAGATTAAATTTGTCGAATTAAAAAAAATATAGACACTTTATGAGGCAATTCATTCAAAATAAATATTTTCTACTCATCTTTATTGCTATAATCTGGGGTTCTTCTTTTATACTCATAAAAAAATTACTACCAGTATTTGACCCATATCAAATCGGAGCTTTTAGGGCAGGATTGTCAGGCTTGCTTTTGTCATTTATTGGATTCCCAGCTTTGAAAAGAATGTCAAAAAAGGACGTTTTTTGGATTGCTCTATCAGGGTTATTTGGTAACTTTTTAGTGGTCTTTATTTTTCCTATTGCACAACAAGGCGTAAGTAGCTCATTGGCAGGCATCATAAATGCATTAGACCCAATATTCACACTCGTTTTAGGAGCAATTCTGTTTGGAATCAGAAATAAAGTTATTCAATATGCTGGAGCAATAATTGGATTTATAGGTGCTATCATTTTAGTTTACTCTTCCAATTCAGGAAATGGCGAAAATCATCTTTATTATACGGTTTTATTAGTTATAGGTTCGTTACTTTATGCAGTTGCTGCACTCATTATTGAAAAAAAATTACATCACATAAAATCGACAGATATATCAACAGGTATTTACACTATTTGGATGGTGCCGTCTCTTTTAATTTTAAGTTTTTCAGGTTTTTTTACAGACATTGATTACAGCCAAAATGAAACTTTAACGGCTCTAGGCTATTTAGTCTTTCTAACCGTCATTAGCACTACTTTGGTAATGTTTTTGTTTTTCAAGCTTGTTCAAGATACCTCTGCAGTTTTTGTAAGTACTATTTCACTTTTATTACCAGTCGTTGCGGTAATTTGGGGCGTTTTGGACAAAGAGAAATTTACAGTTTGGTATGCAATCGGTGGATTATTAATTTTGATTAGTGTATATCTCATTAGAGAAAAGAAAAATAAATCATTGGAAAAAGAATAAAAACTGCGCCCAACAACGTATATAGCTCATAGCTAATTAGTTGCATAACAGCAATTACGGCGGATTCGACTACCTCCAAATCCACTCGGAATTGCTAACGCCAGTTCTTAACCGAAAATAATTATTTTTAAACCTTAACTGACGATTATAGGAGAACGTTACATGTAACCTGAAAAACAGCCTTTAAAAATTTAAATCTGTAATTTGTTTCAACCTTTCCTTTTTTTGTTTCACTCTAAACCTTAACTACATATGTAAATTTGCATTAGAAACTATTTAATAATCTAAAAGCAGAATAAAATGAATTTAAAAAACAATATTTCAGGAAAAGTAGTTGTGATAACTGGAGCAAGTAGTGGATTAGGTGAAATTACAGCTCGTCATTTAGCTTCATTAGGAGCCAATGTTGTTTTAGGTGCACGTCGTGAAAATCGTTTACAAGATATTTCTAATGAAATCAATCAAAAAGGTAACGGAAAGGCAATTTTTGTAAAAACAGATGTAACCAAAAAAGAAGAGGTACAATCATTAGTTGATAAAGCTGTGACTGAATTTGGTAAAGTAGATGTAATGCTAAACAATGCTGGATTAATGTCTATAGCACCAATGAGTGAGACCAAGGTAGATGAATGGGACAGAATGATAGACATTAATGTAAAAGGTGTCTTATACGGAATTGCTGCCGCATTACCAGTATTTCAAAAGCAAGAAAATGGTCATTTCATTAATTTATCATCAGTTGCAGGTGTAAAAGTATTTAGTCCAGGTGGAACAGTTTATAGTGGAACTAAATATGCAGTTAGAGCAATTTCAGAAGGGTTAAGACACGAAGTGGGTGGAAAAATTAGAACTACAACCATAGAACCAGGTGCTATTGATTCTGAATTGAAACACGGAAGTTCTCATAAAGAAAGTTCAGATTTTGTACGTGAATTCTATAAAAGTGCAATTCCTTCAGATTCTATAGCTAGAACTATAGCTTTTGCAATTGAACAACCTGCAGATGTTGACATTAACGAAATTGTAATTCGTCCAACAATACAAGATTTTTAATTTACATTGTACCTTTGTAGTTATAAGGTGGCTGTAAAGTACTTCCATACTTTACAGTCTTTTTTATTCAAATAAAATAATGCAACATTTCAATTCCATAAAAAAATACAATCAATACATTGGTTATAAGTCACCAAAAAAAGATTTGATTGATATTGTAAATTATAATGATTACGACAAACTACGCTTAAACTGTGATGGCTTGACATCAGACTTTTATATGATGGCTTTTAAGCAGAATATGACCGATTTACAATGGTTTGGAAACACAAAATTTGATACATCATCGTCATTTTTATACTTTATCCAGCCAAAACAGGTTTATAAATGGAGCGTTGAAAAACAATGGAAGGGATATCATATTTTAGTGTCACCAGTTTTGTTGCAAGAATACAATATCGATTTTAGTTTTTTTCAATACGAAATTAATGAAGCTTTATTTTTAACAGAAGCCGAACAGCATCATATCGGAACCTTATTCCTGCAAATCAACGAAGAATACCAAAAAGATAATTATGAATTAGACTTACTTATAGCCTATTGCAACTTAATTTTTACATATATTGGCAAATGCTATAAAAGGCAATTTAATACACGTCAACCCTTGTACAATAAAATAGTTGTAGAATTTAAAAAATTACTTAATACCTACTACAAATCAAATATAAATGAATTGCCAAATGTGAATTTTTTTGCAGAAAAACTCGATCTATCTACTAACTACTTTGGCGACTTGATTAAACATCATACAAACAAAACAGCTTCTGAAATTATTCAAGAAAAAATAATCTCGGAAGCAAAAAACAGATTGCAAAACACCAACAAAACAATTGCCGAAATTGGCTACGAATTAGGATTTGAATACCCTACCTATTTTAGCCGAATGTTTAAAAAACATATAGGGCAAACACCATCGCAATACAGAAAATAATAAAGCCTACAGGTTAATGTGTATAATTAATGGCTAGTTATCGCCTACTTACGTAAATCCTCGCAAATTTGCTATTCGGTTTTTATTTGCTAAGTTAGGTGCTGAAATCACGCCACTAATCATAGCCTAGAACGTTAGCCGTCATCATAGTAAACATTAACAAAAAAATAAACAATGAAAGTAATTGGATTTAAAACATCGTTGCCCATCAGCAACCCAAAAAGTTTTATCGAAGTTGAAACAGAAAAGCACCTACCAACAAACAGGGATTTGTTAGTACGGGTTGAAGCTATTTCCGTAAACCCCGTGGACTATAAAATCCGCCAAGGTAGCCTCAAAGATAAGGTACAGGATATTCCAAAAATAATAGGCTGGGATGCTGTGGGTGTTGTTGAAATGGTTGGTGACAACGTATCCCTGTTTAAAAAAGGGGATAAGGTATGGTATGCTGGCGACATCACAAGAAGTGGTTCAAACCAAGAATATCAATTGGTTGACGAACGCATTGTCGGATTTGCCCCAACAATTAGCAACGAAGATTCAGCAGCATTGCCTTTAACCTCACTTACAGCTTATGAGTTGTTTATTGATAGAATGAGATTAAGTAAGGAAAGAGATGAGAATAAATCCATACTTATTGTTGGTGGAGCAGGCGGTGTGGGTTCTATTGCAATACAACTTGCTAAGAAAATTTTGGGATTAACAGTAATAGCAACTGCTTCAAGAAAAGAATCGATAAATTGGTGCAAAAAAATGGGTGCAGACTATGTTGTTAATCATAAAAACCTCGTAGAAAATGTTAATAATTTGGGCTTTGAAACAGTAGATATCATTGTTGATTTTGTTGATTTAAATCAATATTGGGAAGCGTTTGCTAAACTCATCAAACCGCAAGGTCAAATAGGCTCTATTAGTGATCCAACACAGCCCATAAATCTTAGATTGTTAAAAAGCAAAAGTGTTAGTTTCTATTGGGAACTAATGTTTACTCGTTCTATGTTTCAGACAAAAGATATGATTGCCCAACATCATATCCTAAATAAAGTTGCAGATTGGTTCAACAAAGGAATGCTTCAATCAACTGTTGGAAGAGTTTTAACCGGGTTTACGGTATCCAATTTAAGAGAAGCACACGAACAATTAGAATCGAGAACTACAATCGGGAAAATAGTAATCAAATTTTAACATCGATTGTGTTGAAAACAAAGTAGTACCTGAAATAAAAGACGAACGGCTAACAAGGTATTACCAAAAGCGGTGCTGAACGGCTTCGATTGAACTTTTGTGCTAAAAATCCCCGCCTTCGGCAATACCCGAAACGTTATGAACAATTAATTTGACTCTAGTTTAGCAAAACCAACTGTCTTACGATAAATATCAGGTGATACTCCTACCTTCTTTTTAAAAAAACGACTGAAATAGAATTCATCGTCATAACCTAAAAAAGCAGCAACTTGTTTCACTGGTTTAGAAGTTAGATAAAGTTCTCGTTTCGCCTCAATAATGATCCTATTTGAAATTAAGGATGAAGTCGTTTGATTGAGATATTTCTTGACGATACCGGCTAAAGTTTTAGGACTTACACATAGTTCATCTGCGTATTCTTGGGGAGAATGGAATTTGCAATAATTACTCTCAATTGCATCGACTAAATTTTGTAAAATTTCTGTTTTTGAATCTGACAATCTGGGAGTTAATTGTTGATCGAATTGTTTCTTATGTCTGACCGCTTCTATTAAAAACACTTTTAAAAATGCCACAAGAACTTCATGCTGAGCGATTGAGTCTTTGTCCATCTCTTTCGAAATTTGATCAATCAAATTAAGAAATAGGCTTTGCTCGTTTACAGTAAAATAGGGTAAACCATGGAAATTATTAAAAAGGAATCCCTCGGTCTCTATTTCGTTTTGATGTCTATATGTACAAAAAAAATCGGGATGAAAATTCAATAAATAACCCTGACACTTTTCTTCAGAACGTATCATGAAAGGTTGATACGGAGCCAAACAAATCATTTGATTTCCTTGCAATTCAAAACTTTGAAAATCAACGCTTAGTTCATAGCTAATTCCAAATAACAATACGATAGAATAATAATTTCTTCTTTGTAAATGATCAAACTGGCTTAGGTCGTTGAATTCTTCTAATCTAAACGCAAGTTCCCCGTTTTGTTTGTCTATAATTATTTGGGCCATACTAAATTTATTTTTTAGCTCATTCAAATTTAATAAGAAAGGAGTGCCAAAAGCACTCCTTTCTTAAATCAAATATTTATTTTGAAGCTAGAATGTTAATTTTTTGAATTGCTGAAGCATCAAAGCCTTCCAAAATTACAGGCGCATTCTCCATCAACGCTGCTGCTACTTTCCCTGATAAATGAGCATCTCTGCCAGCGTCATCTGCAAACGTATCGAAAATGGCATAGGTTTCTTCATTGATTTTAATAGCATACCAAGATAAAGTTGCAGGCTCAGAACTTACCAATGACTTGCCCGCTTGTAAGAAATCCTCCACTGCAGATGTCTTTCCTTCTTTGGCTTTCATAATCACCAACAATCCCTTATTCTGATTACCCACTTTATGATTACTTGCCTGAACATCAACAGTCTTAATGTCTCTGCTAGAATCAAAACCTTCTAAAAGATCTCCAGCATTGGCCAATAAGGCTTTTGCCACTTCTCCTTTTAAGTGTGCCTGTCTGCCTTCTTCAGTTTCAAATGTGTCATAAATTCCGAAAGTTTGTTCATCTATTTGAAATGCAAACCAAGATTCAGTTTTTGGTTCTGCATTTACCAATGATAAACCACCTAGAAGAAACTCTTTTACTTCTTGCTCCTTACCTTCTTTCGCTTTCATGATTACTAATAATCCGATTTTTTCATTTTTTGTGTTGTCCATAATATTACTTTTTTTAGATTGAGGAAATGTTTGAATTGTTATCCCTAGAATTAGAACTAGGCTACTTAATTTGATTAAACTTTTAAATTTCATTTTGACTTATTTTTGTTACACTACAAATGTAGAACTAAATAAGGGGTCTTGGAATGGAGATAAGAAACTTAAGCATGGACAATTTTCCAGTGACAATGAAGAATGTAATAAAGCCCATAACACTGTTTATAAAATCATAGCTCACATTCGGGCGCTACGCTTCATAGACTAAACGCTGTACGCAAGCCTATATATTTTTATTCTTTCGTAACATACTCAGATATATCCTTGGTTAAGATAAACTTGAAATTGGCAAACGTGTAAAACAGCATACCTATTGTAATTCCAACAAGCGCATATTCTATTTTTGGCAAAAAGGTAGATGCTATGGTTATAAAAATACATACCAGTGTATTAATTGTCATCCTTTTACGGAACGGAGGAATAAAAACAATATAAACGGTTTGTTTTCCGATGTAAAAAAAGCTCATTCCAGTAATCGCCAGAATTCTAAACTCATTCATATTTAGATCATTTAAAATAGCATGTCGAATCACATTAGCCATGATTACAAAACCCATAGCTAAAAACAAGTGGGAATACAACATAGGAAACCCGTTGGTCATAGATTTAATCCGCTCATTGACAGGAAAACTATCGTAATATATCCACCAAATAAGGCCAATCATAATAAAACCCGTAACTGCTGCCACAATACTTAAAATGTCCCAATTGACACTTCTTAAAGTACCTGTAAGACTTATAATAGATTCTCCCAGAAGTATTATTGAAGACAATCCTATTCGTTCTACCAGATGTTCGCGATGGACCGGTTTTGGTTTCTCCAAATTCCGTGTACTTACAAGATAAATACCGAGCATTTCAATTAGAATTCCGGAAACCAAAATAATTTCCCTTAAGGGGGTTTCCATGAAAATGGAAAAAGCTGAAATTCCCGTGCCGAAAAGAATTACATAACCACTTTTCCTAGCATAACTTACAGAGTGCTGGTCTTGATTAGATGCTCTAAAAAATAAAAACACCAATATTAACTTTATAACCGCATAAAAACCGACAAAGGCAGGATAATTCTGAAAGAGATCATCTCCAAAAAATGCAGCCATGACTATCATCAAGAACATAATGGTAAGACTAAAGATTCTTTCAATCCTATTATCATGATTGAATCGATTGGAAAATAAGGTATGTACAGTCCAGATCCACCAGATTATAATAAATTGTAAAGGGAATAGCCAAATCTGTTCAGAAGTTAAATGATTATTATGAGTATGCGCCAGATTATGAGTCACTACTCCAATGCTGGATACAAAAACTAGGTCGAAGAATAGTTCGAGCCAGGTAGCATGTCGGTGTTTTAGAAAATATTCCAAATATTAAATTTTTAGGATTTACTTTTAAAGAAATTGTAAACGACTTTTTCTTCAGCAACCAATTGACCTTCCTGGAAAGCCTACATAGTTGTTATCATTAATCTATTGCCCAAATGTACTAAATTATCTTAAAATAATTAAATGCCTTTGCACCCTGTAAATAATCAATTCTAAGATTAATACTTACTAATTTATCTTCTTCAGAAATAAAATTGGCAATTCCAACCATTCCACCTACTAAATCCATTATTAGATCAATAACGCCACCGTGTCACCTGCTTCTTTGAATGTCTCCTACCAATTCTGCCCTGTAAGGTAATAAAACCCGTACTGGCTGAACCAAAAAACCAAAGTTGTACAAATGAAAGCGCTAATATATTAACGGAAAAATGTTTAGCAGATTCTAAAGAAATGGCAGTAAAATATCCTGATTTGACTAAAGGGTATCATAAATGTTTAACTGCAAAGATTCAAGCGGAATTCACTCTAGCGGAATATATCGAGATTATTAAAATTGGAATTGAAGAACAAAAGCAAAAGTTATTACCAGTATTTCCAAGCTGCTTGTCGGATTACCAAAATAATGTGAAAAAGCATAATTAAAACATTAATATTAATAAGCCTGCACACAACAACGGTTCATCGCCAATAAGCGGCTTCGTTAGTAAGAAAATAATTAACTTTACCAACAAACCAATACTAAGCCGACAAATTCGCGTCTCTTACTCCGCCAAATGGCGATAAACGAGACCGTTGCGAGTAATTTAAATGAACATCGAAAATTCAATAATATTAGAAATTTTTAAGGGCATTTCTTTTTCAAAAAAAGAAATGAATATTATTGAAAGTAAACTTAAAAAACTCAAGTTAAAAAAAGGGACTACAATATTAAAAGCAGATGATAAAGTGAACAGTCAATATTATGTTTACAACGGATGTTTAAGAACTTACTTTATTGACAAATCTGGTAAAGAACATACTTTGCAATTCGCCATTAATGATTGGTGGATAAGCGATTATACGGCTTTCTTCACAGCATCCAAAGCGATTATGTATATTGAAACTATTCAGGAAGCAACTTTGTATGAAATTTCCAAAAAAAGTATGGAAGATTTATTTGTAGAGATTCCACAATTAGAAACTTTTTTCAGAAAAAAAATGGAAAGAGCTTTTGCTAGCTTTCAAAAAAGAATATTAGCAAATTTAGCCCAATCAGCTAAAGAAAGATACGTTTCTTTTATTAGCACTTACCCAAAAATTGAACAGACTGTAAAAAATTACCATATAGCTTCTTATCTAGGAATTACTACCGAAAGCTTAAGTAGAATTAGAAAAGAAATATCTCATAATTGATTTTATTACCATACATCAATTTTTAGTACTTAATTTGAAAGTAATTTTGTCTCTAATCAAAAGAATAACAACAATTATAATCGATTTAGCTTTATTATCCTCTTGTGGTAAAAACACAAAAGAAAATAATTCTAATGAAAAAAAATTAAGTATTAACACAAAAAAAAGCAAAACAATGAAAAAAGTATTATTTGTATTAACTAATCACGAAGATTTAGGAGATACTGGATTGAAAACTGGTTTTTGGATTGAAGAATTTGCAGCACCTTATTACTTATTAAAAGATAAAGGAATTGAAATTACTATGGCATCTCCAAAAGGTGGACAACCTCCAATTGACCCAAAAAGTAATGAACCAGATTTCCAAACTCCAGCAACCATAAGATTTAATGATGATAAAGAAACTAAAGAGATCTTATCTAAAACAATAAAATTGGAAACTGTAAATCAAGCAGATTATGACGCAGTATTTTATCCTGGTGGACACGGTGTTGTATGGGATTTAGCTGAAGATGAAAACTCAATTGCCTTAATAGAAGATTTTTATAACAACAATAAACCTGTTGCTGCTGTTTGTCACGCTCCTGCAATTTTTAAAAACACAAAAAATACGGATGGGACATCTTTGGTTAATGGGAAAAAAGTAACTGGATTTACAAACGGAGAAGAAGAAGCTGTTCAACTAACTTCTGTTGTTCCATTTTTGGTTGAAGAAATGTTAAAGAGTAATGGTGGAATTTACACTAAAAAAGCAGACTGGAGTCCTTATGCGGTCGAAGATGGTTTGTTAATAACCGGACAAAATCCTGCATCTTCAGAACCAGTTGCCGAACTATTACTAGAAAAGTTAAAGTAAAAACTACTCACAATAACGTGTATAAGTAATAGCGACTTGGTTTTTTAATTCAAGTCGCTATTCTTTTTTATTTTGTAAATTACTTTCCGAAAGTGATCGCAAAAATTTCGCTAATACTCATACACAAATACGTTGCCAAAAACACTTCAGTGAGCTTGGAAAATTTAATGTAAAGAAAAGTCAAATAACTTATCATTTAAAATTATTATGTAAAGAAAAGTCCATTTTCTTATCATTATAAATTACCTTTGTAAAGAAAAATAGAATTTCTTATCATTATGAATGACTTTAAACTTGAAAAACTTCCTTTAAAAAAAGACATTGAAACAAAAAATGTTCTTAAAAAATTAAATGAAGCTCATAGAGCATTAGCTGAATTAAAAGGTTTAGTATCTAGTATTCCAAATGAAAATATCCTAATTAATACATTAGGTTTACAAGAAGCAAAAGATAGTTCTGAAATTGAAAATATCATCACAACACACGATGATCTTTATAAAGCTGAACTAAATTTAGATGGAGTAAAATCGTTAGATGCTAAAGAAGTTCAAAATTATATTTCTGCATTAAAAATTGGGTATTCATTAATTTCAAAAAGAAATATTTTAACAAATAATGACATTATCCAAATACAATCTGAATTAGAAAAAAACAATGCTGGTTTTAGAAAAGTACCTGGAACTGCATTAAAAAATGCTAAAACTGGAGAAACAATTTATACTCCGCCACAAGACCTTGAAACTATAAAAAATTTAATGTCTAATTTAGAACAATTTATTAATGACGATACTTTATCTGACTTTGACCCAATAGTAAAAATGGCTATTATACATTATCAATTTGAAAGTATCCACCCTTTTTATGACGGTAATGGTAGAACAGGAAGAATTATTAATGTGCTTTATTTAGTAATGAAAGATTTACTTGATTTACCTATTTTATATTTGAGTAGGTTCATTATTGAAAATAAAGCTAAATATTATGAATTATTACAAGAAGTTAGAATAACTGACAATTGGGAAAATTGGTTAATCTATATTATCAAAGCAGTCGAGCAAACCTCTAAACAAACTATAATTCTAATAAAAGATATTCAGAAATTAATGCTTGAATATAAACACATAATTAGAGATAATTATAAATTTTATAGTCAAGATTTATTGAATAATTTATTTCAACATCCATACACAAAAATTGAGTTTATAGAAAGAGATTTAGGAGTATCAAGAATTACAGCTGCTAATTATTTAAATAGACTTGCGAAAGACGGAATTCTAACAAAACAGAAACTTGGAACAGGAAATTACTATGTCAATGAAAAATTATATACGATTTTAACAAAAAAAGTACTTTAGCCAACAACGTGTAGTAAAAATTGCTAAATTAGTGCTTAACCTAAGGTAGTTGCAATTTTGTTACGTCTGATTTTCCTGCGGAAAATCCTCGCACACAAAACCGCAACTTCTCATACACAAAACCGTTGCAAGTAATTGGCGGAAACCACTCAGACACTTGAATTTTGAAAAATTGAAAAAGTGCTACAAGCTGAAAAAAACCAACTACTTGCAACACCGTTTATAAAAAATTGCTAAATTGTGCCTTATCAAAACTAGTCGCATTTTTGTAAACCCCTATTTTCCTGCGGAAAATAGCCGTTCACATAAATCGCAACTTTTATTACACAAACACGTTGTGGTTAATTTTAAAAAATGACGATAGAACAATTAAAATCGAACATAAAATGGTGGGAATCCAAAAGATGGATTTATAATGTTGCTGTTGGACTTTTCGGGATTTTTGGAATTTACGATGGACTTTCAAGAGGAGAATACTCTTGGACAATAGACGATACAATCGGAATTTTGATTTGGGGAATTGGAGCAAATATTTTTTATTCATTAGGAATTTTATTGGAATTATTTGACTGGTATTACCTGAAAAATAAAGTCGGAATTAAAAGGTTCCGAATGATATTCTTCGTAATCGGAATTTTATTCAGTTGCTTTTGGACTTTATGGTGTAGTTGGCTTTATTTTGCAAAACCACATTTATGGTAAAACAAATCAAGAAGTCTAAAATGAACGAAATCTATTTATCTAAAATAAATGAAGAACAAAATCGAGAGGTCATTGTCGAAGGCGATGACCATTCTGTTTGGGCCTATGTCTTAAAACATTCGGAGGAAAGTATCGGAATTGAATTTGACGGATTTATATGTTCTCGTGGAACTCTTGTTGAGTCAAGTAAAGAAATAAAAGACTATATCAATAACGCTATTTCTGCGCCATTAATGAAAAGGTATTCGAATGAATTCTCTATCCAACGAGAAATTGAAAATAAGGACATAGAAATTGATTGGAACGGAAACGAAATAAGTATAAAACTAAACGGGATTGATTTTCTGATTATGGATTTAAAAAACCGAAAATCTTACTCAAAATCAACATCTGAAAATGGTCCTTATGGAATTCCAATAACTGAAAAAAACTAACCACAACAAAGAACTGAGCTAAAAAACAACTCTTTTCTTCATTAAATTTACGCACTATTATTTTAGGCTCATAATGCTATCAATTAGTATTTTGAGCTTTTATTTTTTATGTAAATACTACTTATTTTGATAAAACAGAAACGTACGTTTCGTCATATGGTAAACCTGATTTTGCAATAGCAAAACTCTGTCTTATCAATTTATTTGAAACCGCTATTAATGCCAATTTCTTACTCTTACCCTTGTTAACAATTCGCTCATAAATATCGCGACATGCTTTATTATGCTTACAAGCTGTAAAAGTACAGAGAAACAAGAGGTTGCGTAACTTCCTATTTCCCACTTTACTTATTCTACTTCTTCCCCGTACACTACTTCCAGATACTCTTATCGTTGGAGTAATCCCTACATAACTACATAATTGTGAAGCCGTTTCAAACTTCTTAAATCCATCAGTAATTACGATTAAAAACAATGCCGTTTTCAATCCTATTCCTGGAATACTTGTTAGTAATGTTAACTGTGCTTGCTGGTCTTGTTTTACTAACGATAATACTTTTCGATTCCTAAAATCTCTTTATCTAAATGTTTTTTAGTCCGTTTTAATGAACCATAAACCCACTTAGAAGGAATCCCTAAAACTTCTTCTCCATGATTTTTATTCTTAACCGCTGTACGTTTTTTAATATTACTATCTAATAATCTAAACAACTGTAAACACTCGCTCTGAACATTGGTAAGAGCCGTATACAATGGAACTTCATTAATGGTTCCATATTCACAAATAGCCTTCGCATCACTTTTATCCGTCTTTACTTTAGATAATTTCATTTGGATAAATCGCTTGACTGATAAAGGATTTACAACCGATACAAAAATGCTTTGCTTGTATAAAAACTGAGCTAATCTATAATGGTAATAACCTGTTGATTCCATAATTACTAATGAGTTTTTAGGTAAACTTTTTAAGAAGGTTTTAAACCCTAATTCATCATTTTTAAATTGATCATGACCACTTCTACTTCCATAAACATCAAAAACGTCTTTACTGATGTCAACTCCAAAAATTTCCTTATATTTATTCATAAGAACTGATTTATGAAAGAATAACCTACTTTTACTCACAACAACTTGAAATCGAGATCTAGGTCTCACAGAACTGAACGTGATTTTTAGTAGAAAAGAGAGAGGATTATCAATGTTGTCGAAGTCTTGGCTTCACCGTATATATTAACCTTAATTCTCTCTTTTATTCTTTCTGATTTATATACTTAAACTTAGTCTTTTATTATAAAATGCTAACTTAAGCCGTATATAAGACACTAAATAAACAACAAAACAAAAAGCCTTCTAATAATAATTTATTATATATTATATTATTAATATTGTTATTTTTTGGAGTTTACTTTATCCAAAAAAAACTGTTTCAGATACAAAAAAACAGACCTATTAATCATAAGGATAATTCATCACCTGATATTCTTTCTGAAAAAATAGAAAGCGAGTTGATGCAGAAAATAAAAGAATTTGAAGAATCTAAGCATTATTTAGATAAAAATATGTCTTTGCCTACTCTAATTAGTTTACTAAATACAAATACTACCTATTTGAGATCTTTTATTAAAAAACATAAAAATACAGATTACAACAATTATATTAATGAATTGAGAATACAATATATTAAAGAAAAATTAACTACAGACAAAGATTATTTAAATTATAAAATTAGTTATCTAGCAAATAAATGCGGTTTCCGTTCTCATAGTAAATTCTCTACAAATTTTAAAAAATTTACAGGTTTATGTCCTTCAGAGTTCATTACAGATATAAGAAATAAATCTATTTAGTATTGTAATGACTTTAGAAATTATATAAAATATTTAAGTAATACTTTTATTTCCTTATAATTTATGTAGTTTTTCTTAAGTCATAAAATGATTTTCTAATCATAACTATAAAACTATACCAACTCATTTCATATTAAGAATACTAACAAACCCAGTACTAAGAAATACGAATTAGCCACAAGAAAATAACAAATAGATTACTATTATTTACTCCTCTAATAATAACACTCCAATCTATTACTAAAATAAAACTAAAGAAATAAGCACTATTTCTTAAAAAAAACAGGATTAAACAATAAAAGTCTAATCCTGTAATTTTAAATTACACAGTAAAGGGGGAGTGTAATTTTTCTAATATAAAACTGACGATATTAGAAATAAAACCCAAAAGTACTCTTTTAGATTAATCGTGATTAGCATGATCATCTGCTGTTACTTCTCCAGACTGATTCATTGCCATTGTATGATCATATTTACAACAACCAGGTAAACCATTGTATGCTTCTTCGCTTCCTGATACTTTTTCTGTATCATAACCAGAAGCCGCAATTGCAGTATGAATTGCCATTACATCTGTCTTAGTATCATCAAAAGATACTTCTATTTTCTTTTTATCAATACTCCAATTGGCATTGGAAACACCTTCTACAGCATTGGCTGCTTTTTCAATGGTATTTTTACACATACCACAGTTTCCTCTAACTCCAAAAGTTAGCGAAGCGTTTGCTACTTCTTTAGAAATTTCTGTAGTATTTGTTTTTTGTTTGGTTTCATTTTTACAACTTGTAAAACCGACTGTAGCTATAATAGCTAAACTTAAAATTACTTTTTTCATTGATTTATATTTAATTATTAGTATTTAATTTTTTATTATTCTATTACTTTTTTTACTTCTCCACAGGTTAACATAGCACCTCCAAAATAAGGATTTACTACTTTTTCTTCTTTACTTAACCAATAAGCACCTTTGTTATTATCAGACATTGGGCAGTACAAATGATATACTTTTTCATGAATACCAAACACTTCTAACGCAATGGCCATATTTGATGATAAATTCTTAAAATAGGTTCTTTGAACTTTAATATCATCTGTATTAGAAATTAAATTAGCAGTTGCTTTTAGTTCTTTTTCTAAAGGCATCCAATGCTGATGTGCATTTTTACTCTTTAATAACTTCATATCTACTTTCCCTAAATCAGTTAATAAATGTTTCGATTGCTTTTTAAGGTTCTGAGTATTATCTATTGCCAAAGCATTCTTTAATTCAATATAAGTATTAAAAACCACGTTTAATTGATCTTGAAACTCTTTAGAAACAGCTATTCTTTCATTTTTATTTAAAGGTTTCTTCGTGTCTGAAGTATTGGTTTTCATATCCATATGTCCTTCATGACCTGTCATTACTTTACCACCTTTTTTATTCATCATCGATTTTTTGCCTTGTAATTGGGCAGCAGCATCTACCGTAAAGGTTCCGTTGGTTACAATTTCATCACCATTATTTAGCCCTTCTAAAACCAGATAATTTTCACCTATTTGTTTCCCTACAGTAATTTCACGCATTTCAAAAACAGGTTCATTTGGGTTTGTTTTTAGATAGACTACAGAGCGTTTTCCGGTCCATAAAACAGCCGAAGCAGCTATGGATAAAACTTCCTTTTTAGTTGAAGAATCAATTCTTTTAATTTTGCCTTCTACAAACATTCCTGGTTTAAAAAGATCGTTTTTATTATTTAACACGACTCTTAAATTTACCGTTCTTGTTTTACTATCTAAGATAGGATCAATAAAATCGACTTTCCCTTTAAATTCTTTATCTGAATAAGCATTTGTTGTGATTACAATATCTTGCCCTTCTTTAAATTGACTAATTTGATTTTCATAGACATCAAAATTTGCCCAAACGCTATGTAAATTAGAGACTTTAAAAATGGGTTTCCCATCCATAATATGAGAACCTTCATTGATGGCAATTTCTGTAACCACGCCAGCTACATGAGAATAAATGGTAAAACTATTTTTTACGTGTCCTGTTTGTTCCACTTCTGTTAACTGCGCGCCATGAATCATCCAATTTTTGAACTTATTTTTAACAGCTTTGTACAATTGAGGTTGCGATTCTTTTAATGTATACGCAGTAATTAATTCTTGTTGCGCTGCAATTAATTCTGGAGAATAAATTTGTGCAACGGCTTGTCCTTTTTTAACACGTTCTCCCAAAGAATTTACAAATAATTTTTCTACTCTACCATTAAAGTGAGCTGGCATAGTGGCTGTTTCGTTTTCATTCTCTGTAATTTTTCCTGATAAAACAGTCCCAGAATTAGCATTAGAAATACCTTTTCCAACGATGGATACTTGTATGTTTGCTAATGCCATGGCATTTTTAGAAAGCTTAAATTCATCTGCTAACAATCCTTCTTCACTGCTTGCAGCAGGAATTAAATCCATTCCACAAATAGGACAGTCGCCTGCTTCTGGTTGCATAATTTGAGGATGCATAGAACAAGTCCACATTTGATTTGTTTCTGTAGCCACATCATGTTTGTGCGCAGTTTCTGTAGGTGCTGTGTTTCCTCCAAAAAGCAGCCACCCTAAAAATAGCCCAAGAGCTAAAAGAACGATGTAAATGATATATTTTTTCATAATTTAATTGATTAAATAATTGATGTTTGTGGTTTGAAAATAGTAGTTTTTTACCGCTTCAATCTGATTCATTTGAAATTTTAATTGCAATTCTTGAATGTCTAAAACGTCATTAAAATCAATCGTTCCTGTTTCATAACTTTTAATTAAAATGTCTTCTGCTGCCTTAGCTTGTTTTAAGTTTTTAACTTGTGTATTGTAAGTGATTCTTGCCGAAATACGATCGTTTATGGCCTTATCTAAAAAGGTTTCTAAAGTGTTTAAACGTTCTTGTTTTTGTGCTTCAATTTCTTGTTGTTGCAATTCATTTTGCTTCGTTTTCGATTTGTACTTCTTATTAAAAATAGGAATTGATAAGGATACTGTTGGCATCAAAATATCTTTTCCTTTTTCACTAAAAGTGATGTCTGGACCTGCATGAATATTGATGTAATCGAATCCAAAACCAAAAGAAGGCTGACTTTCTTTTTGATTCATTAATTCGGATTGTGCTACCGATTGAAATAGTTTATCGTATTTTAATAATTCGGGGTGTAAATCTAAATTATTAGTGTTAATGTCAAAACCTTTAGAAGGCATTAACAAAGCATCTACAACATCAATTTTAATCGTATTTTCTCTATTTAAAAGGTTGTTAAAAGTTGTTTGTTCCGTTAAAAACTGTTGTTCTAAAACCAACCTTAATTGCTCTAATTCATTCTGACGCATTTGCAATCTAAAAAGATCTACTGCAGAAGCTTTACCAACTTCAATAGACGTTAATGCCAATGTTTCATACGTTTTAAGCAGTTTATTGTTTTCAACCAAAATAGCTTGTTTGGCTTTGTTTACATATAATTTATAGTACGATTTTGATACAGAAACCATTAATTTTCGTTTGGCAATTACAATATCTTCATACTTTGTATCAGCCAAAGAACTCGCATAATTTTCACGAGATGTAATGGTTCCAAACCAAGGCAACATTTGTTTTGCCGATACTTTAAAACGTTGTGTTCCTGTCCTTGTTTCTGGTTCTAACACAAAATAACCTGCACTAAATTCTGTGTTTGGTAAGGTGTTGACTTCATTTACTTTTTCTGATGCAATACGATATTGTAACTCAAATTTTTGAATTTCAGGATTGTTTTCTAAAGCAATGTTTATGTAGGTTTCTAGTTCTTGAGAATTTCCTTGTAGAACAAAGAAGAAAGAACAAAGAAGAAAGATAACTAGCTGTGTTATATGATTTTTATAGTTTTTCATTGTATATTTTTTTAGTCTAACTTCTATGCTCTTTTTTCTCTAATCTCTTTAGCTTAAACTCTTCTCTCCAGCTATATAAAACTGGTACGATAAAGTAGGAGGTAATGTCAATAACCATTCCTCCAAAAATCGGTATTGCCATCGGAATCATAATATCACTTCCTTTTCCTGTGGATGTTAAAACGGGCAATAAGGCCAAAATAGTAGTTACCGTTGTCATTAAACACGGACGGATACGTTTCTTAGCTGCTTCTAAAGCAGAAGCTCTTATGCTCATTTTATCTGATGGTTTTTCACGGTCAAAAGTCTGAGTTAAGTACGTTGCCATGACAACTCCGTCATCTGTTGCAATACCAAATAAGGCAATAAAACCAACCCAAACGGCAACACTTAAATTGATGGTTTTCATATTGAAAAGATCTCGCATATTCTCGCCAAAGAAGCTAAAATTGAAAAACCAATCTTGTCCGTATAACCAAATCATAATAAAACCACCTGCAAATGCAACCGCAATTCCGGTAAATACCATTAATGATGTGGTTACCGATTTAAACTGAAAATACAGTATCATGAAAATAATAGCTAATGCTAAAGGAATTACCACTGCTAGTGTTTTTTCTGCTCTTAGTTGGTTCTCATAAGTACCCGTAAATTTATAACTGATCCCTTTTGGAACCGTTAATTCTCCTGAATCTATTTTTTGTTGAAACAACGCTTGCGCATTTTCAACGACATCAACTTCTGCAAAACCGTCTATTTTATCAAACAAAACATAGCCCACTAAAAAAGTATCTTCACTTTTTATCACTTGCGGGCCTTGTTCATATTTAATAGTCGCTAATTCACTTAAAGGCACAGGATTTCCCTTTTCTAAAGGAATATAAATATCTTTAATATCTTCTGGATTGCCACGTAATTCTCTAGGGTAACGTACTCTAACGCCATAACGCTCTCTACCTTCAACGGTTTGTGTTAAAGCCATACCACCAATAGCAACTTTTAGTACACTTTGTACCTCGTCAATAGAAATACCATAACGTGCTATTTTTTCTCTATCAATATCAATTAATAAATAAGGTTTCCCAACAATTCTATCCGCAAAAACAGCTTCTATCTTAACACCTTCCGCTTGTTTTAAAAAGCGTTCTAACTCTAAACCAAAAGCTTCAATTTGTTTTAAATCTTGTCCTTTTACTTTAATTCCCATGGGTGCACGCATACCTGTTTGTAGCATCACCAATCTGGTTTCTATAGGTTGTAATTTCGGAGCAGAAGTAACACCTGGTAATTTGGTAACTTTAATAATTTCTTTCCAAATATCATCTGGACTTTTAATTTCTGGTCGCCAGTTTCTAAAGAATTCTCCGTCGTTGTCTTCTATTAATTGAGAGCTTTCAATAGAGGTTCCATCAGCAGTAAAACGTTTTGTTTTGTTATTATGAGATTCCTCGTCTGTTGGAATGACATTCGTTTTTAATTCAAACAAACCATCAGCATTTACTTTATAACGTTGTCTTTTTCCTTCGGAATTACGCATGTATTCTGGTTTATACTGAATCATGTTTTCGTACATCGATAAAGGTGCCGGATCTAAAGAAGATTCTGTTCTACCCGCTTTACCAACCACCATTTCAATTTCCGGAATGGTAGCAACCGCCATATCTAATTGCTGTAACACACGTTTGTTTTCTGCTACACCAGCATGTGGCAACGATGTTGGCATGAGTAGAAAAGAACCTTCATTTAAAGAAGGCATAAACTCTTTACCTGTATTTTTCATAATCCAAAATCCAGAGATAAGCACTGTTATCGGAATCATTAAAAACAACATTTTGTTTGCCAAAGCCCATTGTAAAATTCGACCATAATATTTTCTAAAAACTGAGAATATTCCTAAAATTCCGAAGCAAATAATAGCCACAAAAATAAGGTTGATGAAGATGCTACGATTAAAACCTAAAGGTCTCCAATATTCTGCCAATAGAAATACAATGGCAATTGATGAAATAATGATATTAACTAGATTGACTTTTTTAGCATCTAGCTTTCCTAAAACACCTAATAAGGCAGAAATTCCGAATGCAATTAAAATAATCCCTAAATAATGACCACTTATCACAATTACAATTCCTGCAAGAATTAAAGCACCACTTACAATGTATTTAAACGAGTTTTTTAGCGTTGTTTTACGGAATAAAAAAGCTGCTAAAGGCGGAATTATAAACAAAGCAATCACTAAAGAAGCTGATAACGCCATTGTTTTTGTAAAAGCCAAAGGTCTAAACAATTTACCCTCGGCACCAATCATTGTAAATACAGGTACAAAACTGATTATAGTTGTTAAAACAGCAGTTAAAATAGCGCCAGAAACTTCTGCAGTAGCGTTGTAAATAACTTCGTTTATAGATAGTTTGTTGTTCTGAGATTCCTCGTCACTCGTACCTCGTTCTGTCGGAATGACATTCTCCTGTTCATCGAGATGGCGAATCATGTTTTCGGCGAGAATAACGCCAACATCAACCATGGTACCAATAGCGATGGCAATACCAGACAATGCCACAATATTAGCATCTACATTAAAGAGTTTCATGGTTACAAACACCATTAAAATAGCTACAGGTAACAAGCCCGAAATTAAAATAGAAGCTCTTAAATTAAAAACCATCACAATAATTACCAAAATAGTAATTAAGATTTCTAAGGTTAAAGCTTCACTAAGCGTGTCTAAAGTTTCTACAATTAATTCTGATCGATCATAAAAAGGTACGATTGTTAATTGAGATGTACGTCCGTCTGCTAAAACTTTAGAAGGTAAACCACCTTTTAATTCTTCTATTTGGGCTTTTACATTCGTAATTACTTCCATAGCGTTTGCACCATATCTTGCCACTACAACACCACCAACAACTTCTGCACCTTCTTTGTCTAATATCCCGCGTCTAGCGGCAGGACCTAAAGTTACTTTGGCAATATCTTTAATTTTAATAGCCGTAAAATCTTTAGAAGTAACGACTGCATTTTGTATATCTTCAATAGATTTTACATAACCTAAACCACGAACTAAATATTCAACTTTATTAATTTCTAATGTCTGTGCACCAATATCTTTATTACTGTCCTTAACTGCTTTTACAACTTGGTTTAACCCAATATTGTATTGACGCATTAATTCTGGGTTCACATCAATTTGATATTCTTGTACATAACCACCAATAGAAGCCACTTCGGATACACCACTTGCAGAGGATAAACCGTATTTTACATAGTAATCTTGTATGCTGCGTAATTCTTGTAAATCCCAGCCACCAGTAACGTTTCCTTCTTTATCTCTACCTTCTAAAGTATACCAATAAATCTGCCCTAATCCTGTAGCATCTGGTCCTAAAGCAGGATTAATTCCTTCTGGTAATAAATTGCTAGGTAAGGAGTTTAGTTTTTCTAAAATTCGGCTTCTGCTCCAATAAAACTCAATGTTTTCTTCAAAAATGATGTAAATACTAGAGAACCCAAACATAGATGAACTACGAATGGTTTTTACTCCAGGAATACCAAGTAAAGAAGTGGTTAGTGGGTAGGTAATTTGATCTTCTATATCTTGAGGCGAACGACCATCCCACTTCGTGAATACAATTTGTTGGTTTTCGCCAATATCTGGTATTGCATCTACAGCTACAGGATTGCTTGGTAAAAAGCCAGTATCCCAATTAAATGGTGCATTTACGGTTCCCCATCCTATAAAAAGGACCAACAATAAAACCGATACGATTTTATTTTCTATTAAATATTTAATAATCTTATTTAGCATGACGCTTGATATTTAAAACAATTAGAAAGTGGTGTTAGAAAAACACCGAATACAAGAAATCATCCTAATGAAGTGAATCATTGGATAATACAGTCTATTGTTAAAAAAATCAGATTAAATAAGTCTCGTCTAACTTAAATATTTGCCTGTTAGCGAGTAGTGGTTCGTATTCTTCATAAGAAGATACGTTGTTGTCTAAACCTTCAAAAAGGTTGATGTAAGCATGAATAAATGAAGCTAAAAAAACTTGTTGTTCAAAAGAAATGGTATCAATATGATGTTGTAATTCATTTTGACCTTCTACAACAACTTGTTCATCATTACAACAATTCTTTTTTGTAATTGAACAATCTTCCCTTAAAGGCTTTTGCATTTCCATTCCGCAACCTTCTGCCTTTTGAAACATAGCAGTTTCCACCAAGGTATCACCACAATAATGCATACTGACATTGAATGACATTGTAGAAAATAGAACTACAACAGCCATTACAATTGACATTATTTTATGTGAAATTTGCTTCATATTAATAGCAAAGGTATACAAAATTTAATAATAAAATTTTACTTTAGAAAAATTTAACGAATTATACAAAACACCATTTTTATAAATATAATTAATAAAACTACAAATTAGCAACCTAATATTTACATAAATATGACTAAAACTAGCTTGTTTTCTGTTCATTAAACGTAGAATTATATTTATAATAAATTGAAAACTAAAAAACACCAAGATTTAGTAACTATTAAACCTTGGTGCTTTTATATTGTTAGATAAAATTTCTAAAAAAATTAATCTATGATCATTTTAAAATCGAATCTATTATTTTTATGAGTAACAATTAGAACATAAACACCTGATTGAATATTTGGAATCGAAATTTCTTTGATATTTCCACCAAGTGAAACATTAGATTCTGAATATACTTTTTGACCATAAACATTAAAAACAGCTATTTTACAGTTGTCAAGAGCTAAACTTGTATCAATAGAAAACTGTCCGTTGTTTGGATTTGGACCTACACTTAAATTAGTTTTATCGGTACCTAACTCATCAACAGCTAACGATACATCTTCTTTAACATCTACTTTAATATTTTATGTTAGCGCTACATCCTAAAGAAGTCTAGTATCTAAGGATTAATGTTTGTTCCCCTTCCTTATTCCACTTTACCTCTACCAAGTTATTCGTTGAAGAAATAATTTCTCCGTTAGCAATTATCCAATTGTATTTTGCTAAGTTTTCTGGAGCAGAATATACATATGTATTTCCTATTGTTGGAATCAATTCTCCTGTTAAATTAGAGGTTGCATACTTGTTACCAATACCTGATTGTTTTGTGATCTCCCAGTGTTATATTATATAAAAGAACAATAACTACACGCTATTTAATAGCTATAAAAGTAAAAACCTCATAATCTAACGATTATGAGGTTTTGTGCGGAGAAAGAGGGATTCGAACCCCCGGACCTGTTACAGTCAACAGTTTTCAAGACTGCCGCATTCGACCGCTCTGCCATTTCTCCAGTGTGTCTCATCAGGTATTCCCTGAATGCGGCTGCAAATATAGAAAGGTTTTTTAGTTTAAAAAAATAAAATACGATTTTTTTTTATTTTTTTTTTTGAATATCATTCGTTAGAAATCATATCTCTCTATAAATCAAGGATTCTAAATAATTATATTTTTTTAGAAATAGTTACAAAATTGTTTAAATCTAGAGTTCTTGTATACTAGTTTATTATATTTGCCTTCATTATTCTAATTATATCATTATGTCATTTAATTCCTTTGGAAATTTATTAAAAGTAACAACGTACGGAGAATCTCATGGAACTGCTATTGGTGGCGTCATAGATGGATTCCCTGCAGGATTAGAAGTAGATTTTGAAGCCATTCAAAATGAGTTAGATAGACGTAAACCTGGGCAATCTAAAATTGTTACACAGCGTAAAGAACCAGATACTGTAGAGTTTCTTTCAGGAATTTTTGAAGGAAAAACAACAGGTACATCCATAGGTTTTATTATTAGAAACACCAATCAAAAATCTAAAGACTATAACCACAATACCAATGTATATAGACCTTCTCATGCAGACTTTACGTATGATAAGAAGTTTGGAAACAGAGATTATAGAGGTGGCGGAAGAAGTTCTGCACGTGAAACTGCCAATTGGGTAGTTGCTGGAGCTTTAGCCAAACAGCTAATTGCAAGCATGAATATAAATGCATTTACATCTTCTGTTGGAGATATATTTATAGACAAGCCATATCAAGATTTAGATTTTTCTAAAACTGAAAGTAATATTGTTCGTTGTCCTGATGAAGTTTCTGCAGAAAAAATGATCAATAGAATACAAGAAATTAGAAAAGCAGGAGATACCATTGGTGGTACAGTTACTTGTGTGGTACAAAATGTACCTGTAGGTTTAGGAGAACCTATTTTCCAAAAATTACACGCACAAATAGGTAGTGCTATGTTATCTATAAATGCCGTAAAAGGTTTTGAATTTGGAAGTGGCTTTTGTGGTGCAAAAATGAAAGGTTCAGAGCATAACGATGTTTTTAACGCAGATGGCTCTACACAATCTAATTTATCTGGCGGTATACAAGGTGGAATAAGCAATGGAATGGATATTTACTTTAGAGTAGCTTTTAAACCTGTTGCAACCATTATGAGTTCTCAACAAACCATTAACTCTGAATATGAAGTTACAGAAATTACCGGAAAAGGAAGACATGACCCTTGTGTTGTACCAAGAGCTGTACCTATTGTAGAAGCGATGACTGCTTTGGTTTTAGCTGATTTTTGGTTATTAAATAAAACAAGACAGATTTAAAGGAACTACTCTTTAAGGGATTAAAATAAATATATTAATTATAAATTAACTTACCTTTAACGGAAAATTTTTATTTTCTGTGGGTATAAAACGCTTATATTTTATTGATATTGTTAGGGCTTTTGCTATTTTAATGATGCTGCAAGGTCATTTTATAGATACGCTTTTAGCTACTTCCTATAGAGATTTAAATGACCCTACTTTTATTATATGGTCTTATTTTAGAGGCATAACTGCTCCTACTTTTTTTACAATTTCTGGTTTAATTTTCACCTACCTTTTATTAAAAGCTAAAGAAAAAGGATTAGAAAAAGAAAGAATGGTAAAAGGAATTACAAGGGGTTTCTTTTTAATTGCCCTTGGTTATTCATTAAGAATCCCCATTTTTAGTTGGTTTGCTGGTATCTTTAATAATTATTTCTTAGTAATAGATGTACTTCAAATAATAGGCTTGAGCTTAATATTAATTATTTTTTTTTACTTTATCTGCTATAAAAAAACTGTTCTTTTCTCAACAATTACACTCGTTCTTGGCATAGGTATCTTTATAACAGAACCCTTATATAGAAGCCTAAATATAGAGTCTATTCCAGTTTTTTTCAATAATTATATTTCTAAAAGTTATGGTTCTATATTTACAATTGTTCCTTGGTTTGGTTATGTATGTTTTGGGGCCTTTTTAGCTACAATATTTCATAAGAACTTATTAAAAAAAGGGTTTAAAAAAATAATCATTGCTTCTTTTGTGTTTTCTGGATTCATTTTAATTACGTACTCATCAGATATACTTGTCTACTTATCCAAATCTATTAACTCTCAACTCTTAATGGATTCTGCTAGCTACAATTACTTATTTACAAGGTTTGGAAATGTATTATTGATATTTGCCTTTTTTTACACCTTCGAAAAGTATTTAAAAATTCCATTACTATTAAAAGTAGGACAAAAGACACTCTCTATTTATGTAATTCACTTTATTATTATTTATGGTAGCTTTACGGGCTGTGGTTTAAAAAATATCCTTGGTAAAAACTTAACACCTACAGAAGCCATCTTTGGTGCCATATTGTTCTTAATAATAGTTTGTTTATTATCATTTTATTATGCAAAGACAAATACATTTCTATACTTAAATTTAAGAAAGTTTTTTAATAAATTGAAAGCAAAATCATAATTTAAAATGAAAACTACTTTATCTCTTTTTTTTATATTATTATTTCTAAATAGCTTTTCTCAAGAAAGGTTTTTAGAAAAAAACACCAATTTTTCTGAATCTACATATACTTATCAACGAATAAAAAAAGACAAAAATTTAAAATTAGATTTTTATAAGCCTAAAAAGAGAAAAGGCAAAGTTCCCTTACTGATTTATGTACACGGTGGTGGATTTTCAGGCGGTGATAGAAAAGATAAAGCTGCTACTGATTTTGCTAAAGAAATGGTGCAATATGGCTATGCAGTCGCTTCAATATCGTATCGATTAACCATGAAAGGAATTGGGTTTGGTTGCACAACAAGTTCTGTATTAAAAATAGCCGCTTTTAACGATGTTTCTAAAGATATAAGTTATGCTGTAAAATATTTTTTAAAGCGTAAAAACAAGTTTAAAATAGATACTGATAAAATAATTTTAGTAGGTTCTAGTGCTGGTGCGGAAGCTGTTTTAAATTTAGCGTATGTTTATGAAAACAAAATATTAGATACGAACTTTAAATTTGCAGGAATTATTGCAATGGCAGGTGCAACAATTTCTATTGATAAAATAACGACAGAAACTGCGATTCCTACACAATTATTCCACGGAATACAAGACGATTTAGTTCCTTATAACATAGCTTCTCATCATTATTGTAAAAAAGATGCTACTGGTTATTTGCCTCTTTTTGGTTCTAAAGCTATTGCCGAAAAATTAAAGTTAATTAAGAAACCTTTTTATTTATATAGTGTTAAAAATGGAGATCATAGTTGGAATGCTAGACCAATTTATCAATGTAAAAATGAAATAATAGACTTTTTATATTACGATGTTTTAAAACATCAAAACAGACAAGTTGAAACAGCAATTTAAAGGCATAAAAAAAGCGAAACTTAATAGTTTCGCTTTTTTTATTATAAATTTTTATTTTTTTACTTTAATAATTTATCCAAATCATAAAAATAAAAATCTTTAACATCATTCATTGCTACAAATAAACCGCTTTTAAAGGTATCGTTTAAAGACACGGTAACCACATCACATCCATCTGTTTCGGTAGTTGATAGATTAACTGCTTTTACAAACTCATTCGTTTGTCTATCAAACAAGTTAAATTGTCCTTTTTGTTGATCAGAAACAATAATATACCCCTTCTCATTCTCAAATTTAGCAATTGCAATACCTTCTATATCTCTTTGAAAAAATTCACCTCCAAAACAAGCAATCTCTTTATTTCCTTTAGATGGTTCTGCATAATATTTACGAACACAATGTCCTTCATCTGAATAGTAAACATAGCCCATTTCTGCATCAACAGCAATGGCTTCAATTTCTTTTATACCACTAAACTGCCCAAACTTCCTAACTAAAGTTGCTGTTACATTATTGTTTTCTGAAACCAATTTATACTGATATAAATACCCTTCTTTAGGTCCTGTTTTTCTACCAACTATTGCATAAAAACTTCCATCAATCGGACTCTTATAAATAGCAACTCCCATTGGTAATTTGTTTTCTAGAATCGTTTCATCTTCAAAAACAAGAAAGCCACCTTGGTCTAAAGGTTTCATCTCTGGTACAGAAAACATTCTAATTTGCTGTTCTTCTCTTTCTGTAAAAATTAAAACATCTACTTTTACAGAATCGTTTAGCTGAAAACCATATTCTAAATCTACATTATTAGGTCTTTTTATATTTCTGATGGTTTTATCTTCTATGATTTTTCCTTGTAAATTGTATGCATAAATTGCTCCATTGCTTTCTTTATCAGTACCAAAAACAATACTTTTTGATGCGTCCGTTGGATGAATCCAAATTGCCGGATCATCTGTGTCATTTATAGATTTTTCTGTAATTACATCTGGTGCTATTGCAGGTAATTTACTACCAGAATTACACGATAACAATGTTACTATTCCTAAAAATAGGATACTATTTTTTATATTTAATTTCATATTTTCTAATTTCTATTTTTAAAATAAATCATATTTTAAACCAAAAGTTATTCTTCTACCATAATATTCCATTTGCATTGTTCTACCACTTTCTCCTTGGTAATAACGTAATGGTTGGTTGGTCAAATTATTTACACTCGCATAAATACTTAAGTTTTTGTTAATGGAATAACCTGTACTAAAATCTAAGAAAAATTGTTTATCGTAATAGCGATCATCAAACTCACTCCCTCCTATTTCATCTACATAAGCATCAGAAAAATTACCAGAAAGTCTTGCATTAAATTTACGATCTGCATATCCTAAAGAAGCATTTAACATATTTGGTGTTGTATTAGGTAAATCTATGTCTTCTCTTTCCTCTCCGTCTTCGTTACGAATTCCGTTTGCATCCGAAGTTAAAAAAGTATAATTGGCATACACACTAAAGTTTTTAAGGAAACCAGGTAAAAAATCTAATTTTCTTTGGATTGCTAATTCTACTCCAAAAATAGATGCTTTCTCTCCGTTTAAAGGTTGATAAACTTCAAAACCAGTAGTTCCTGGTCCAAAAGCGTCTGTAGTTGTTTCCGATTGAAAGGTATACGTAAAGTCTTTGATGTTTTTGTAGAATAAACCTCCAGATAGAATACCTACATTCTCAAAATAAGTTTCTGCCATCACGTCAAAGTTCATAGAAGTTGTTGGCTTTAAATTCGGGTTTCCTAAAAACACTTCTTCATCTCCCGTTACAACATCTAAAGTTGGTGTAATATCTACGTAATTTGGTCTTGCTAACGTATTTGTCCAAGCAAATCTTACAACCGTTTTATCAGAAACATCGTATTTAAAATGGAGACCTGGCATTAAATTAGAATAAGAACTTTCTTCTGTTAAAGTACCGTCTAAAGTATCTTCATCTAAAATATTATTTCCTGTTGCAGTTAATTTTGTGTGTTCTAATCGTACACCTACCAATACACTTAACTTGTCAGACAATCTTTGATTTGTCATAACATAACTCGCAAATACATTTTCCTTTACATTATAATTAGCTCTTAAAAATTCATCACTTACTGTTTCACCGTTCGTTAAATCTAAAGCCCCTAACCATTCTTCATCAGCAAATAGACCTGCTTGGTATTGACTACCTGCTAAATAATCTGGATTCGAATAATCTTTTGTTGGTATAGCCGATAATATAGGATAAGCATCTTCTAAATCATATTCAAAAAAATCGTTATCTCTTAATTTTGTTTTAAAACGGCCTCTAAATCCAAATTTAATAAATCCGTCTCCATGACCAAAAAAGTCTGATGGTAATTCAAAATTAACATAAGCATTAAAGTCTTTTTCTTCTGTATATTGATTTTCTTCTGTGATTTCACCAAACTCAAAACTAGAAAGGTCATTAAAATCTGATGAATTTACAGCAGTAAACAATGGAAATCTAGTGTCAGAAATAGCATTGTTAATACTATATTCAGTTTCAAATTCTGCATAACGTTCGTTTAATCTTTCTTCGGATGCCTTTGCATAAGAAGACATCCAATCAATTTTTAATTTACCAACAACATGATTACCGCCAAGTGTATAATTTTGCATTTTTTGATCTTCTAAACGTCTATTTTTATTTCGATCGTTATCGATACCTCCTTTAGATTGTCTTTTAACTTCTACAGGAAACATTGTTGGTGTATTATCTGTAATGGTAAAATCTCCAAGTCCTATATCTTCTGCATCTAAAATCTCATGTTCTAATCTAAAACGATTTTCTCTATCGTCTCTCCAATTATACATCGATTTAAAATAAATGTTATTGTCATCATTAATTTGATAATCGAAGTTTGCAGAAAAACTTCTACGGACTCTTTGTACTAAATAAGTACGTTCTTCAAAAACATTTGTGTATGGGTTTACTTCCATTTCTACTTCTTCACCTGCATCATTTGTATATGCAAATTCATCTGTCCATTCTGCTTCCACATCATGAGAGCCAAAATCATTATCATTAATAGTTGCAGAAATCATCCAACCAAATTTTCTGTTTTTAGAACGATCTCCAACTAAAAAAGAACCATTTAATATCCTTTTGTTTGTAATTGTATTTACACCCGATCCTGCTGTAGCAGAAAGTCTAAAACTTTGAGGAGAAGTTCTTGTTATTAAATTTACAGATCCTCCCAAAGCATCTGCATCCATATCTGGCGTTACAGCTTTGTTAACTTGAATAGACTGTATCATGTCCGACGGAATTAAATCCATCTGTACATTTCTATTATCCCCTTCTGCAGACGGAATTCTACTTCCATTAAGAGTTACAGAGTTTAACTGAGGTGAAAGACCTCTAATAATAATATTTCTAGCTTCTCCTTGATCTACTTGCATCGTAATACCAGGAATTCTTTTAACAGCATCCCCAATATTTGCATCCGGAAATTTACCAATCTGATCTGTAGAAACAACATTGGTAATATTTAAATTATTCTTTTGAGTGTTTAATGCTTTAGATTGACTACCCAAGCTATAAGATGTAATTAAAACATCATCTAATTGAATACTTTCTGAAACAAGTGCTATTTTTACGGAAGTAGTTTCATTTTCTTTTACAACAACTTCTTGTAAAATATCTTTAAAACCTAAATAAGTTATTCTTATAGTGTGTGTACCAGCTGGTACAGCAACTATGGTGAATTTTCCATCAAAATTAGAAATATCACCTTTTTTAAGCGATTCTATAAAAACATTTGCACCTGGTACATAAAGTCCTTCTTTATCAGTAATAAGCCCTTGTATTTTACCGGTTTGTGCAAACGCATTTAACGAGAGAAACATCGTTAATAAGAATAAATTAAAATTATAAAATTGTTTCATTATTTAGTTTTTTTATAATGCAAAAGTAAATTTGGATTTACTTAACATTATTAACTAATTAAAAACAAAAAGCTAATTTTATACTTAGTTTTAACGTGAATTAACGTTAACTTTAAAATGAATTAATATAAATTTCAAACAACAAAAACAACTTAAACCAACCTACTTACTATAGAAATATAAGTAAAAAAAAAGACCGCTTTAAAAGCAGTCTTTATTCTATTTATTAAGCCTGTCCTGTAGGCCCAAAATTCATTGGAATTGGAGGTTGTTCATAATCTTTAATTTCACCATGTTGTTCTTCAAACTTTCTAACATTATCTGCTAAAGCTTGGGACAACCTCTTTGCATGCTGTGGCGTTAGTATAATTCTAGATTTTACTTTTGCCTTTGGTACACCTGGCATAATATTAATAAAATCAACAATAAATTCTGACATAGAATGATTAATAATTGCTAGATTAGAATACGTCCCTTCTGCAATTTCTTGATCTAACTCAATATTTATTTGTCCGTCTTTGTTTTGATTTTCTTCCATAATTAAAATTGTCTATTTGTTAAGTCTAGTAATTGAAAAATCGTAAAAAAATATGAATTACACTCGTAAAATTTCACAATTCTATTTATTAAAAGGCATAAAAACAAAAAAGTTGAATTGAATAGCGTAAATAAGTTACCCTAAACAATTCAACTTTTTAATAATTAAACTTTTAAACGTTAATACGTTTCGTATATTTAGAAACTTTTTTCTATTTCGTCTTTAGGACCAACTAGAATTTTTTCATAAGCTCTCATACCTGTACCTGCTGGAATTCTCTTACCAACAATTACATTTTCTTTTAAGCCTTCTAACGTATCTATTTTACCACTAACAGCAGCCTCGTTTAATACTTTTGTAGTTTCCTGGAAAGAAGCTGCAGAAATAAACGATTTTGTTTGAAGTGATGCTCTTGTAATACCTTGTAAAACTTGTTCTGCTGTTGCAGGTTTAGCTTCTCTAGCTACTACTAAGTTCTGATCATTTCTTCTTAATAAAGAATTTTCATCTCTTAATTGACGAGCAGTAATAATTTGACCTGCATTTAAGTTTTCTGAATCTCCAGCATCTTCAACAACTTTCATTCCAAAAATATCATCGTTGTCTTTGATAAAGTCAATCTTATGAACTAGTTGATTCTCTAATAATAAAGTATCTCCAGAGTCAATAATTTTAACTTTACGCATCATTTGACGTACAACAACCTCAAAATGTTTGTCGTTAATTTTTACACCTTGTAAACGATATACTTCTTGAATTTCGTTTACTAAGTACATTTGTACTGCAGATGGTCCTTGAATTCTTAAAATATCTGAAGGAGTTGTTGCTCCATCTGATAAAGGCATTCCTGCTTTAATAAAGTCATTTTCTTGAACTAAAATCTGATTAGAAAGTTTAACTAAATACTTACTAATGTCTCCTGTTTTAGATTCAACAATAATTTCTCTATTTCCACGCTTAATTTTACCGAAAGAAACAACACCATCAATCTCAGAAACAACAGATGGATTAGAAGGATTACGTGCTTCGAATAATTCTGTTACACGTGGTAAACCTCCTGTAATATCCCCAGCTTTACCAGATTTTCTTGGTATCTTAACTAAAGTATGACCGCTTTCTACTTTATCTCCATCATTAACCATTAAGTGTGCACCTAAAGGTAAACTATAAGAACGTAAAGCATTACCAAGATCATCTTCAATAATTAAAGATGGAATGATTTTTTTGTTTTTAGAATCAATCATTACGATCTCTTGGAAACCAGTTTGCTCATCTACTTCTACAGAGTAATTGATACCTTGTATTAAATTATCAAACTTAACTTTTCCTGTAAACTCAGAAACAATAACCCCGTTAAATGGATCCCATTGAACAATAGCGTCTCCCTTTTTAATAGATTTTAAATCTTTATCAAAAATGATCGAACCATAAGGAAGGATATTAGTACTTTGAGTAATTCCTGTTTTCTTATCAATAATTTTAATCTCAGCAGTTCTAGAAATTACAATGTCGATTTCTTTACCTTCATTGTCTTTACCAGTTACTGTACGTAAATCATCTATAACAACTTTACCATCAAACTTAGCAATTAATTTATTTTCTTCAGATATATTACCTGCAACCCCACCAACGTGGAATGTACGTAATGTTAACTGTGTACCAGGTTCTCCAATAGATTGTGCTGCAATTACACCAACTGCCTCACCAATTTGTACTTTATTAAGTGTAGACAAACTTTGTCCATAACATTTTGCACAAATACCTTTTGTAGATTCACATGTTAACGCAGATCTTACTTCTACAGCATCAATTCCAGACTTTTCAACAGCTACTGCTAATTGATAAGAAATTGGTTGATTTGCTTTTAAAAGAATTTCTTCCGTTAATGGGTGATATACATCGTTTAATGAAACTCTACCTTCAATTCTCTCTGATAAAGATTCTACAATCTCATCATTTTTCTTTAAAGGAGCTACTTCTAAACCTCTTAATGTACCACAATCTTCTTCATTAATAATAACATCTTGAGAAACATCTACTAATCTACGAGTTAAGTAACCAGCATCTGCAGTTTTTAACGCCGTATCCGCAAGTCCTTTACGAGCACCGTGAGTAGAGATAAAGTATTCAAGAATTGATAAACCTTCCTTAAAGTTAGAAAGAATCGGGTTCTCAATAATTTCTCCACCTCCAGCAGTAGATTTCTTAGGTTTTGCCATTAATCCACGCATACCTGTTAACTGACGAATTTGTTCTTTAGAACCCCTTGCACCAGAATCAAGCATCATGTAAACCGAGTTGAAACCTTGTTGATCTTCACGTAAACGTTTCATAGATAACTCAGTTAAATCGTTATTGGTTCTACCCCAAATATCAATTACCTGATTATAACGCTCTTTTTGCGTTAACATACCCATGTTATAATTCCCTACAATGATATCCACCTCTTTATTGGCTTCATCAATCATAGCTTGTTTTTCTTTAGGAATAATAATATCCCCTAATGAGAAAGATAAACCACCTTGGAAGGCAAATTTATATCCCATATTTTTTATATTATCTAAGAATTCTCCTGTTGTAGGAATATCTGTAGCTTTTAAAATACCACCAATAATTCCACGTAAGTTTTTCTTAGTTAATACTTCATTAATGTAACCAGCTTTCGCAGGAACAACTTCGTTAAATAAAACTCTACCAACAGTAGTTTTTATAATTTTTCTAACTTGTTCTCCGTTCTCATCAACGTCGTAAGTTCTTACTTTAATTCCAGCATTTAAGTCAACCATTTCTTCGTTAAAAGCAATCGTTACTTCTTCTGGTGAATAAAAAGTTAATCCTTCTCCTTTAATTTTAACTTCTGGAGTAGAGATTCTCTCTTTAGTCATATAGTATAAACCAAGTACCATATCCTGAGAAGGTACAGTAACTGGAGCACCATTTGCAGGGTTTAAGATATTATGAGAAGCCAACATTAATAATTGTGCTTCTAAAATAGCTTCTGGTCCTAATGGTAAGTGAACTGCCATTTGATCCCCATCAAAATCCGCATTAAATGCAGAACATGCTAATGGATGTAATTGAATTGCTTTTCCTTCAATTAATTTTGGTTGAAAAGCTTGTATACCTAGTCTGTGTAAAGTAGGAGCCCTGTTTAATAAAACTGGATGTCCTTTAATTACATTTTCTAAAATATCCCAAACAACTGGCTCTTTTCTATCTATTATTTTCTTTGCAGATTTAACTGTTTTTACAATTCCTCTTTCAATTAGTTTTCTAATTACAAAAGGCTTGTAAAGTTCAGCTGCCATATCTTTTGGCAATCCACATTCAGACAATTTCATTTCTGGTCCAACAACAATTACAGAACGTGCAGAATAATCAACACGCTTTCCTAATAAATTCTGACGGAAACGTCCTTGTTTACCTTTTAATGAATCTGATAAAGATTTTAAAGGTCTGTTAGATTCGGTTTTTACTGCAGATGATTTACGTGTGTTATCAAATAAAGAATCTACAGACTCTTGTAACATACGTTTCTCATTACGTAAAATAACTTCAGGAGCTTTTATTTCAACCAATCTTTTTAAACGATTGTTTCTAATAATAACTCTTCTATAAAGGTCATTTAAATCTGAAGTTGCAAAACGTCCACCATCTAAAGGAACTAAAGGTCTTAATTCTGGTGGAATAACTGGTACAGCTTTCATAATCATCCATTCTGGATGATTCTCTCTATTCTTTTGAGAGTCTCTAAATGCTTCAACAACATTTAAACGTTTTAAAGCTTCAGTTTTACGTTGTTTAGACGTTTCTGTATTTGCTTTATGTCTTAATTCAAAAGACAACGCATCTAAATCGATACGTGCTAATAAATCAATTAAACATTCAGCACCCATTTTAGCGATAAACTTATTTGGGTCAGAATCATCTAAGTATTGGTTGTCTTGTGGTAACTCATCAGCAATATCTAAATATTCCTCTTCTGTTAAGAAATCCATTTTTTGTAATGGTTCTCCTTCCACATTTTTTGCAATACCTGGTTGAATTACTACATAACGTTCGTAGTAAATAATCATATCTAACTTCTTAGATGGCAAACCTAAAAGGTATCCCATTTTGTTAGGTAATGATCTAAAGTACCAAATATGAGCAACAGGCACTACCAAGTTGATATGCCCTACTCTTTCTCTACGTACTTTCTTTTCTGTTACTTCTACACCACATCTATCACAAACGATACCTTTGTAGCGAATTCTTTTGTACTTTCCACAAGCACATTCATAATCCTTTACAGGACCAAAAATACGCTCACAAAATAAACCATCTCTTTCTGGCTTGTGTGTACGGTAATTTATAGTTTCTGGTTTTAAAACTTCACCTTTAGAAATTTCTAAAATAGCTTCTGGTGATGATAAACCAATTGAGATTTTGTTAAACTTTTTTACAGTGTATTTCTCTTGTTTTCTTGCCATGTCTTTTGATAAGTATTCAGTTGGCAGTATTCAGTTTTCAGTAACAAAATTGCTACTGAAAACTGGTTACTGAAAAAATTTATTCTTCTAATCTAACGTCTAAACCTAAACCTTTAAGTTCATGCATTAATACGTTAAACGACTCTGGTAAACCTGGTTCTGGCATAGCTTCACCTTTCACAATACTTTCGTATGTTTTAGCTCTTCCCATAACATCATCAGATTTCACAGTTAAGATTTCTCTTAAGATACTTGATGCACCATAAGCCTCAAGTGCCCAAACTTCCATCTCTCCAAAACGCTGACCTCCAAATTGTGCTTTACCACCTAAAGGTTGTTGTGTAATTAATGAATAAGGTCCAATAGAACGTGCATGCATTTTATCTTCAATCATGTGTCCTAACTTAATCATATAAATGATACCAACTGTTGCTGGTTGATCGAAACGTTTTCCTGTTCCACCATCATATAAATAAGTATGACCAAATCTTGGTACACCTGCCTCATCTGTAATCTCATTGATCTGGTCTAAAGATGCACCATCAAAAATTGGTGTTGCATATTTAGTTCCTAATTTTTGACCTGCCCAACCAAGAACAGTTTCATAAATCTGACCAATATTCATACGAGAAGGTACCCCTAATGGATTTAAAACAATATCAACAGGAGTTCCGTCTTCTAAGAAAGGCATATCTTCTGCACGTACAATACGAGCAACAATACCTTTATTTCCGTGACGTCCAGCCATTTTATCACCCACTTTTAACTTACGTTTCTTAGCTATATAAACTTTAGCAAGTTTTAAAATTCCTGCTGGTAATTCATCACCAACTGAGATTGTAAATTTTTGACGACGTAAAGAACCTTGTAAATCATTTACTTTAATTTTGTAATTGTGAACTAATTCACCTACAAAATTATTTAATTCTTTATCCGTTGTCCAAGAACCTGTTAAGTGTACATAATCATCAACAGAATTTAACATTTTAAGTGTGTACTTTTTACCTTTTGGTAAAACTTCTTCACCTAAATCATTGTAAACTCCTTGTGAAGTTTTACCGCTGATAAGTAAAAATAACTTGTCTATTAAAACATCTTTTAAACCTTCAAATTTAGATACAAAAGAAGCTTCTAACTTAGCTACAGCCTCTTTATCTCTTAATCTCTTGTTCTTATCTTTAACAGCTCTTCTAAATAATTTTTTATCAATTACTACCCCTCTTAATGATGGAGAAGCTTTTAATGATGCATCTTTAACATCACCTGCTTTATCACCAAAAATAGCACGTAATAACTTTTCTTCTGGAGTAGGATCTGATTCTCCTTTTGGTGTAATCTTACCAATTAAGATATCACCAGGATTCACTTCTGCTCCAATTCTAATCATTCCGTTTTCATCTAAATCTTTAGTAGCTTCTTCAGAAACGTTAGGGATATCATTAGTTAACTCTTCAGTTCCTAATTTTGTATCTCTTACGTCTAAAGAATACTCATCAATATGAATAGATGTAAATATATCTTCACGAACAACTTTTTCAGAAATTACAATCGCATCCTCAAAGTTATACCCTTTCCAAGGCATAAAGGCTACTTTCATATTTCTTCCTAAAGCTAATTCTCCTTTTTGTGTTGCATAACCTTCACAAAGAACTTGTCCTTCTTCAACTCTATCACCTTTTTCTACAATCGGTTTTAGGTTGATGTTTGTTCCTTGATTTGTTTTTCTAAATTTAATTAAGTTATAAGAAACTTCATCAGACTCAAAACTTACCAGTTTTTCTTCTTCTGTTCTATCATACTTAATTGTAATTTTATTAGCATCTACATAAGTAACTTCTCCTGCTCCTTCAGCATTGATTAAGATACGAGAATCTTTTGCAACTCTACGCTCTAAACCTGTACCTACAATTGGAGATTCTGGTCTTAATAATGGAACTGCTTGACGCATCATGTTAGATCCCATCAACGCTCTATTCGCATCATCATGTTCCAAGAAAGGAATTAAAGATGCCGAAATTGAAGCAATTTGATTCGGTGCAACATCCATAAAGTTAATATCTTCTGGACTAACAACTGGAAAATCACCACCTTCACGTGAAATCATTCTTTCAGCAACAAAACGCCCATCTTTATCTAATTCTAAGTTAGATTGAGCAAATTTCATTCCCTCTTCTTCCTCAGCACTTAAATAAATTGGCTCATCATTGCCAACAACACCTTCTACAACTTTTCTATATGGAGTCTCAATAAATCCTAAATTATTCACTTTTGCAAATACAGAAAGTGAAGAAATTAAACCAATATTTGGTCCCTCAGGAGTTTCAATTGGACATAAACGACCGTAGTGAGTATAGTGAACATCACGAACCTCAAAACCAGCTCTTTCTCTAGATAAACCACCAGGTCCTAGTGCAGATAATCTACGCTTATGGGTAATCTCTGCTAATGGATTGGTTTGATCCATAAACTGAGATAATTGGTTGGTACCAAAGAATGAATTAATTACAGATGATAATGTTTTTGCATTAATCAAATCGATAGGTGTAAACACCTCGTTGTCACGCACATTCATACGCTCACGAATTGTTCTAGCCATACGCGCTAAACCAACACCAAACTGACCTGCTAATTGCTCACCAACAGTTCTTACACGTCTGTTAGATAAGTGATCAATATCATCAACTTCTGCTTTAGAGTTGATTAACTCAATTAAATATTTAATAATAGTTATAATATCTAATTTTGTTAATACCTTTTGATCAATAGGCTCATTTAATTGAAGTTTAGTGTTCATTCTAAAACGACCAACTTCTCCTAAATTATATCTTTGTTCAGAAAAGAACAATTTGTCAATAATACCTCTCGCAGTTTCTTCATCTGGCGGTTCAGCATTACGTAATTGTCTATAGATATGTTCTACTGCTTCTTTTTCAGAATTCGTAGGATCTTTCTGTAATGTATTATGAATAATAGCATAGTCTGCCATATCGTTATCTTCTTTGTGAAGTAAAACGGTTTTAGCACCTGCATCTATAATTTCATCAATATGTTCTTTATCTAAGATTGTATCACGATCAAAAATAATTTCATTTCTTTCGATTGATACAACTTCACCAGTATCTTCATCCACAAAATCTTCATGCCAAGTTTTTAATACTCTAGCAGCTAATTTGCGACCTAATACTTTTTTTAATCCAGCCTTAGAAACCTTAACCTCTTCTGCAAGGTCAAATATCTCTAAAATATCTTTATCTCTTTCAAAACCGATTGCTCTGAATAATGTTGTTACTGGTAATTTTTTCTTTCTATCAATATAAGCATACATAACTTGATTGATATCGGTAGCAAATTCTATCCAAGAACCTTTAAAAGGTATTACCCTTGCTGAATATAATTTTGTACCATTTGCATGGAAAGATTGTCCGAAGAATACACCAGGAGACCTGTGTAATTGTGAAACGACAACACGCTCTGCACCATTAATTACAAAGGTACCAGAGTTCGTCATATAAGGTATTGTACCAAGATATACATCTTGTACAATAGTTTCGAAATCTTCATGTTCTGGATCTGTACAGTACAATTTTAGACGTGCTTTTAAAGGCACACTGTGCGTTAAACCTCTTTCAATACACTCTTGTATAGAGTATCTTGGTGGGTCTACGAAGTAATCTAAAAATTCTAAAACGAATTGATTTCTTGTATCTGTAATTGGAAAGTTATCCATGAAGGTTTTGTACAAACCTTCTTCACCTCTTTCTTCTGCCTTAGTTTGAAGTTGGAAAAAATCTTGAAAAGATTTTACCTGAATATCCAAAAAGTCTGGATATTCCTTAATCATTTGAGAAGTAGCGAAGTTGATTCTTTCAGTAGTGTTTTTCGTTGCCAAAAGAGAATATTTTTTTGATTAAAATCTGAAATAAAAATAAAAAACGAATATATACACAAAATGGTTTAGGTCTAAAAACGTTAGTTCTTAGTACCTAAACCTAAATTTGTTTTCCCGTTTCGATTACTCGAACTCGGGAGTAAATGATTACTTAAGCTCTACCTCAGCTCCAGCTTCTTCTAAAGATTTTTTAAGACCTTCAGCCTCATCTTTAGATACACCTTCTTTTACTGCTGCTGGTGCGCTATCTACGATACCTTTAGCTTCTTTTAATCCTAAACCAGTTAATTCTTTAACTAATTTTACAACTGCTAATTTAGAAGATCCTGCTGCTGTTAAGATTACATCAAATTCAGTTTGCTCATCTGCTGCATCTTCTCCTCCTGCTGCTGGACCTGCTACTGCTACTGCTGCTGCTGCTGGCTCAATACCATATTCATCTTTTAAAATAGTAGCTAATTCATTAACTTCTTTTACTGTTAAGTTAACTAATTGCTCTGCGAAATCTTTTAATTCTGCCATTTTAATTGTTTTTAAAAATTTTGTTTATTATAGTTTATTTGTGCGCGTAATTATTTTTCAGATAAGGTCTTAAGAATACCTGAAATTGTTTGTCCACCAGATTGTAATGCTGAAATAACATTTTTAGCTGGAGACTGTAATAATCCAATGATTTCACCAATAAGTTCTTCTCTAGATTTAATATCTACTAAAGCATCTAATTGATCATCACCAATGTAAACAGATTCTTCTGCAAATGCACCTTTTAAAACAGGCTTATTCTTAGTTTTCTTTCTGAATTCTTTGATTAATTTTGCTGGAGCATTTGCTGCTTCAGAAATCATCATTGATGTATTACCTTTTAATACTAATGGTAAGTCTCCAAATTCTTTATCTGAAGCTTCCATTGCTTTTGCAAGTAATGTGTTTTTAACAACTGATAACTGAATACCTGCTTTAAAACAAGCTCTACGTAAATTAGAGGTAGTTTGTGCATTTAACCCAGAAATATCTGCTAAATATAACGTATTTGTATCTGCTAATACTGCTGTTAAATCTTGTATTACTTGTGATTTCTCTTCTCTAGTCATAATTATAAGTTTTAACGTATTAAACAGCTTTTACTTCAACAGCAATACTAGGACTCATAGTACTAGACATAAAAACGCTTTTCACATACGTTCCCTTTGCAGTTGTCGGTTTAAGTTTAATAATTGTTTGTATTAACTCGTTTGCATTTTCTTCAATTTTCTTAGCATCAAAAGATACTTTTCCAATTGCCGCATGAACGATACCAGTTTTATCAACTTTAAAGTCAATTTTACCAGCTTTTACATCTGTAACAGCTTTTGCAACATCCATAGTTACCGTACCTGTCTTTGGGTTTGGCATTAAACCTCTAGGACCTAAAATTCTTCCTAAAGGACCTAATTTCCCCATTACACTTGGCATGGTAATAATTACGTCTACATCTGTCCATCCTCCTTTAATTTTCTGAAGGTATTCATCTAACCCAACATAATCTGCACCTGCTGCTGTAGCTTCTGCTTCTTTATCTGGAGTTACTAATGCTAAAACTTTTACATCTTTTCCTGTTCCATGAGGTAATGTTACAACACCACGAACCATTTGATTAGCTTTACGAGGATCTACTCCTAAACGTATTGCTATATCTACTGATGCATCAAACTTTACATTAGTAATGTCTTTGACTAGCGCTGAAGCTGCTGCTAAATCATAAGATTTAGAGCTATCTAACTTTGCGTGAGCTTCTTTTTGCTTTTTTGTTAATTTTGCCATTTTACTACTTTTTATAAAGTTTATGCTGGTGCATTACCTTTTACTGTTAATCCCATAGAACGAGCCGTACCTGCAATCATTCGCATTGCTGAAGAAATTTCAAAGGCATTTAAATCTACCATTTTATCTTCTGCAATAACTTTAATTTGATCCCAAGTAACTGATGCTACTTTCTTTCTGTTTGGTTCTCCTGAACCTTTTTTAATTTTGGCCGCTTCTAGTAACTGAACTGCTGCAGGAGGAGTTTTTACAAGAAAATCAAATGATTTATCTTTGAAAACAGTAATAACAACAGGTAAAACTTTACCTTGTTTGTCTTGCGTTCTTGCATTAAACTGTTTACAGAACTCCATAATGTTAACACCAGCAGCTCCTAAAGCAGGTCCAACCGGCGGCGATGGATTCGCTGCGCCTCCCTTTACTTGTAATTTAACTACTTTACTAACTTCTTTTGCCATTTTAAAAATGTTTAATGATTTATTCTAAGTTGGAAGCCAAAAAATAAATCGATATCAATATATATACTTGTGTAACAATTATATTTTTTCTACTTGCATATAACTTAATTCTAATGGAGTTTTTCTTCCGAAAATTTTCACCATTACTTCAAGTTTACGCTTTTCTTCATTTACCTTTTCGATAGTTCCGTCAAATCCATTAAAAGGACCATCAACAACTTTTACAGTTTCACCGATGTTAAATGGAATTGCAATATTTTCATCTTGAATTGATAGCTCATCAACTTTACCTAACATTCTGTTAACTTCAGATTTACGCATAGGAACAGGTTCACCACCTTTAACTTCTCCTAAAAATCCAATAACACCTGTAATACCTTTAATTACGTGAGGCACTTCTCCCGAAAGATTCGCTTCTACCATAATATATCCAGGAAAGTAAACTCGTTCTCTATTTACTTTTTTTCCATTTCTAATCTGAATTACTTTTTCAGTTGGTACAATTACCTGACTAACATAATCTGATAATCCTACTCTAGAAATTTCTGTTTCTATGTAAGCTTTTACTTTATTTTCTTGTCCTCCAATGGCTCTAACAACATACCACTTCATTACTGAATCAGCTGCCATAATTAGTTAGATTTAAACATTCCAAAAAAGTTATCTAATCCTGTTTGAAAAACATAATCTATACCAGCTACAGCTAAAGCAAATACAATCGTAAAAACAGCAACAGTTACTGTAGTTTTTTGAGCTTCTTCTTTAGTTACCCACGTCATGTGATTGCTTAATTCGTCAAAAGAATCTTTGATGTATTGTATAAAGTTCATTTTTCTTATATTTAATTGCACGGGCGGAGAGATTCGAACTCCCGACAGCTGGTTTTGGAGACCAGTGCTCTACCGCTGAACTACGCCCGTATTTTATTCAATATTAAAGGCGTTCCGTTAAAAACGGAACACCCTTAGAATTTATTTATTAAAAACTAACAAAATTAGTCTAATAATTCAGTAACCTGACCTGCTCCAACTGTTCTACCACCTTCACGGATTGCGAAACGTAAACCTACATTTAATGCGATTGGTTGAATTAAATCTACTGTAATAGTTAAGTTATCTCCTGGCATAACCATCTCAACACCTTCTGGTAAATTAATAGTACCTGTTACATCTGTAGTTCTTACATAGAACTGTGGACGATAGTTGTTATGGAATGGAGTGTGACGACCACCTTCTTCTTTCTTAAGAACATAAACTTCTGCTTTAAACTTAGCATGTGGAGTTACAGAACCTGGTTTACAGATTACCATTCCTCTTTTTATATCTTCTTTTGCAATACCTCTTAATAAGATACCTGCATTATCCCCAGCCTCACCTCTATCTAAGATTTGACGGAACATTTCAATACCAGTAATAGTAGAAGTCATTTTTTCAGCCCCCATACCAATAATATCAACAACATCTCCTGTGTTAGCAATACCAGTCTCAATACGACCAGTTGCTACAGTACCACGTCCAGTAATAGAGAATACATCCTCAACTGGCATTAAGAAATCTTTATCAATTTCTCTTAATGGCTCCTCGATCCAAGCATCAACAGCTTCCATCAATTCTAAAACTGTATCTACCCATTTTTGCTCACCATTAAGTGCACCTAAAGCAGAACCAGCAATTACAGGCCCATTATCTCCATCATACTCATAGAAAGAAAGTAATTCTCTTACCTCCATATCTACTAATTCGATTAACTCTTCATCATCAACCATATCCACTTTATTCATGAATACAACCATACGAGGAATACCAACCTGACGACCTAATAAGATATGCTCTCTTGTTTGAGGCATTGGTCCGTCTGTTGCAGCAACAACCAAAATTGCACCATCCATTTGAGCAGCACCTGTTACCATGTTCTTTACATAATCCGCGTGACCTGGACAATCAACGTGAGCATAGTGACGATGAGCTGTTTGGTACTCTACATGAGAAGTATTAATAGTAATACCTCTTTCTTTTTCTTCTGGAGCATTATCAATCTGATCAAATGATCTAGCCTCAGAGAATCCTGCATCAGCTAATACTTTAGTAATAGCCGCAGTTAATGTAGTCTTACCGTGATCTACGTGTCCGATAGTACCAATGTTTAAGTGTGGTTTCGAACGGTCAAAATTTGCTTTTGCCATGATTCTTAATTTTTATTCTTTAGTTTAAAATATAATTAGTGTGTAATAATTTTAAAATGAGCCAGCGATGGGATTTGAACCCACGACCTCATCCCTACCAAGGATGCGCTCTACCAACTGAGCTACACCGGCTTGCTGATAATATTGAGCGAAAGACCGGGTTCGAACCGGCGACATTCAGCTTGGAAGGCTGACGCTCTACCAACTGAGCTACTTTCGCATTAATATGTAAATTGTGGGGAGAGCAGGATTCGAACCTGCGAAGACGTAGTCAACGGAGTTACAGTCCGTCCTCGTTGGCCGCTTGAGTATCTCCCCTTTAATTTACTATTCCAATGAACTTATTGCTTTCGCAATTCTTGTTTTTTTTGAGCCGATGGAGGGACTCGAACCCACGACCTGCTGATTACAAATCAGCTGCTCTAGCCAGCTGAGCTACATCGGCTTTTGATGTAAAAAACAATCCGCTATTTCTAACGGATTGCAAATGTACGAAGTTATTTTACTTTTCAAAACTTTTTTTAAAGTTTTTTTACTTTTTTTTTCATTTCTATGAAATTATAGAGTCACGATGCTTTTCTTTTGACCTTTTTAACTGTCTTTTTAGATTATCAACCGCAGCGTTTACGCCTTCTTCGAACGTTTTTGCTTCTCTTTTTATAATCAATTCACTTCCGGGGATATTTATTTTTACTTCTGTAACTTTATTTTCTTTATCGCTAGTATTAATCACTTTTAAAAAAACTTCTGCGTCAACTATCTTATCATGAAACTTAGTTAATGATAAAACTTTTTCATCTACATATGCTATAAGCTCCTTATCTGCGTTAAAATTAACTGATTGCGTGAATACTTTCATATTTTACTGTTTTTTATGACTCTTAGGATGAGTCTGGTTATATACTTTTTTAATAACAGCAAGACTATTTTGTGTATAGACCTGTGTTGATGCTAAAGAAGAATGCCCTAACAACTCTTTAACCGAATTTATATCTGCCCCTTCATTTAAAAGATGTGTTGCAAAAGAATGCCTTAAAATATGCGGGCTTTTCTTTTGCTTTGAAGAGACTTGACTAAAGTAAGTATTAATAATTCTGTAAACAAGAGTTTCATAAATTTTATTTCCTTTTTCTGTAATAAAAAGCTCCTCCAAACCAATTGTAAATTCTTGTTTTAATTTTAAATATTGATTTAACGTTTGAATAACAGAACCTAACAAAGGAACAAAGCGTTCTTTATTTCTTTTTCCTAAAACCTTTATGGTTTTATCCGATAAACTTACATCTCTTTCTTTTATATTGATTAACTCTGCCCTTCGAATACCTGTTGAATAAAATAACTCTACTATTAACTTATTTCTAATGGAAGTAAAATCTGCATCAACCTCTAATTCTATTTGATTGATAACAGCATTAATCTCTTTTGACGTGAAAGGTACTTGAACTCGTTTTTCTGTCTTTAAAGCTCTATGTTTAGAAAGCGGGTTTAAATCTATGCGCTTTGTTTTCTGTAAAAATTTATAAAAAGACTTTAAAGAACTTACTTTTCTATTAATAGTTCTGTTTGATATTTGCGTATCTACTAAAAAAACAATCCAACTTCTAATTTGTGGGTAATGCACCTCTAGCAAACTCTCCTGGCTATACTCTGTTTCTAAAAAATCTCTAAACGAAGTTAAATCGTTTTTATAAGCAGTAATTGTGTGTAACGAATATTTTTTCTCTAAAGTTAGATATTCTAGAAAAGGATCAATCAAATTTTTACGTATTAGGTGTTAGTAAAATTACAAAAAATTGAACACAAAAAACCCGTATTGAAAATTCAATACGGGTTTTATTTCTTAGAATTAAGTTATTTCTAACCTACTTCTTCTTGTGTTCTTAATCTCTGAACGTAAGAAGCTTTAATTCTTTGAGCTCTGTTTGCTACAGAAGGTTTTGTGAAGTTCTTTCTAGCACGCAAGTTTTTCATCGTTTTTGTACGATCAAATTTTCTCTTGTAACGTTTTAAAGCTCTATCGATATTCTCTCCTTCTTTAATTGGTATAATTAACATAAGTTGGCACCTCCCTTCATAGTCTCTTTATATTTTAGAATAGTATTTAAACTATTATTTTTATTTTTTGGACTGCAAATGTAATTACAAATTATGAATTGGCAATTAGTTATTACAATATATTTTAAATTAGCAATATGCGTTAGGGATTGAACGGTCTGTTTGAGCTCTTTTGAAGTACGAAAAAAGCGAGAAGTGAAAGCCTGACCTTTAAGGAACGCCCTAAAAAAGAGTGTTCAGTGTTCAAAAATTAAATTTCTTGAACACTGATACTTATAAAATTATGAAAACCTTATGTTGCTGGCTTGTATTCTTTCTTATCAATTACAATTTTTGCAATAATCTCTTTTAAAATTTCTGAAGTTCCACCACCAATTGGCCCCAGCCTACTATCTCTTGATAATCTTGCCATCGGATAATCTTCCATATACCCATAACCACCTAACATTTGTAACGCGTCATAAATAACTTCGTCTGCCATTTTTGTAGATAGTAATTTAGACATACTTGCTTCTTTTACCACATATTGACCGTCATTAAGACGTTTTGTTATTGAGTAATTATATTCTTTACACATATCTACCCTACTTGCCATTACTGCAATTTTATGTCGTAATACCTGAAACTTATCTAAAGACTTACCAAAAGCTACGCGTTCTTGCATATAATTTAAAGCATACTCTAGTGCAAATTCTGCTCTTGCATGTGCATTTACCCCCATAACCAATCTTTCTAAGGCAAAATGCTGCATAATATAAGGAAACCCTTTACCTTCTTCTCCTAATAAATTTTCTGCAGGGATTTCTACATTATCAAACGCAATTTCTCCTGTGTCTGACGCTTTCCAACCTAACTTATCTAATTTAGTTGCTGTAAGTCCTTTTGAAGCTCTATCTACAACAAAAATGCTAATTCCTTTATACTTATCTGAAGGATCTGTTTTTGCCGCTACAATTAAATAATCTGAATACACCCCGTTTGTGATAAACGTTTTTGAACCATTTAAAATATAGGTATCTCCTTGTTTGATTGCTGTAGAACGCATACCTGCAACATCAGAGCCACCAAATGGTTCTGTAATACACATACAACCAATCATATCTCCTTCTACACTTGGTACTAAATATTTATTTTTAATAAAATCATCACCTTCTTTAGCTAAGTGAGTCATGGCCAAATATTCATGTGCCCACATAGCCGCTGCAAAACCACCTGAATTAACTTTCTGTAATTCTTCTAAAAAAATAACAGTATAAAATAAATCTAAATTTAAGCCTCCGAATTCTTCTGGAGTGTTTAAACCGAAATAGCCCATTTCTCCAAATTTTTTCCAAATGAAACGTTCTATACTACCTTCTTTTTCCCATTTATCTATATGAGGAATTACTTCTTTTTTCAAAAACTCTTTAAAACTTGCACGGAAAGCTTCGTGCTCTTCAGTAAAATACATACTGCTCATAAGCAAATAAATGTGTTTGTGGTTTGTTATTCAGCCATCAAATATAACACTATTCTGTCATATTTATCCAAAGGAAAATCTTTGATGTTTTTTAATTCTGAAATATTTTGAAGTTCAGCTACTTCGTCTCTATATTCAAAAATCTTTTTACAAAGGTTGTAATCTATATAAGGATTCTTTAAAAGCTCTTTAAATGTAGCTGTATTAACATTTATTTTATTAATAATTGGTTGCTCAACTATTTTAAATTTTAATAAGACTTTTTTTACCATTTCATTCTCCAGCCCCCAAACTTCATTTAGTTGACTTTCTAAAGAAAATCCTTGTAATTTTGTTCGATAGTTTATAATTCGCTCTGAAAAAGCTACTCCGATTCCGTTAATGGTTTTAAAATCTTCTGCTGTGGCTTTATTGATATCTGTAGTTGAAACTTCTTTTACCTCTTTTTTATAATAAGCTTGCTTTGTTCTTTGCAATGACGAATTTGAGTTTTGTTTTACAACCCAATCTGGAAACTTAAAATATGGCGCTATTTTATTTAATAAAGAATCAGAAATTTGAGTTACTTTTTGAAACTCACTTTTAGAATTAATAAATTTATTTGTTGACCTAAAAGCCAATAACCGATCTATTTCTTTTAAAGACATGCCTAATTTTTCTCCTTTACTATCGGTAATATAATTAGGATTAAAAGGATAAATTTTAGGTTTTCTTTTTTCTATTTCAATTACTTGTAAACTGTCTATTTGCCTATGAAACGCTATAACCTCTTTAGAATTGAACTCTATACTGTCATCCGAAGAGAAACCACCAAAAACAATAATGGATTGTACTAATAGTATTAATATTACTAAAAAGAAAACCCCATTCCTTTGGCTTTTGTGATACCAGAAATGGGATTTTAATATTTTCATTTTAAATTTTATAGGTGATCATTTACATCTACAGCTCCATCTTCAATTGCTTCTTTCTTTTTATTGATAGCATTCATATATCTTTTAAGCTCTTTCTTAATTACTGGAGATAGCATAACTACACCAATTATATTAGGCACTACCATTGCAAAAATCATGGCATCAGAAAAATCAATTACAGCACCTAAGCTAATTGACGCTCCAATCACTACAAATATTAAGAACAAAACCTTATAGGCTAAATCTGTGTATTTTCCTTTTCCGAATAAAAACACCCAACCTTGCATACCGTAATAAGACCACGAAATCATAGTTGAAAACGCAAATAAAATTACAGCAATTGTTAATACAATTGAAAAGTGTGGAATTACGGTATCGAAAGCTACAGCGGTTATTTCTACACCTTGTTTAATTTCAACTCCATACTCCATAAATTCCCCATCGAAATTAGTAATAATAATAACCAAAGCAGTCATAGTACAAATAATAACGGTATCTATAAATGGCTCTAACAAAGCTACAATACCCTCACTTGCAGGATACTTAGTTCTTACCGCCGAATGTGCAATTGCCGCAGATCCTACACCAGCTTCGTTAGAGAATGCTCCCCTACGAATACCTTGAATCATTACCCCAACTAAACCACCAGCAACTCCTAATCCAGAAAAAGCTCCGTCATAAATTAAAAGAAAAGCATCATCTATTAAACTAAAGTTTGCGAATAAAATTATTAAAGCAGCCAACACATAAATTCCTGCCATAAAAGGCACTACTTTCTCTGTAACTGAAGCGATTCTTTTAATACCTCCAATAATTACGACTGCTACTAAAACAGCCATTACAAGTCCAAAATACAACCCAGCATTACCACCTGTTAAATTAAACAGTTTTGTAAACTGTGCAGCTGCCTGATTTGCTTGAAACATGTTACCTCCACCAAAAGAACCACCAACTACAAAAATTGCGAATAAAACAGCTAAAACCTTACCTAAACCACCTGCACCTTTTTCTTTAAGCCCTTTAGTTAAATAATACATTGGACCACCATACACGGTTCCATCTTCATCTACATCTCTATATTTTACACCTAATGTACATTCTGCAAATTTTGAAGCCATACCAAAAAGTCCCGCAACAATCATCCAAAAAGTTGCACCTGGACCACCAATTGACAATGCTACTGCAACACCAGCAATATTACCTAAGCCTACAGTCGCAGAGAGTGCTGCAGTTAAAGCCTGAAAATGAGAAACTTCACCTTCAACACCATCATCTCTAAGGGTTGTTAATATATCTGGACCAGAAGTTTTATCTCCATAAAGCTTATCTACACCATGTTTTTCAATATCCTCATATTTTCCTTTTACAACTTTAAACGCTGTTATAAAACCTGTAATGTTTATAAATTTAAAATATATTGTAAAATAAATTGCACCACCAATTAAAACAATTAATACCCAAGGGATTTTAAATGAATCAGAAAAAGGTATTTCATAGAAAATAGCCTCCACAAACCAACCGGTATAATCTTTAAACAATTGGTCTATTTTATCTGTTGTACTTTGAGCAAACATTATAACTGGCATCATTAAAAACAACAACGATAGAAGTTTTTTATTCATAATTTATTTTTAATATTAATTGGTTAAGTAATCCGCAATATCCTAAAAATTTGCTCTTTTCACAAGTTTTACCTAATAAATACACATTTTATATTAAGATTTCTTTAAATTTTTGCAAATCTTCTTTAAAAGATTTTGGATAAAAGTCTAATTCTTTATTGGTTTTTGATAAATCGAAACCAGTTCTTGCAGGTCTTGGTGCTGTTTGATTTAGAGTAAATGTTGATATCGGTTTAATTAAGTTTGTATCCAAATTAAAAGCAACTGCTATTTCTTTTGCAATGTCAAAAACACTTAATAATCCATTAGATGAAATATTAAAAATTCCTAAAGCTTTTTTATCCATAGAAATCTTACAAGCTATCGCTAAGTCTTTTACGTAGGTTGGCGCTCTAAACTGATCGTCTACAATAGTAATCTCCTTACCTTTCTCTAACATTTCTTTTACCCAAAGCACAATATTACTTCTACTCATATCAAACACTTTTCCGTAAACTAAAATAGCTCTTAATATGGTATAATTGATATTAGATTTTAATAAAAGCTCTTCAGATTTTAGTTTCGATAATCCATAATAACTCAATGGATTTGCTGTATCGGTTTCTTTGTAGTTTCCTTTTATTCCATCAAAAATAAAATCTGTAGAAATATGGATTAAATGAGCGTTTACCTCTTCTGATATTTCTGACAACCATTTTACAACAGTTACATTTAACAAATCACATGCCGCTTTTTGATTTTCACAATCATCTACTTGCGTCATTGCAGCTGTATTAATAATAAAATTAGGTTGAATTTCTATTAGTGCTTTTTTAAGATTCTCTTCTTGAGTAATATCAATAGAAACATAAGAAAAATCATTTCTTCCACTTCTATTTTCGCCTCTTGAAAATCCATAAACTTCATAATTTTCTTTTTCCTGAAGTAATAAATCTAATAAAGACTGTCCTAATAACCCATTACTTCCCGTAACCACTACTTTAACCATAAATAAATTCCTTCTTTTATACTTTTAGATTATAATTTTTAATGAATAATACTTTCAATAAAACCAAGGCTCATATTGAAAGTATCAACAGACTAAAACAATTGTCTTAATTTAATTATTTGATTAGGTCTTCCCAAAACAATTAGATGAGATCCTTTAATAAGTAAACAGTCTGCTTCTGGATTTATAATATACTCTTTATTAGGACCTATAAAACCGATAACTGTACACCCCGTTTTCTTTCTTAAATCTAAATCTAAGAGTGTCTTATTTATATATTTTTCTGGTAAATCATCTACAGCAATTTCTTCTAAATTGGCTGTAGTTTCTCCCTCTATAGTTAACCGATCTACAAACTCAATAACATCTGGTGTAGTTACCAAAGAAGCCATGTGATCTCCACCTAACTTGTCTGGCATTATCACATTACTTGCACCTGCTATTTTTAGCTTACTATAAGAAGACTCATTAGAAGCCCTGCTTATAACCTTACATTCTTTATTTAGTTGACTAACCGTTAAAACTACAAACAAATTATTAGCATCCGAAGGTAAAGCAGTAATTAAAAAAGAAGCTTTTTCTATACCAGCTCTAAGCAAAGTTTCATCTAAAGTTGCATCACCATTTATATTTAACACCCCAGCTGCATCTAAAATTTCTATTCTTTCTTTACTTTTTTCGACAACAACAAAGTCTTTATTATAATTTTTTAATTTTAAAATTGCTTGTTTCCCATTTCTTCCATATCCACAAACAATAGTATGTCCTTTTAAACTTGCTATCTTCTTTTCCACTTTTCTATGCTTAAAATGTTCAAATAATCTACCACTTACTAAATATTCTGAAAAAGCTGAAACGGCATATCCAAAAACAGTAATACTGGTTAAAATTAAAAATATTGTAAAAACTTTTTCTTCTGGAGAAAAGGGTCTTAACTCCCCAAAACCTACAGTAGTAACGGTAATAACCGTCATATATAATGCATCTATAAAAGAATAATGAGAAAGCACCATATAGCCTATTGTACCTAAAGACAGTATAGTAATAACTAAAAATAAAGTTTTATTAATTTTAGATTCTAATACATTTATCTTCATATATTATAGGTCAAATACAGAACTTCTTTTAGTATACATCATGTCTTTTAACTTTAATAAAAATGCCATTGTTAAATAAAAACCAAAAGACAAACCTACCGTAAAAAAAGTAACATAAATAAAAAACAAGCGCACATTTAAGGCTCTAATTCCTATTCTATCTGCTAATCTTGATGAAACATGAAATCCGTTTCTCTCAAAAAAATGTCGAATACTATCTATCATTTAGGTTCAAATAATTTCAATGCAATATAGTATTTTATCATTTGATAACAACATTTTTTAAATTACACTTATTTTTAAAACCATCGCTCTAAAAAAAGTTTAATATCAAAAGCATTAAACAATCATCCTTAAATTAAAATTGGTTTCTTTAACTTTGCGTTTTTCTCAAAAATAGATCATTTGAAAGACCAAGAATATATAGAAGTATACGGAGCAAGAGTCCATAACTTAAAAAATATTGATGTAAAAATTCCTCGTGAAAAATTAGTTGTTATAACAGGTCTAAGCGGAAGCGGAAAATCTTCTTTAGCTTTTGACACTATTTATGCAGAAGGACAAAGACGATATATTGAAACCTTTTCTGCGTATGCACGTCAGTTTTTAGGTGGATTAGAAAGACCTGACGTTGATAAAATTGATGGACTTTCTCCAGTAATATCAATAGAACAGAAAACAACAAATAAAAGTCCACGTTCTACAGTTGGTACGATCACCGAGATTTACGATTTTTTACGACTATTATTTGCAAGGACTGCAGATGCATACTCTTATAATAGTGGAGAAAAAATGGTCAGTTATTCTGATGAACAAATTAGACAACTTATTTTAAAGGATTTTGCTGATAAAAAGATTGCTGTTTTAGCACCTTTAGTAAAATCTAGAAAAGGACATTATCGAGAACTTTTTGAGCAAATTTCTAAACAAGGTTTTTTACGTGTTCGGGTTGATGGGGAAATTAAAGAGATCGAAAAAGGAATGCGTTTAGACCGATATAAAACGCACGATATAGAAGTTGTTATAGACAGACTTTTGATAAATGAATCTGCAGAAAAACGTTTAGAAGAAACGATAAAAACAGCATTGTATTCTGGAAATAACATTATGATGGTTATTGATATTGATGACAATGAACCTCGTTATTTTAGTAGAGAATTAATGTGCCCAACATCGGGAATTGCATATCCAAATCCAGAACCAAATACTTTTTCTTTTAATTCACCAAAAGGCGCCTGTGATAAATGCAACGGATTAGGAATTACAAATGAAATTAACTTAGAAAAAGTAATTCCAGACAATACTATCTCCATACAAAAAGGAGGAATTACTCCTCTTGGGGAACAAAAAAGTAGTTGGATTTTTAAACAAATAGAAAATATTGCTGAACGTTATAAATTCAAATTAACAGATCCTATAAAAAGTATTCCAAAAGAAGCATTAGACGTAATTTTAAATGGAGGAAATGAGTCTTTTGAAATTCAATCTAAAGCTGCTGGAGTTACAAGAAATTACAAAATAGATTTTGAAGGGATTATTTCTTTTATAGAAAACCAATATGACAGTGCAGAAAGTACCACCATAAAACGTTGGGCAAAAGGTTTTATGGATGAAGTTTCTTGCGCTACTTGTGGAGGGAAAAGATTAAAAAAAGAAGCCCTTCATTTTAAAATCATCGATAAAAACATCAGTGATTTGGCACAAATGGATGCTACAGAATTAGCAAAATGGTTTAAAAATATTGAAAAAAGCTTATCAAAAAAACAATTAATCATTGCTGCTGAAATATTAAAAGAAATTAGAACTAGAATTCAGTTTTTATTAGATGTAGGTTTAGACTACTTAACATTAGACAGAACCTCTAAATCACTTTCTGGTGGAGAAGCACAAAGAATTCGATTGGCAACTCAAATTGGATCTCAATTAGTAGGTGTTCTTTACATTTTAGACGAGCCAAGTATTGGATTACATCAACGAGACAATCAAAAATTAATAGATTCTTTAGTCAAATTAAGAGATATTGGTAATTCTGTATTAGTAGTTGAGCACGATAAAGACATGATGGAACATGCCGATTTTGTTTTCGATATTGGACCAGGAGCAGGAAGACACGGTGGAGAAATAGTAAGTTTTGGAACTTTTGAGGATTTAAAAAAACAAAACACCTTAACGGCAGATTACTTAACTGGTAGAAAAGAAATTGAGGTTCCAAAAAAACGTCGAGAAGGAAATGGAAAATTCATCAATCTAAAAGGAGCAACCGGTAACAATTTAAAAAATGTTTCTGTAGAATTCCCTCTAGGAAAAATGATTTGTGTTACTGGAGTTTCTGGAAGTGGAAAATCTACCTTAATAAACGAAACTTTATATCCTATTTTAAACGCTCATATATATAGAGGTGTAAAAAAACCGATGCCTTACAAGAAAATTGAAGGTTTAGAGCATGTAGATAAGGTAATAGACATAGATCAATCACCAATTGGTAGAACCCCTCGTTCTAACCCCGCAACCTATACAGGTACTTTTGGTGAAATTAGAAGTTTGTTTGCTAAAACGCCAGAAGCTGCAATTCGTGGTTATAAACCTGGTCGTTTTTCTTTTAACGTAAAAGGAGGTCGTTGTGAAACTTGCCAAGGCGGTGGAGTTCGTGTTATAGAAATGAACTTTTTACCAGACGTACAAGTAGAGTGTGAAACTTGCCAAGGAAAACGTTTTAATAGAGAAACTTTAGAAATTAGATACAAAGGAAAATCTATTTCAGATGTTTTAGACATGACGATTGAAGATGCTACTGATTTCTTTGAACTGATCCCTAAAATTCATAGAAAATTAAAAACAATTAAAGATGTTGGTTTAGGATATATAACCCTCGGACAACAATCTACCACTCTTTCTGGTGGAGAAGCACAACGTATAAAATTAGCATCAGAATTATCTAAAAGAGATACCGGAAATACCTTTTATATTTTAGACGAACCTACAACTGGACTCCATTTTGAAGACATTAGAGTTTTAATGGATGTTCTAAATAAATTAGCCGACAAAGGAAACACGGTCTTAATTATCGAACACAACTTAGATGTTGTAAAATTAGCAGATTATATTATTGATGTTGGTATGGAAGGTGGAAAAAAAGGTGGAAAGATTCTATGCACTGGAACTCCAGAAGAAATTATAAAACACAAAACAAGTTATACTGCTAAATTTCTTAAAAAGGAATTAAATTAAAAATTATTAGGTTGACGACGACCAAAATGTCAAAAAAGAGCTATTTTAGCAAGCTTTCTTTTTTTTTGGAAGAAGACAAATAAATTTAAAAAATACAAGATAATGACAAGTGATGATAGAAAAATAAAAGAAAAATTACAAACAAAAACTTGGAACGAAATAAAAACAAATGATTCTTGGGCTATTTTTAAAATAATGGCAGAATTTGTTGATGGTTACGAACGTTTAAGTAAAATTGGACCTTCAGTATCTATTTTTGGTTCCGCAAGAACAAAACCAGATCATAAATATTACAAATTAGCAGAAGAAGTTGCTTTTCAATTAACCCAAAATGGTTACGGTGTAATTACAGGTGGTGGACCTGGAATTATGGAAGCAGGAAATAAAGGTGCTCATAGAGGAAAAGGAAGTTCTGTTGGTTTAAATATTGAATTACCTTTTGAGCAGCATGACAATCCTTGGATTGATCAAGGGAAAAGTTTAGACTTCGATTACTTTTTTGTACGTAAAGTAATGTTTGTAAAATACTCACAAGGTTTTGTTGTAATGCCTGGTGGTTTTGGAACTATGGATGAGCTTTTTGAAGCTATTACATTAATACAAACCCATAAAATTGGTCGTTTCCCTATTATTTTAGTAGGAACAAAGTTTTGGGGCGGTTTATTAGATTGGATAAAAAACACTCTTTTAGAAGAAGGAAATATTAGTGAAAAGGATTTAGACCTTTTTAGATTGGTAGATACTGCAGAGGAAGCTATTGAGCACCTTAATAATTTTTACGATAAATATCATTTTAAGCCTAATTTCTAAAATATTATATTAATTTACACTTTTATATAGCCTGTCTTTTTCTAGTAAGATAGGCTATTATAATATAAACCCTAAATAACACAATAAAGATTTAATTGAAAAATCGTTATTACATAATACTAATTTGCTTCTTAGCATCTACTTTTGTGTTTTCGCAGCAGAACTCTATCAGCATAAAATCTAAATTAGATACCGAAAAAGACGAACTTAAAATTCAACAAGAAATTGTTTTTCACAACTCTTCTGACTCTACATTAACAAAAGTCTACCTTCATAATTGGGCAAATAGCTATAGAGATAGAAAAACACCCTTATCTAAACGATTTATTAAAGATTTTAGAAAAGATTTATACTTTGCCAAACCTCATGAATTAGGTTCATCTACCATAAAAAGTCTTTATGTAGATTTTGAAAATGTGTATTTTAAGGAATTAGAAAAACAGGCAGATATCCTAGAAATCCATCTAGACAAACCTTTAAATCCGAATTCTAAAATAACTATCTCTGTTACATATATTGTAAAAATACCCAATGCTCGTTTTACAAAATACGGAGAAACAGAAACAGGATACCTTCTTAGAAATTGGTATTTAACACCTGCTATTTACGACAATGGTTGGCAATTAATGAGCAATCTAAATCTAGATGATTTATACGAAAAAGGCACCGATTTTAAAATTGAAATTGATGTACCTAAAGACCTAATTGTAGAATCTAACTTATATCAATATAACACAAAAAAAGAAAATACAAACAATTATTACTTAGTTGGAAAAAATAAAACAGATGTTATTATAAGTGTACAAAAAACAAAACAATTAAAAACCTATACTACAAATACAGTTACTGTACACACTGATATTTTCTCAAAAGAGCTAGAAGACAGCTTAACTACTAGCATCTTAAACAGAGAGCTTCTTTTTATTCAAAAATACTTAGGCAAATACCCACATTTAGAAATTTATATAGACAAAGCCACCCAAGGCAAAAACCCCATATTTGGTTTAAACCAATTACCTAATTTTTTACGTCCTTTTTCTGATACTTTTAGATGGGATATCACCATGTTTAAAGCCTTAACAAAAAGATATATAGAAAATACAATTCTCTTAAATAAAAGAAAAGACTATTGGTTAATAGATGGTATTCAGAATTATTTAATGATAGAGTACGTAGAGAAGTTTTATCCAGAAGTTAAACTTTTAGGAAATGCCTCAGACTATTGGCTCTTAAAAAGCTTTAATATTTCTAACCTAGATTTTAACGACAAATACCCTTTCGTATATCAATTTACTGCCCGTAAATTTTTAGACCAAGCATTAAGCACTCCTGCTGATTCGCTCTCTAATTTTAATAGAAAAATTGGAAGTAAATACAAATCTGGCTTAGGTTTTCGTTTTTTAAAAGGATATTTAGGCGATAGTATTCTAAACCAAACTATTCAAGAATTCTACCAACACAACCAATTAAAAATTATTACAAGTAACGATTTCAATAAATTACTTTCTTCCAAGACCTCTAAAAACTTAGATTGGTTTTTTGATGATTTTGTAAAAACCAATAAAAAAATAGATCATAAAATTGAACGTATAAAAAAAGAAAAAGACAGCATATCTGTAACCATTAAAAACAAAAGAAACATTACAACTCCATTAGCTATTTACGCTATAAAAGATAAAGAAATTAAATTAAAAAAATGGGTTGCTGATGTAGACAGTACAAAAACCGTAAAGTTTATAAAAGGAGACTATGACACTTTTGTTTTAAATTACGAAAACCTATATCCTGAATTAAACACTTTAAATAACTGGAGAAAAGTTGACAAAAAATTTCTTAATAAACCTGTAAAATTTTCATTTTTTAAAGATATTAGTAGTCCAAATTACAATCAAATTTTTTATCAACCAGGTTTAAATTATAATTTTTATAACGGATTGATACTTGGTTTAAAATTACACAACAAACCGCTGATAAAAAGAAACTTCGAATTTAAAGTTTCTCCTTATTACGCTACAAAAAGTAATAGTGTTGTTGGAAGTTTTTCTTTACTTTATAATCAGTTTTTCGAAAAAACAAAAATTTATAAAATAGCATACGGATTAGCGGGAGGCACATCTGATTACGCCCCTAACCTATCTTACAAATCCCTTGTACCGTATGTAGATATCGTTTTTAAAAGAAAAACATTAAGAGATATTTCTTCTGAATCCTTAAGAGCAAAATTAATTCACATTGACAAAGAAATTGCTCCTAATGCAATAAAAACAGATCAAGATAACTATAGTGTTCTTAGCTTAAGTTACAACTACTCTAACCCAGACATTATTAAAGAATTTAGATACAGCTTTAGTACAGAGTTTGCTAAAAAGTTTTCTAAAGCCTCATTAGACCTTAGGTTTAGAACCTTAACAACAACAGATACACAATTAGACTTTAGGTTTTTTGCAGGTGTATTTTTTAACAACAAAACTGAAGGAGACTATTTTAGTTTTGGTTTAGATAGAAGTAATGATTACCTTTTTCAATTAAATTATTTAGGAAGATCTGAAAGCTCTGGTTTTTTTAGTCAACAACACATCATCACCGAAGGTGGATTTAAATCTTTATTACCTACAAGATTTGCAAATCAATTTATGGTTTCTAATAATTCTAGTATTGGTTTATGGAGATGGATAGAACTTTATAATGATGTCGCTTTCTTAAAAAACAAAAATCAACCACTATATTTTGCCTACGAAAACGGAATTCGTTTTAACTTTGTACATGAAATATTCGAAATTTACTTTCCTCTTTATTCCAACAATGGTTGGGAAATATCTCAGAATGCCTATCCAGAAAAAATAAGATTCTCTTTATCTGCGGATATAAAATCTATTTATAATTTTTTTAAGAGAGGTTTTTTATAATATTCACAAAAAGCCCACAAAAGAGTCAATATACCTATTAGTAGGTATTTTAACATTCTCATTAAATATTAATTTTGTCTAACAAACAATAAATTAAAATTAATGAAAATGAAAAAAAAACAACTATTATTTATTTTTCTTATTTGCTTTAATCTCATAGGGCAATCACAAGAAATTGAAAAGAAAAATGCATTTGCAATTTCTATTGGATCACCTGGTCTAGGATTAGAATATGCAAGAAAAATTAACCAAAAACTATATGCAAAAGTAGTTTGGCACTCTTTTAAACTAGAAGATTTTGAGAGAGAAGATCTAGAAATTGACGAAGACGTTGTCGATTTACTTGCAAATATAGAATCTTCAATTATAGATTTAGGTATTGAATTTGTACCATTTAAAAACTCTTCTTTTAAATTAACAGCAGGTCTAGGTATTCTATCTAAAGTAAACACAAATGCTCTAATTACATATACAGAAGATGTAAAATATGGAGATATTACCATTACTAAAGAAAATATTGGTGAAATAAACGCAGATGTTTCTTGGAGTGGCGTAGCCCCCTATTTAGGAATTGGTTTCGGTAGAGCTGTTCCTAAAAAAAGATTAGGTTTTGGTATTGAGTTTGGCACATATTTCACCTCATCACCAGATGTAGAGTTAACAGCAACCAACTTACTTTCACCTACTTCAAACCAAAAAGAAAATTTAAAAGAAGCTCTTGATACTTTTAAATTTATACCAAGAATACAAATAAGAATAGCTTATAAATTTTAAAAAAAAGAAAAATGAAAAATTTAAACAAACTCCATGCATTAATTGCACTCGCATTTATGACACTATTTGTTATAAGTTGTGATTTTGAAGGAATAACAGATGATGTTGATATCCAAATATCAAACAACATACTAAAACAAGAAGCACTTATTAGTGTTTTAGATATTGTAAACCCTGAAAGTATTGAGGGGGCAAATAAATTAACTGTAGAACTTATCGGAAATGATGCTGATAAATTTGTAACAAATTCAGGAGAGAACATTTCCAACTTAAAAGTAATAGATGGAAATATATCTTTAGCAGTAAACCCTAATTTTTCTAATTCTGAAGATTTAAAAGTTTTACTAAAAATTAAAGGAGAGAACTTTTTAACAACAACTATACCTGTTATAATAGGTGCAAATGATACTTTAGTTACTAAGTCTATAAACATAGTAAACAAATTAAATACTGTAGAAGGAGTTGACTTCTTAGAAACTACCAAAACACTTTCTAACAACTCAATTAATGAAAATTATATCATTACAACACCAAAAACAAAAGCAACCACAAATACAGAAATCACAATTGAATCTGGTACCGTTTTTCAAGATGCAAATGGAAACAACATTTCTGGAGCTAATTTAAAAAGTGAAATTGCTCACTTTAGTTTAGATACACCAGAAGCTATAGCGTCTTTTCCTGGAGGCCTGACCCCACTAAGTGTTATTGACGAAACCGGAGAAGAAACTGAAGATATTGCTTTTATTACGGCAGGTTTTACCTCTATTGATATGTTTGTTGATGGTAAAGAAGTTAAAAACTTTTCTAAGCCAATTAGTGTGAGTATAGAAATACCCAATAATTACATAAATCCTGAAACTGGAAATAATATAAGTGAAGGTGATTTAATTCCAATTTGGTCATACGGAGAGGATGGGCAATGGGGCTTTCACAAAACAGGAACTGTAACCATGAATACCTCCGGAAACTACAACATAGTTTTCACAACAACACATTTATCTTGGTATAACTTAGATTACTATTATAGAGGCTGTAACTATTCCAGAAAACTAACAGTATCAATCCCAAAAACACCAAGTCTTTCTGATAATTTCAATAACTTAAGCTACGACCTAGTTTATGCACATAATGGTCAAGTTATCGCTAATAGAGATATACAGATATCTAAAACTAAAGATAATTCTAATGGATATTACAGAACTCCTAACCAAAACCTAAAAATTAAATTATATTCAGGGAGTAGATATGACAGCAATAGAGTTTTATTATATACTTCAGATACTTTTGATGGTTGTAGTAATAACACTATAAATATAGATGGTTCTACATTTTCTAATTCTATTCCTCCGAAGCCGGACGTAAGAAATATCAATATACAATTTCAAGCCAAATGTGGAGACAAAGTATTAAATCCTTTTTTATACTTATACAGACAAGAAAGCTACACGTACTATGGAAGAACTTATGCATATTGGAGGTATGTTGGATACACTTATGCCGGAAAAGGCTACATCTATAACGCACATATAGGAGTGTCCCAAAAATACAAAGTATATTTTGGAGGTAATTCTTATGAATATGATTATACATTTAACTCAGACAACATTATTATTGGTGACTTCGAAGCTCCGGGAGATTTATGCAACAGGTTATTTTAACCAAATAACATATTATACAAAAAAAGAGGTATTGTGAAAACAATATCTATTTTTTATTAAATAAAACTCAACAAAAACTAAAAAAAAGCAAAAAAATTATCATATTCTTAATAAATATATAAATTTTTAATTATCAACTAAAAAAACTATCTTTGTGATACATTAAAAAGCTCATAAAAATGTTGCAAGAAACACCTATAGATAATAAACAAAAACTATCTTTTCAAGACTTTAAAACAGAAGTTTTAAATGATTATAGAATAGCTAAAATTAGTAGAGAGTGTAGTTTATTAGGCCGTAGAGAAGTTTTAACAGGTAAAGCTAAATTCGGGATTTTTGGTGACGGAAAAGAAGTGCCTCAACTAGCCATGGCAAAAGCTTTTAAGTTAGGCGATTTTAGATCTGGTTACTATAGAGACCAGACCTTTATGATGGCTATTGGCGAGTTAACTCCACAACAATTCTTTGCAGGTTTATATGCACACACAGATATAAAAGCAGAACCTATGTCTGCCGGTAGGCAAATGGGTGGTCATTTTACAACACATAGTTTAAATGAAGATGGTAGTTGGAAAAACTTAACTAAGCAATATAATTCTAGTGCAGATATTTCACCTACTGCTGGTCAAATGCCACGTTTACTAGGTTTAGCACAAGCCTCTAAAATATATAGGACAGAAAAAAGCGTACAACATAAATCTAAGTTTTCTACAAACGGAAATGAAGTTGCTTGGGGTACCATAGGAAATGCAAGTACAAGTGAAGGTTTATTTTTTGAAACCATAAATGCAGCAGGTGTTTTACAAGTACCTATGTTAATGAGTGTTTGGGATGATGAGTACGGAATTTCTGTTCATGCAAAACATCAAACTACAAAAGAAAGCATTTCTGAAATTTTAAAAGGATTTCAAAGAGAGAGTGACAAAGATGGATACGAAATTTTTGTTGTAAATGGTTGGGACTATGTTCAGCTTGTTGATATTTATAATAAGGCAGCTAAAATTGCCAGAGAAGAACACGTACCTATTTTAATTCATGTAAAAGAATTAACGCAACCACAAGGCCATTCTACTTCTGGTTCTCACGAAAGATATAAAGATAAAAAAAGACTTAACTGGGAAAAAGAACACGATTGCATTACAAAAATGCGAAACTGGATTTTAGACTTTGAGTTAGAAACAGAAACTGGAGAAATTTTACGCTTTGTAGATTCTGAAGAAGATATTATTATCATAGAAAAGGAAGCAAAAAAAGAAGTTTTAAGCGCAAAAAGAAATGCTTGGAATTCATTTATAAATGATATAAAAGCTGAAGTAAATACTGCTTGCCAATTGTTAGACAAAGTTGCTGAGAAAAGTAAAAACAGTAACTTTATCAACAAACATAAAAAAGATTTAATTTCTATTGTAGAACCAAGTAGAAAAGATGTTTTATCTACTACTAGAAAAACACTACGATATTTAAGTGATGAAAATTTTGCAGAAAAAATATTACTACAAAATTTCATAAAAAATTCTTTAAAAAGTGCCTCAGAAAAATTTTCGTCATACTTGTATAGCGAATCTAGCCTTAGTGCATTAAATGTTTCTGAAAAGAAACCCGTGTACTCCGATAGTAAAACATTGGTAGATGCAAGAATAATCATGAGAGATAATTTTGATGCTCTTCTTAAAAAACATCCAGAAGTAATTATTTTTGGTGAGGATGCTGGTTTTATTGGTGATGTAAACCAAGGATTAGAAGGTCTTCAAGAAAAATACGGAGAGATAAGAGTTGCAGATACGGGAATTAGAGAAGCTACCATTATTGGTCAAGGTATTGGTTTAGCAATGCGTGGTTTACGCCCTATTGCAGAAATACAGTACCTAGATTACTTACTGTATGCATTACAGATAATGAGTGACGATTTAGCTACTCTACATTACAGAACTTTCGGAAAACAAAAAGCACCTTTAATTATAAGAACTCGTGGCCACAGACTAGAAGGTATCTGGCATGCAGGCTCTCCAATGGGAGGAATTATAAATAATGTTAGAGGAATTCATGTTTTAGTACCTAGAAACATGACAAAAGCAGCCGGTTTTTACAACGCACTTTTAGAAGGAGATGAACCTGCATTAGTAATAGAATGTTTAAATGGTTATCGACTAAAAGAAGAATTACCTGTAAATTTAGGTGAGTACAAAACACAAATAGGTCTCGTAGAAGTTGTTAAAGAAGGTACAGATTTAACAGTAGTTTCTTACGGGTCTACCTTAAGAATTGTAGAAGAAGTAGCAAAAGAATTACAACAAGCAGATATTAATATAGAAATTATAGATGCACAAAGTTTACTACCTTTTGACTTGAATAACGATTGTGTAAAAAGTTTAAAAAAAACCAACAAACTTTTAATAATTGACGAAGATTTACCTGGTGGAGCCTCTGCTTATCTATTACAAGAAATTGTAGAAAACCAAAGTGGGTATATGTTTTTAGATAGCAAGCCTGCAACTTTAACAGCTAAAGAACACAGAACCGCTTACGGTACAGATGGAGATTATTTTTCTAAACCATCTGCGGAAGATATTTATGAGAAAATTTATGAGATTATGAACGAATCTAATCCTACTAAATTTAAGAGTCTATATTAAACTCTATTCTAAATATAAAACACCAATGCTCAAAATTTATAAATTTTGAGCATTTTTTTTTAACAGAACTATAAGATATTTTTAAGAAAGGACAAAAAGCTATTTAACTAAATTCACTCACTAATCCTCAAATTAAACTCTTTATGAAAAAAAACTTACTCTTTTACTTCATTCTATTTCTTTCAATATCTACAACTGTAGAAGCTCAAAGAAAAAAATCAAAAGAAAAAACAACAGAACAAACAACTTCAAAAAAAAGTAAAACCCCTAAATATTCCGATTTTGTAAATAAAGACACAAAATCTGATGATGGATTATTTAAAGTGCATACTAATAAAGATCAATTTATTTACGAAATTCCTAAATCTTATTTAGGTAAAGAAATGCTATTAGTTACCAGATTAAAAGAAATTCCTGCTGGTTTAGGTGGTGGTTACGTAAATGCTGGTTCTAAAATTAACACCCAAGTAGTTATTTGGGAACATTATAAAGATAAAATTTTATTAAAAGTAAAATCTTATGATGCCATAGCAAATGATTCTTTACCAATTTTTAAATCTGTAAAATCGAACAACTTAGAACCTATCATTTATTCTTTCGATATTAAAACACAAAACACAGACTCAACAACTGTTTTAGTTGATGTTACAAAATTCTTTTCTTCGGATGTAAAAGCTATCTCTGGTTTATCATCAAGATTTAGAAAAACCTACAAAGTAAAAAGGTTAGATGCTACTAGAAGCTTTATCAATAGTATTAAGAGTTTTCCAGAAAACATAGAAGTAGTACAAAATTTTACTTTTGAAGCAGATGAACCACCTAGTAACAGAAGTACAAACACAATTACTTTACATGTTAATCAATCTATGATTTTATTACCAGAAGAACCAATGATGCCAAGAATATCTGACAAAAGAGTTGGTTATTTTTCTATTGGAAATGTAGATTATAGTTCTGAAGCTTTAAAAGCTGATGAAAAAAGATATATTAGACGTTGGAGATTAGAACCAAAAGATGTTGAAGCGTATAATCGTGGAGAATTAGTTGAGCCAATTAAACCAATTGTGTATTACTTAGATCCTGCAACGCCAGAAAAGCTAAGAAAAGACATAAAACAAGGTGTTGATGATTGGGCTAAAGTTTTTGAAACTGCTGGTTTTAAAAATGCAATTATGGCAAAAATGCCACCTACAAAAGAAGAAGACCCAGATTTTAGTATGGAAGATGTTCGTTATTCTTCTATTAGATATGTAGCAAGTACAACTAGAAATGCTACAGGACCAAGTGTTTCTGATCCTCGTTCTGGAGAGATTTTAGAAAGCGATATTATTTGGTACCACAACCACTTACGTTCTTACAGAAATAGATACTTAATAGAAACTGGTGCAGCAAACCTTTCTGCAAGAACTTTAGATACTCCTGCAGAAGATATTGGAGAAATGATGAGAATGGTTATTTCTCATGAAATTGGTCATGCTTTAGGCTTACCTCACAATATGGCGGCAAGTTATGCGTATCCTGTAGATTCTTTACGTTCTGGAAGTTTTACTCAGAAAAACGGAATTGCAGCAACGATTATGGACTATGCTCGTTACAATTACATTGCACAACCTGGTGATAAAAATATCCGTTTTATAAGACAATTAGGTCCTTATGATCATTATGCTATTAATTGGGGGTACCGCGTAATACCAAATGCTACAAAACCAGAAGAAGAAGTAAAAACTTTAGATAAATGGATTGAAGACAAGGCAGACAACCCTGTTTATAGATTTGGTGGACAACGTTTTGATCCTTCTGCACAAACTGAAGGAATTGGAAACGACCAAGTAAAAGCAAGTACGTATGGTGTAAATAACTTAAAAATTGTTGCTAAAAATCTTCCTAGTTGGACCTCTGATCAAACAAATAATTACGAAGATTTAGATGAATTATATGGAGAATTACTTAGTGTTTGGGGAAGATATGCAGGTCATGTTACCGGAAACATAGGTGGTGTTTATGAGTTTAATAAAAAACCATCGCAAACTGGAGACGTTTATGTACCTGTTGCAAAAGCAAAACAAAAAGAAGCAATGGCTTGGTTACAAAAAAATGTTTTTACAACTCAATATTGGTTGTTAGATAAAAACATTTTAAATAAGATTGAAGAAACTGGATACACAGATAAACTAGGTCGTTACCAAGAAAGATATGTAGGTTCTTTATTAAATTACAGCACTTTAAACAGAATGATTGAAGCAGAAGTAATTCAAAAAGAATTTTATGCAGCTTCAGATATGGTTAAAGACTTAAGAAAAGGAATTTTCTCTGAAACTACTACCACCAAAAATGTAGACCTACATAGAAGAAATCTTCAGAAAGCTTTTATTGAAAGAATGCATGTTTTAATGAATGATAAAGATGCAAAAAACACAGATATTTCTGCTATTATAAGAGGGGAATTAGAAGCGTTAAAATATCAAGTAAATATTGCAAGTAAAAGAGCCATAAATACAATTTCTAAATATCATTATAAAGATTGTTATGCTAAGATAAATGACATTTTAAACCCTAAAAAATAGTCTTTATTTTCTTACTAATTTAATTCCTATTGCGCATTGTAGACACCGTTTCTTTGCGCAATAGTTGTTTTTAAGCTCTAACAAAGCCTGACTTTCATATGCATTTATTGCTTCTAATCCGATATCATCAAACTTAGAAATAATACTGTTTTTTTCTGATTTTATTTTTTGAAGAATATCTAAAAACTCATTTTCATTAACCTCTCCTCTATTCTTTTGATATAAAAATTTTAGCGGAATAATGGTGTTGATCAATAATAAATCAACAAAAGGTTTTGTCAACTTTTTAGGTGATACTTTTGAAGTTGTATCAAATGTATAATGGTTTTTCCAAAACGGATGTATGTCAATTTCAAACAATTTATAAAAATCATTTAAAGTTTCTATTTTCATCATTTTAGAAAATAAATTTTGATGGATATGATACAAAGCAACTAACTGCGCAATACGAATGGTTGGGAAATTTGGAGGCCGCATTCTAAAAAATGAAAACTGCACTTTTGATATCGATTCCAAATTGTATTTATGTTGTAAATAACTGTAAGTTGTTTTTAATTTTTGATGATATTCGCCTTCCGTAGGCTCTTCTAAAAATCCTGCTTGTCCAAATAATAATGCAGCTAACTGATACTCATCGAACCTTACTTTTCTAAGAATAGAAAAATCAAAAGAAATTGCCAAACTAAAAAAGACATCTCCGTTCACTTTCAATCCAAAATTCTTGGCTAATAACTGAAATAAAACCGCTTCAAAATCATTTTGATTATCTACCAAAATTCGATTCATTTCAATTGATTTACGTTCTAAACGTTCAAAAAACAATCGTTCTTTCCAGTTTTCAATTGTAAAATTATCTACAGCACCAATTTCTTTTTCACAAGGAATCCAATTTTGTTTCGTCGAAAATAAATTTCGATAATTATTTAAAGCAGATGTTAATACAAAATCTTTAAGTACCAAAACAGGCAAAGGTTTATTATTTTTCATATAAACAGTTGCATCATCTTCCCAAACCACATGCAAAATAACGGCATCATAATTTTCATCAATTTCATGATGATGCGCATACCAATCTGAAGATTTTAAATGAATCTCTACATTGCCCACCCAAAGTTGGTCATCGATTTTAAGTTGTGCATTTAAAAAATCAGGCCCTGAGTTATTATTATGTGTACCTACCTTTAAAATAGCCACCTCCTCTTTAGAGGTTGTTTTTAAATTATGAATAGAACACAACTGATATTTCCATACATAATGAAGAAAATCCTCATTCATAGTCTTTTTTGTTTTCAAGATACAAAAAAATCATTTATACCTTTATCAATATTTATAATCACTTCAACAAAATTCATCAAAAAGAATGAACTATTTTTGCAATCTAATTAAGATAAATGAATATTATAGATAGTTTAAAATGGCGTTATGCTGTTAAAAAATTTGATTCAGAAAAGCAACTTTCAGAAGCTCAAATAAACACCTTAAAAGAAGCTTTTAACTTAACCGCTACTTCTTACGGATTACAGCCTTTAAAATTGGTAGTCATCAAAAATAAAGAAGTTCAAAAAGAATTAATGTCACTTTCTTGGAACCAGGCACAAATATTAGATGCATCTCATGTTTTGGTTATTTGCATTCCTAAAAATTACACAAGCTTAGAAGTAGAAAATTACTTTAATTTGGTGCAAAAAATCAGAAACACTCCTAGTGAAACTCTAAAACCTTTTAAAGACTTTCTAACGGCAGACATAGAGAAAAAAACACAAGATGAATTAACATTATGGAATAAGAACCAAGCATATATTGCGCTTGGTAATTTAATGACTGTTTGTGCAGTAGAAAGAATAGATGCTTGCCCAATGGAAGGTTTTATTCCTGAAAAATATGACGAAATTTTGAATTTAACAGCTCAAAATTTACAATCGGTATTAGTACTTCCTGTTGGTTTTAGAGCTGATGATTGTTACATGAAAGATTTAACAAAAGTTAGAAAAGACTTAACAGAAACTGTAGTAGAAATATTGTAAATTTACTACTTAAAATTACGTTTTTAAAGGCTTATAAAACCTTTAAAAATTCATAATAAAAAACAAGAAAATGAGTAAAGCAGTAAGAAATTTAGAGCCTAAAATTGTTTGGAATCACTTTGCAGATTTAAATGCAGTGCCTCGCCCTTCTAAAAAAGAAGAACGTGTAATTCAGTTTATGGTAGATTTTGGTAAAAAATTAAACTTAGAAACTTTTGTAGATAAAGTTGGAAATGTAATTATTAAAAAACCAGCTACAAAAGGTTTAGAAGATAGAAAAACCGTTGTTTTACAGAGTCATTTAGATATGGTTCATCAAAAAAACTCAGATACTGTTTTCGATTTTGATAAAGAAGGTATTAAAATGCTAATTGAAGGTGATTGGGTTACTGCAGACGGAACAACATTAGGTGCAGATAATGGCTTAGGAGTTGCTGCAATTATGGCTATTTTTTCTTCTAATGATATTGAACATCCAAACCTAGAAGCACTTTTTACTATTGATGAAGAAACTGGTATGACTGGTGCAATGGGATTAGAAGGCGGAATTTTAGAAGGAGAAATCCTTTTAAACCTAGACACGGAAGAAGATGATGAAATAGGTATGGGTTGTGCTGGTGGTATAGACGTTACAGCAACAAGAAGCTATGCTCAAGAAGATGTTTCTGAAAACGCTACCGCTTTTTCAATTACTGTAAAAGGTTTAAATGGTGGACATTCTGGAATGGATATCATTAAAGAATTAGGAAATGCAAACAAGATTATGAACCGTTTATTATTTGATGGTTTTACAAATTTCGGTTTACAAATCTCTGAAATAAATGGAGGTAGTTTACGTAATGCTATTCCTAGAGAAAGTGCTGCAATTGTAACGGTAGACATTATTTCTAAAGAAGCATTTCTTTTAGAAACTGGTTTACTTATCAACAATATAAAAGGAGAGTTTTCAACAATAGAACCTAACTTAACTATTGACATCCAAGAAACTACACTACCTAATAAGATTATGGAATTAGGTGTTCAAGAAGGTTTATTAAAATCTATTTATGCCGCTCATAACGGGGTTTATAGAATGAGTCCAGATATTAAAGGTTTGGTAGAAACCTCTAATAATATTGCAAAAGTAATTGTAAAAAACGGAACCATAAAAATTGGATGTTTAACACGATCTTCATCAGAAAGTAATAAATTAGATTTAGCAAATTCTTTAAAATCTGCTTTTGAATTATCTGGTTTTGATGTAGATTTATCTGGTGAATACCCAGGATGGCAACCGAATGTAAACTCAGCAATTTTAGACGTAGTTTCTAATTTATATGAAACTTTACATGGTGAGAAAGCAGATGTAGCAGCTTGTCATGCTGGTTTAGAATGCGGAATCTTAGGTCAGAATTACCCCGAAATGGATATGGTTTCTTTTGGACCAACTATTAGAGGAGCGCACTCTCCAGACGAAAAAGCATCTATTTCATCAACACAAAAATTCTGGAAATTTTTAATTGAAATTTTAAAGAACATTCCAAAGAAATAGTACAATATTACCTGTTAGAAACCGAAGTTTACGCTTCGGTTTTTTTTTTATTAAATTTGTTTAAAAAGTCGACACAAACAAACACAATCAATTAATAATCAGTTTTTTATATTTTTATATTTTTGTTAACATCTTTCATTTTCTAAAGACAGAAAAAAACGTAATTTTACTACCTATAAACTAAACTTTTATAATGGGGAAAATAATTGCTATTGCAAATCAAAAAGGTGGTGTTGGTAAAACAACTACAAGCATTAATTTAGCTGCTTCTTTAGGTGTTTTAGAGAAAAAAGTTTTGTTGATTGACGCAGACCCACAAGCAAATGCTTCGTCTGGTTTAGGTATTGATGTTGAGACGGTAGAATATGGAACCTATCAAGTTTTAGAACATTCTATTTCTGCTAAAGACGCAATTATTAAAACTGAATCTCCAAACGTAGATATTATACCTGCACATATAGATTTGGTAGCTATTGAAATAGAACTTGTAGACAAGGAAGATAGAGAGTATATGTTAAAAAAAGCGTTAGTCGATCTAAAAGACGATTACGATTATATTTTAATAGATTGTGCTCCGTCATTAGGTTTAATTACGTTAAACTCTTTAGTCGCTGCAGATTCTGTAATCATTCCTATTCAATGTGAATATTTTGCTCTAGAAGGATTAGGGAAATTATTAAATACTATTAAAAGTGTACAGAATATTCATAATTCTGATTTAGATATAGAAGGCTTACTTTTAACAATGTTCGATTCTCGTTTACGTCTTTCTAATCAAGTAGTTGATGAAGTTAGAAAACATTTTTCTAGCATGGTTTTTGACACTATAATTAGAAGAAATACACGTTTAGGAGAAGCACCAAGTTACGGAGAAAGTATTATTGCATACGATGCAACAAGTAAAGGTGCCGTAAATTACTTAAATTTGGCGCAAGAATTATTAAAAAAGAATTCGTAAAATGGCAAAAGCAACCAAAAAACAAGCTTTAGGACGAGGATTATCTGCTTTATTGCAAGAATCTTCTAACGTAATTTCTGCATCAGATAAAAATGCAGACAAAGTTGTTGGAAGTATTATTGAAATAGAATTAGATTTAATTGATGTAAATCCTTTTCAACCTAGAACTTATTTTGACGAAGAAGCGTTAAGAGAACTAGCAAGTTCTATAAAAGAATTAGGAGTTATTCAGCCAATTACAGTTAGAAAATTAGAAGCTAATAAATTTCAATTAGTTTCTGGAGAGCGTCGTTTTAGAGCTTCTAAATTAATTGGAAACAAAACTGTTCCGGCTTACATAAGACTTGCCAACGACCAAGAAATGCTAGAAATGGCATTGGTAGAAAACATTCAACGTAAAAATTTAGATCCAATAGAGGTTGCTTTATCATACCAACGTTTAATTGATGAAATTCAATTAACGCAAGAAGAATTAAGTACTAGAGTTGGTAAAAAACGTTCTACAGTAACCAACTATTTACGTTTGTTAAAATTAGATCCAATTTTACAAACAGGTATGCGAGATGGTTTTATTTCTATGGGACATGGTCGTGCTATGATTAATGTAGAAAATACAGAAGATCAATTAGCCATTTACGAGAAAATATTAAGAGATAAATTATCTGTAAGGCAAACTGAAGATTTAGTAAAAAGCTTAAAATCTGGAACGATTGCAAAACCAAAAAAGAAACCAATACCTAGCTACATTAAAAGTAGTGTAAAAGACATTAGTGAATACTTTGGTCATAAAATAGACGTTACTGTTAGTAATAATGGTAAAGGGAAAATTTCGATTCCTTTTCATTCTGAAGAAGATTTTAACCGTATAAAAAACTTATTAAAATAAGTGTTTATTAAAAAAATCATATTTGTTTTATTCCTTTCATTCTTTACTGCCTCTATTTTTGGGCAGAAAGATTCTGTGAACGTGAAAGACTTAAAAATAAAGGGAGATATTAAAATTGAAAAAGGTGGTGTTTACGATGCACTCGCCCCTTCTAAAGCAGCATTTTATTCTGCAATATTTCCAGGAATGGGACAGATTTACAATAAAAAATATTGGAAAGCACCAATTGTTTGGGGTGCTATGGGTACTAGTATTTATTATTATTTAGACAATAATAAAGAATACCATAGATACAGAACTGCTTACAAACTTAGAAAAAATAATTTAGTAGACGAGTTTACCGTAGATGGTGTAGAAATACTTTCTTTAGAAACTTTAGAAAGAGCACAAGAACAATTAAGTGAAAATAGAGACATGTCTTTATTAACCACTGTTATTTTGTATGTTTTACAAATTGTAGAAGCTAGTGTAAATGCACATTTATTACAGTTTAACACCGATGATGATTTATCATTTAAGCCTACTTTTATTAACGACCCTACTTATTTTGAAGCACCAAAAGTAGGTCTAACAATTAAATATAATTTTTAAAATGAAGATTGCACTATTAGGATATGGAAGAATGGGTAAAGAAATTGAAAAAATTGCTTTATCTCGTGGACATGAAATAGTAATAAAAAAAGACGTAAATGATGTAATTGATATTACGCTAGCAGATGTTGCAATCGATTTTAGCGTACCTTCTTCTGCCTATAATAATATTACCGACTGTATTAACAATAACGTTCCTGTAATTTCTGGAACTACAGGTTGGTTAGATAAATATAATGATGCCGTTGCTCTTTGTAAAGAAAAAAACAGCGCATTTATTTATGCATCTAATTTTAGTTTGGGTGTAAATATCTTCTTTGAATTGAATAAGCAATTAGCTAAAATGATGAGTTCTTTAGAAGATTATAATATTTCTATGGAAGAAATTCATCATACAAAAAAATTAGATGCACCAAGTGGAACTGCAATTACGTTGGCAGAAGGAATTATAGAAAATTCTTCTAAAAACAATTGGGAATTAGATGAAAAAACATCCGAAGAAAATATTCCGATTGTTGCAAAAAGAATTCCTGAAATACCAGGAACACACACCGTATGGTACGACTCTGAAGTAGATTCTATAGAAATTAAACATACAGCACACAGTAGAAAAGGGTTTGCTTTAGGAGCCGTTGTCGCTGCTGAGTGGATTATAGGAAAACAAGGAGTTTTCTCTATGAAAGACGTGTTAAACATCCGTTAAAAAAAGTAACATTTCGGTAATTTATCGTCTTATCAAAAATAAAAATCTTCTCGTGAGAGAAAATTAAAGTATACAATTATGACTTATATAGAGTGGTTTATCTTTTTTTTAGCAATACAAGTAATTCATTTTTTAGGTACTTGGAAATTATACGTAAAAGCTGGTAGAAAAGCATGGGAAGCTGCAGTACCTGTTTATAACGGTATTGTTTTAATGCAAATTATAAAGAGACCTAAATGGTGGATCATTTTATTATTTATTCCAGTAGTTAACCTCTTAATGTTTCCTGTTATTTGGATTGAAACTATTAGAACTTTTGGCTTTTATAAAAAATTAGATTCCTTTTTAGTAATAGTTACTTTGGGTCTGTATATTTTTTATATCAATTACGCTACAGAAGCAAAATACAATGCAGAAAGAAGCTTAAAACCTCGTTCTGAGCTTGGTGAATGGGTTAGTTCTATTGCATTTGCAATTATTGCGGCTACTTTGGTACATACTTATTTTATGCAACCTTTTACCATACCAACTTCTTCTTTAGAAAAATCTTTATTAGTAGGAGATTATCTTTTTGTAAGTAAGTTTCACTATGGAGCTAGAGTTCCATCTACAGTTATAGCAGCTCCAATGGTACATGATTCTTTACCTTTTACAGGAACAGCTTCGTACTTAAAAAGTCCACAATTACCTTACACACGTTTACCGGGTTTACAAAAAATTAAAAATAACGATATTGTTTGTTTCAATTGGCCTGCAGATACATTAGCAACTATGTGGGGAGATCATTCAGGTAAATTCACTTATAAGCCTGTAGATAAAAAGACCAACTATGTAAAACGTAGTGTTGGTATTGCTGGAGATTCTTTAGAGATTAAAGATGGTTACGTATATATCAACGGACAAAAAAATAAATTACCATACAGAGCAAAAATTCAGTTTTACTACACTTACGAAGCAAAGTCTGCAATAGACAGAAACAATTTCCCTCAGTTTTTAATCAATAAAGAAAGAACAGGAGTTTATAAAATTTTAAATGAATATTGGAACAATCCAAAGGTTCAAGAAGCTTTTGATAAGAGTGCTAACTTATCTAAAATAGGATCAGATTCTTTATATACAGAAGTTGCAGGTGGGGTTTCTCAAGATTTAGCAAGTCGTTTAAAAATGACCAATGTAGCTAACAAAATAAATATTAATTTAACAGAAGAAGAATTTAATCAACTTAAAAAACATCCTTCTACTGTTTCTGTTAAAAAAGTAAATTATAGAGCTGATGTTGGTATTTTTCCTCATGTAAAAGAAAATGAATGGAGTCAAGATAATATGGGGCCAATTTATATTCCTAAAGCTGGTGCAACCGTAAAAATTGATGCTAAATCTTTACCATTTTATGAGCAAATTATAAAAAATTATGAAAACAATGATTTGCAAATTGTTGGAGACAATATTTTTATTAATGGTAAAAAGGCAGACTCTTATACCTTTAAACAAGATTATTATTGGATGATGGGAGATAACAGACACAACTCTTTAGATGCTCGTTATTATGGTTATACACCTTTTGATCATGTATTAGGAAAACCTGTTATGGTTTGGTTTAGTTGGGATGCAAATGCAGCCTCTTTTGGAGAAAAGATAAAATCTATCCGTTGGGATAGAATGTTTACTACTGTTCACGGAGACGGAGAGCCTGTATCTTATAGATATTTTGTATTTGCCTTAATTGGTTTGTATTTTGGATATAGTTTCTATAAGGGAAAAAAAGCGAAAAAATAGTATTCAATTTTCGGTAGTAATTTTCAGCAATACAAAACAAGAAATTGCTACTGAAACTAGAGACTAAAAACCAACAAAAATGTCACTATTTATACCTACTTATTTTGGACCAATTTCTCAGTATACAGAAATTATAAAATCAGATACTATTACTTTTGAAATGGAAGACAACTTTCAAAAACAAAGTTATAGAAATAGGTGTTATATTTATAACTCTAACGGAAAACAGTTATTAAATATTCCTGTAAAGGATAAAAACAAAGGAACTTCTCAACGTAAGAAAACAAAAGATTTACTGGTTGATAATGATGCACTTTGGCAAGACCATCATTTAAAATCTTTACAAACAGCATATAGAACATCTCCATTTTACGAGTTTTATGAAGATGATTTGCTTAAAATATTCAATAAAAAATACACCTTTTTACAAGATGTAAATATTGATACCCATTTATTTATTATGGATGCATTACAAGTTTCTCTGCAATATACTAAAACTGAAGAATACCTTGTAACAACTACAGAACAAGACTTTAGAGAGTTGGTAGATGTAAAAAATCAACCAAAAAAAACTACAGACACTTACATACAAATGTTTGATGACAAACATGGATTTATTCCTAATTTATCCTTTTTAGACCTCCTTTTTATGGAAGGGCCAAATGCTATTAGTTATTTATAACTATCTTTAATAAAAAAATCTTAGCCATTTACAATTATATAATATTTCTTAATGCAAAAAATATTACAAAACTTTACATCTAAATTTAAAGATATTTCTAAAAATAGCATTCAAAAATTTTTAAACTTAGCTACAGAAGAAGCCTATAAAAAAAACGAAGTTATAAGTAAAATAGGTGAAATCTCTAAAGATTTTTACATCATTAAATCGGGTGTTGTTCGGTCTTTTTATTCTGATGAAAAAGGCAAAGAATCTATAAGAACACTTTTTACTCCTAATAAAACTACAGGATCTTTAGCATCACTTATCTCTAAAAAACCAAGTATACTTACGTATGACTGTTTAACAGACTGTGTAATTTATAAATTTAATTTTAACGAATTAAAAGAATTAGCAACAGAAGATATAGATATAGACAACCTTTATTGTACAATGCTAGAATATCTTTTTTTAAATATGGAAGATAGAATTTATGATTTAACACTTCTAAATGCAACAGAAAAATATTTAAAATTAAAAGATGAAATACCTGAAATTGAAAATCTTATCGCTCAATATCATATTGCCTCTTATCTAAATATTACTGCAGTTCAGTTAAGTCGAATTAGAAAAGAAATCTACTCAAAATAATTTCTATTAACATATGTAAATTTTTATCCTCATATAATACTATACATTTGTACTCAAGATTCCCCCTAATATTCTTTTATTATATCAAAAAGGATTACTTTCGAGTAATCCTTTTTGTTTTTTTATGACTATCGAATTTCTTATCCATTATTTCCTACATTTTATAGCACCCTTTTTTATCGCTTACTTTTTCTTTAAAAGTAATTGGAAAATTGTTTATTTAATTTTCATCTGTTCTATGCTAGTAGATCTAGATCATTTATTAGCAACCCCTATTTTTGATAAAAACAGGTGTAGCATTAATTTTCACCCGCTGCACTCTTATATTGCTATTGGCTTTTATGCACTGGGTTTATTTTTTAAGAAAACAAGAATACTCTGCATCGCATTGTTATTTCACATGCTTACAGATTATATAGATTGTTATTTATAGTATTTTTTTAAAAGAAGATCAAACTCATTAGAAATATTAAGTTTAAGAACTACAAGTATATATACTACAGTTATCAAGATGCTTTTTAAAGCGATATTTATAATAGGATGCACAGGAAACTTCCATAAATAAATATTACTCACAGAGAAGTCCCAAAAATTAAAAGCTAGATAAAGAACAGTAATGATCAAAATCATTTTTAATGATTTGTCTGTAAAAGGCGTCATAGAAAACTTACGTTTTACAAAAAACAACTTAAACGTATTTGCAAAAAAGATAACGATTAAAGTTGCCAAAGCCAAACCATCTGTCCCCATATCTAATTCATAGTAAAAAAGTTTATTTAAAAGATAAACAGATAACGCCATAGAAATACTAATAGGTAATGTTATTTTATAAAACTTAGAATTATTTATAATAGCTCCATTATTTCCTAAAAAACCATTGTAAAGCTTTAGCACAGAAATCATCAGTACAACCAATGCTCCACCTCCATATTCTTTAGGCAACAAGTTAAATAACTGACCAACATTGGCATTTATTAAAACAAAGAAAAGCCCGCTAATTAATAATAAGTTAATAGAACTCTTTTTGTATAAAGAAGCTACTTCCTTATGATTTTCTTCATTTAACGTCTTAGAAGTTAAAGGCTGTAGAATGTTTAACATAGCCCTACTAGGCGCCTCAATAAAAGAACCTATAAAAACAGCTACCGAATAATAGGCTGCAATTACTAAAGATTCTTTACCAGGAATCATAAATTTATCGATGTCTAAAATAATAGCACCTGCACTTCCTGCTAAAATAATATACCCAGAAAAACGAATTACTTCTTTAAAGTTATCAGGTCTAGAAAATGTAAATTTTGGCATGTATAAATTAAATGCATAAAACATCATTATAAACATTCTTAAAAAATAGGCGCCCGTTAAATAGTAAATAAATTCAGGTTTTGTAATCAACTCAAAGTAAACTGCAAATAACAGTATCATAACCATTACTCGATTCCAAAGTTCTTTTAAAATGTTACCAAAAACAGACTGAAATTGAACTTTAGCCCAAGAATAAAAAATTTCGAAATAAGCACAAGCAACAGCTATTAGGTAAATAACAACCGTATAATCTTTTATAATAGGGTTTTCTATGGATAAATAATCTCCTATTTCTTTATAAAATAAGTTTCCAAAATAAGCTATTGGAATTGCGATCAATAGCGGTAAAAAAAGTACCGATGATAGGAAACTATCTTTCTCTTGTTTTGTAAAATAGCTAGAAAAAAACTTTACAATTGTATGATGAATCCCTAATGCAATTAGTGGCATTAATAAATTAGACGTAGATAACAAAAAAGTTACCAAACCATAATATTCATCTTCTAAAAAACGAGTATATAAAAACAAGGTATTTATTCCTCCAAAAGCAAAACCAAGATAAATAAAAAGCGTGTTTTTTAAAGACTGTTTAAATACAACTCCCATATTACGAATGTAAACTTTTAATAATCAAAGCTAGTTCTTTGGTCAATTCTTTTCTATGATATCTTTCAATATTTTTAGAAGCTACAAGCAAACTTCCTTTTTTGTATTGATCATATAATTTTAATATTTCTGATGATAATTTTGCTTCATTATTAAAATCAACTACAACACCAGAATTGGTTTCTTTTACAATTTCTGATAAATCTCCATCTTCGGGTCCAATCGCTAAAATGGGTCTTTTTGCTGTTAAATACTCAAATAATTTTCCAGTTAAAATTCCTTTTGATTTTTCTACATTCGGAATTAACAACAACAAAACTTGTGCTTTCTTTTGGTATTCTATTGCCTCTTTATGGGTTACATAACCAATAAATTCAGTATTTTTCAATAAATTATTAGTAGAAATTTCTTCTTTCACTTCATCTGAAATATCACCAATAAAATTCAGTTTTAAAGCATTTTTAAAACCTTCATCTTGTAAGCAAAGTTCCTTTAAAACTTTAAACAATACTTTTGGGTTGCTTTGTTTTGGTAATAAACCAATGTACGAAATAGAAAAACCACTATCTAAAACAACTGTGTTACTCGTTAAAACTTCATCATCAAAACCATTGGTAATCACTTCTACCCTACTTGCTTTTTTAGCAAATTCATATTTTAAAGAATTACTAACCGTTAATACACAATCTGCATTTTGTAAAACTTTCGTTTCTAATTTTCTATTTATATTTTTAGCAAAAGACAATTGCTTAAAATCTTTGTTATAGTACAAATCTGCCCAAGGATCTCTAAAATCTGCAAGCCATTTTATACGATTCTTTTTATGCAATTTTTGAGCAATTAAATGCATACTATGTGGCGGACCAGTAGAAATAATCGTATCAATCTTATTTGCATCTAAATACTTTTGAAGGTACTTTACAGAAGATTTTACCCAAAAAACTTTAGGATCGGGAATAAAAAAATTTCCTCTTATAAATGATAAAACTCCTCCGTTACTTGCGTTAGATATTCCACTTTTCTGAGGTTTGTTCTTTTTCCAAAAAAGAACATCTGTAGGTTCCCAAATAGGTTGTTTTAAAATTTCTATATTTTTAGGAATTTCATTAATTAGGGTATTGTCTTCCTTCGGATAATTTACATTATCAACCGTATACACAACAGGCTCTATATCAGATTCTTGTAAATATTTTACAAATTTCAACCAACGTTGCACTCCAGAACCTCCTGCAGGTGGCCAATAATATGTAATTATTAAGACTTTCAAGATAGTAGATTATTGTAGAGATGGATTAGTTTTTTAGAAGTCTGTTCCCAAGAAAATTCATTTTCTATAAACTGCTTCCCATTTTGTCCTAATTCATTTCTTAACGCTTCATCGTTGTAAAGTGTAATGATTTTATCAGAAAAATCTTCTACATCTCTGTCTTTATGAACCAAACCAGTATTATTATTTTCTACTACTCTTCTTTGAGCTGTAGCATCACTTACCAAAAGTGGTTTTGCCAAACTCATGTACTGAAAAATCTTATTTGCATACGCAACATCATGTTGTAAATTTCTATGCAATGGCGATATACAAATAGCACTAGACAAGATATAAGACTGAAATAAAGAAACATTTTGCCAACCTTCAAAATCAACAAATTGTTCTAACTTTAAGTCAGCAACTTGTTGCTTTAAAACAACATCTGTAGTATTTCTACCTACAATGACCAACTTAATATTGGGTATGATATCTTTAAGAGAACTAACAGCTTCAATGGCAGTTTGCAAACCTCTTCGTATATGCGTATCTCCTAAATATAAGAGCACAAAATTATCTTTATATCTGTCTATAATGGTTTTATCCACCTTAAAATCTTTGTAAAAAGATTCTCTAATTGTATTCGGAACTAAAACTAACTTGTCTTTTACAGACGGAATCCTTTCTACTAAATTTTCTAAAAATTCAGGAGAAACAGAAATTACTTTATCTGCCTTTTCTATAAATTCCTTTTCCTTTTTTTTCCATTTTGATGGTGCAATAATATACTTTCCAGGAAATTTCTGCAGATGAGGATACAACTTCATCACTTCTGGCATATTATCATGTAAATCTAATACTACAGGTAGATTGAAAGCTGTATTTGCATTAAAAACAGCTGCTGCAATTCTAATATCATGTATGTGTAGCGCGTCAATATTGGTTTCTTTTATAAATTGATGAATCTTTTTTTTCATCAAAATACTGTAAAAAGGAACTGTATACGCTAAAGCGGATAATTTATATTCTAGTTGATTAGAAGTATATCTTTTTACTTGAACTCCGTTAATAACCTCAGATGCCTTTTCATTTCCATATTTTAAACAGAACAGAAAAACATCATGACCTGCTTTTACCAAAGAAACTGCTTCGTTTTCTACCCTAGGATCGGGCGGAAAAGGAGCATCTAAAATCATTCCTATTTTCATTGTTTCTCTTTCTTCTTTTCGTAAAAGAACCAACCAGCTGTTATTAAGATTAACAAAGCATAAGAAGCTAATGAAATCATTTTTCCTTGCTGAATTACTTTTGGTTCAAACTTAAATTCAATCGTATGTTCTCCTGCAGGAATTGTCATTCCACGCAACACATAATTTACACGGACATGTGGCGTTAATTTACCATCAACGTAAGCGTTCCAACCTTCTTTATAATAGATTTCAGAAAAAACGGCAAACTGTTCTTTTGCTGTTTTAGATTGATATGTTAATGTAGTAACATCATAATTTAAAAGTTCTATGTTGGCAGTACTATCTATTTCTTTAGGGAAATTAGGTTGATATTCATTAGAGACATCCTTTTGATAAACAGCTACATTCTTAGTATTTAAAGAATCTAATGCTTGCATTTCTTCATTTGCCGATTCTACAATTTTTACATTTTCTACAAACCAAACATTTCCATTAGCATCTGGGTTTAATTGCGACTGCTTATCTCCCTTATCATTACCAATAATAAAATATTTAGTATTTAACATGTTTAAAACTTGCATGTTATTTTTGGCTATTTGAAAATCAAATAATTCTTGATAACGTCCTAATTTTGCTGCATGATACCCTCCAATAGATTGATGAAAATAAGAAGTACTTCCATCATTCATCGGATTTACCGTAAAGTTACCAACTCTATAATGGCTTTTGTCTTGTAAAATAATTTTATCTGCTGTAGATGCTATAAATGGTTTATCAATTTTTCTTGCAGACTTAAAATCATCTTCATTTACATACTTTTTATCAACAGAAATTAAATCGAATAACATAAAAAGAGTCAATGTAATAATAGCTACACCTTGCTTTAACTTGCCTTTTAATAACATCCATAAAACCCCTGCAGAAATTATCATTAAAAATAATGAACGTAAAGTATCTGTAAATAACATTGACTTTCTATCAGAAATAATCGCATCTGCTAAACCTGGTAATTGATTGTATTGTGCATCTCTTATTCCCTCGAAAGTAGAAAAACCATGCGCCAATAAAAACCCTACAACAATTAAACCTCCAAAAGCATACACTGCTTTTTTTAGTGCGTCTTGTTTTTCTTCCGAAGAAATTTTAGGAGAAAAGAATTCTTTTAAAGCCAATATTCCTAAAATAGGAACACATAATTCTGCAATTACTTGTATTGATGAAACAGCTCTAAATTTATTATACAACGGAAAATAATCAATAAACAAATTGGTTAAAACATCAAAGTTTCTCCCCCAACTCATTAATATAGAAAATATTGTTGCGGTAACTAACCATTGTTTTAAACGTCCTTTCACTAAAAATATCCCTAAGAAAAATAGAAAGAAAACAACTGCACCAATATAAGCCGGTGCTTCTACTATATTTTGATCTCCCCAATAGGTAAGTGCTTGCTCAGAATATTCTTTTGCTGCTTTTTTACCTGCTTTTGCTTCTAAAAGTTGATAAAAATCTGAACTTTCGCCTAATTTCTCTATCGTTCCTCCTCCCATAAAACGAGGGATGAATAAATTAAAAGTCTCTAATTTTGCATAACTATATTCTGTTATATAGGCTTTATCTAACCCTTTTGTGGCTTTTTTTACTTTACCATCTGGAGTAATCGTTAATTCAGATTTTCCTCTTGTACTATGATCAGCATATTCTTTCATAGCCATTAAACGAGGTGCATTAGCACCAACACCTAATAAAACTGCAGCAAGAATAATAGCTACTTGTTTTATAAAAGTTGGAATAATTTTTTCTTTAATAGCATGTATAAATTCTACAATTCCTAAAATTATTAAGGCAAATCCTAAATAATAAGTCATCTGAGGATGATTTGTATAAATCTCTAAAGCCATTGCGACTCCAGTAACTATAAAACCAAGAATATAACGTTTTTGAAAAACCCACAATAATCCTGCTAATATTAAAGGCATGTAGGCAATTGCATGCGCTTTTGCGTTATGACCTGCTCCAAAAATAATGATTAAATAGGTTGAAAAACCAAAGGCGAGAGATCCAAAAATAGCCAACCTCCAATTAACTTTTAAAGCCATCATTAACACAAAGAAACTTAAAAAATATAAGAAAGTATAATCTGCAGGTCTTGGTAAAAAACGCAATGCTCTATCTATTCCACGTACTAAATCATTAGGATAATAAGCACTTACTTGATAGGCTGGCATTCCACTAAAAGAAGCACCTGTCCAATAAGGTTCTGTGTTTTTATCTGCTCTAAAATCATTAATCTCTTTTACCATTCCGGTAAACTGAGTAATATCAGATTGATTCAGTTTTTCTCCTTTTAAAACAGGATGAAAATAGATAATTGATGCCAATACAAAGATTGCAACGGCACCTACATAAGGTAAAATTTTAGTAAACTTCATAAATTAATCTATTTCCTCAAAATCCACATATTCACCAACAGAGTTTTTACTTTGCTGTTGCTGTCCTGGAGTTTTATCGATTACTGTTTTACCTTCTGGTACAGTATTTTTTGGTTGTTCTTGTTGTTGTCCGCCACCATATTGCTGTTCTGCTTTCTTTTTAATTGTTTCTGCTGCCTTTTTTATTAAAAAAGGGGCAAATAACTTTGCTAAAAACTTAAAAGCATAATAAAAAAGAACAATAAAAAAAATTGTTTTTAATAATCCCATTCAAATATATATTTATAAAAAAATCAATCAAAAATAACAATTTGAATACAATTGGGGCGTTTACAAACTATAAAACTTTCTTAAACTCAAAAAAGTATGGTTTGCTTTTAAAAAATAGCATTTTTATCCTATGTTTGTGTAATAGAGATTTACTTCTAATAAAATAGTATCCTAATTTATGAAAAACCTTTTCCTAAAACTTTTCATTACGTTTACCGTGTGTATAATAAGCTCTACACAAGCGCAATACACAGACGTAATAAACTCAAACAAACCTGGTTTTTCAGAAAGTCCGTATAGTGTTGGGACAGGCGTTTATCAATTTGAAACGAATTTATTCTACAAAAATACCAGTATAGAGCCTACTTTTTCTATCCCAGAATCTTTTGGAGCAGATTTACTTTTTAGGACAAGTTTTTTTCTTGAAAAACTAGAATTAAATGTACAGCTAGCTTATCAGAAAGATGAAGTAACGTTTAATAACATTTTTACATCACAATACACTACCTCAGGGTTAAGTAAATTTACAATTGGTGCAAAATATTTGTTATTTCAGCCAGAATATACAGATAAGACAAAAGAAGTTAGAAGTTGGAAAAGAAGACATGCCTTTGATAAAAAAAGACTGATTCCTTCTGTTGCTTTTTATTTGGGTGTAAATACAGATGTTGTAAGTGATTTATACAAAACAGAAAGTATCTCTCCTAAATTAGGCGTTTTACTACAACAGAACATTACCGATCGATTTAATGTTATTTATAATGGATATTACGATAAAATAGGAACGGATTTCTTTGAACTCTCATACATTATTACTGCTACACAAAACTTTAACTACAATTGGTCTGGTTTTATAGAACATCAAGCAATTTTTAAAAACCCACAGAATAATATTAACTTAGGTGCGGGATTGGCTTATCTTATTAATAAAGATTTTCAAATTAACACTTCTGCGAGATTTCTAAAAGAAGGAAAATCTCAAGGTTTTTACGGCGGATTTGGAATTTCTTATAGAATAGACAGTCATCAGGATTCTTATACCGATTTAGATGATAATGGCCAAGAAATAAAAGACACACCAATAAGTAGGTATAATAAAAAACAAAACGGTTTTTTCTCTAGAATGTTTAATGTTTTCAAGAAAAAAGATAAAAAGAAACCAACCAGAAAAAGAAGTAGAAAAAGAAGCGCTACAAAAGAGAAAAAAGGAGGTTTTTTAGGATTGTTTGGCAAGAAAAAGGCCAAAGAAGAAACTGATATAGAAAAGCTAGAAAGAGAAATTAAAGAGCTAGAGAAAGAAGTCAAAGAAGAATAAAATAACAATTAGAAAAACTATTTTTGTAATATGATTACAATTAAAAAAATGACTACCAAAAAGGAAATGAAACAATTTGTAACATTTCCTTTTTCGTTATATAAAAACCATAAATACTGGGTTCCACCAATTATTAAAGACGAAATTGATAATTTTGATCCAACAAAAAACCCTGTTTTTGAAAATGCAGATGCACAATTTTTTGTTGCACTAAGAGGTGGCAAAATTGTAGGTAGAGTTATTGCAATTATCAATTGGTTTGAAGTTGAAAAACAACAAATTAAAAAAATGCGTTTTGGTTGGTTTGATGTAATTGATGACATTGAAGTAAGTAAGGCATTATTAAATAAAGTTAAAGAAGTTGGCCAAGAAAATAAACTAGAATATATAGAAGGTCCAATTGGGTTTAACAACTTAGACAAAACAGGTGTTTTAGTCGAGGGGTTTGACCATATAGGAACCATGATTACTTGGTATAATCACCCATATTACAAAGAGCATTTAGAGCAATTAGGTTTTGTAAAAGAGAAAGAATATTTAGAAAATAAATTCAAGTTTAAAAATGTAGATGGTGTTTACTTTGATAGAGTTAGTAACATTATAAAAAGACGTTTTAAATTAAAAGCATTAGATTTTACAAAGACAAAAGACATTATGCCTTATGTAGATGAAATGTTTGAAGTTTTTAGCGCTTCTTATTCTAAACTATCTTCTTTTGTACCTATTTCTGATGCTCAAATTGCTTTTTTTAAAAAGAAATACATCAGTTTTATAAACCCAGAATACATAAAGTTTGTGGTTGATGAAAATAATAAATTAGTTGCTTTTGCTATTGTAATGCCTTCTTTTTCTGAAGCTTTACAAAAAGCAAATGGAAAACTATTTCCTTTCGGAATTTTTCATTTGCTAAAAGCTAGAAAACACTCTAAAGACGTTACCTTTTATTTAATTGGTGTGCATCCAGATTATCAAAATAAAGGTGTACACGCTATTATTTTTGATCAATACACAAAAACTTTTGCACCTCTAGGGATCGAAAACTGTATTAGAACACCTGAGTTAGAAGATAATGAAGCTATTAAAAAGTTGTGGGAAAACTTTGACCCAGTAACGCATAAAAGGCGAAGAACCTATAGAAAGAGTATTCAGTAAGTTTGTTAGAAATTTTCAGTTCGTAAAATAAAAACTCTAACGAATGTCATTTCTAAATGAGCTTTTTTAGCGATTGAAAAAGCGCTATTTTAAATATTAAATTTTGACTTCATAACAATGCAACTATTTTATAATTCAGAAATTTCTACAGAAACCTCACAACTTACTTTTGATAAAATTGAGAGCAAACACATTGTACGCGTTTTACGAAAGCAAGTAAACGACATCCTTAAAATTACCAACGGAAAAGGTTTTTTGTTTGATGTAAAAATTATAATTGCAAGTGATAAAAAATGTTTGGCAGAAGTTATTCGTTTTGAAGAAAAACCAAAACCTTGGAATTATTACCTACATATTGCCATTGCGCCTACTAAATTAAATGACAGAATTGAATGGTTCTTAGAAAAAGCAACTGAAATTGGTATTGATGAAATTACACCAATTATTTGTTCTAACTCAGAACGTAGAGTGATTAAACTAGAACGTTTCGAGAAAATTATTCAGTCTGCCATGAAGCAATCTTTAAAGTTTACGCTTCCTAAATTGAATGCCCCAATAAAATTGAATGATTTTATAAAACAAGATTTAGAAGGACAGGTTTGTATTGCGCATTGCGAAGACCAAAAAGATAAAAATTTATTACAATCTGTAATAAAACCATCAGAAAGAACAACGATTTTAATTGGACCTGAAGGAGATTTTTCTACTGATGAAATAACAAAATGTTTGGCAAAAAATATGACACCAATTTCTTTAGGCGAAAGTAGATTACGCACAGAAACAGCTGCATTGGTTGCTGTAAATACTGTTTCGTTTATCAATCAGTAATTTTTACTATATTGCTTTCAATTCTCACTAAAATAATTAATGAAGCAAACTTTAGTTCTAGTATTTATTTTCCTTATTTTCTCTACAAATGCACAGGATGTTGCCATTTTAAAATACAATGGTGGTGGAGATTGGTATGCAAACCCAACTGCAATCCCTAATTTAATTGAGTTCTCAAACACAAACATTGGAACCAATATTTCTAAAAATCCGCAAGCCGTAAATATTAACAGTGAAGATCTTTTTAATTTTCCTGTTTTATTTATGACAGGACATGGAAATGTCTTCTTTTCTGATGACGATGCTAACAATTTAAGAAACTACTTAATTTCTGGCGGATTTTTACATATTTCTGACAATTACGGATTGGATAAATTTATAAGAAGAGAATTGAAGAAAGTTTTTCCGAGTCTAGAACTCAAGGAAATCCCTAACAATCATCCTATTTATAATCAAACTTTTAAATTCCCTAACGGAATCCCTAAAATTCATGAACACAATAAAAAACCTGCACAAGGTTTTGGTTTATTTCACGAAGGAAGACTGGTTGTTTTCTATGATTTTGAAACAGATTTAAGCGACGGTTGGGAAGATGAAATTATACACAACAACCCAAAAAAAGTACGAGAAAAGGCCTTAAAAATGGGGGCAAATATTCTTGAATATGCTTTTACAAACTAAAAATAGTAAGCAAAATTAAAAAATCACTTTCAAACCTCTAAAAATGCAGAATATCATAGATATAGACGATATAAAAATAAACTTTGATGAAAGTGGTTTATGGGCTTTAAACATAGCGATTGCCATTATTATGTTTGGTGTTGCTCTAGGTATTTCTGTAAAAGATTTTAAAAGACTTTTTAAAAACCCTAAAATAGTTTTTGTAGGAGTTTTATCACAATTTGTATTATTACCTGCCGCAACATTTTTAATTATTTTAATACTAAAACCTCATCCTAGTTTTGCATTAGGGATGATGATGATTGCTGCTTGCCCTGGCGGAAATGTTTCTAATTTTTTTAGTAAAATGGCTGGAGGAAATGCTGCCTTATCAGTAAGTTTAACAGCTTTTGCAACCTTAATTTGCATTGTTATGACTCCTTTGAATTTACAATTCTGGGGAAGTTTATATGAACCTACCAATCAAATTTTAAAAACGGTTTCTTTAAATCCGTATGATTTATTTAAACTCGTTTCTATCATTTTAGGAATCCCTTTAATTCTTGGAATGCTTATAAGATACTACCACCCTGAAATGGCACACAAAATTGAAAAAGTCTTAAAACCCTTATCTATGTTGGTTTTTATCGCTTTAATTTTTATTGCTTTTTCTCAAAATTTAGAGGTTTTTATACATCATATTCATCATGTATTATTCTTAGTGATTTTTCATAATATTTTTGCCAATATCTTAGGGTTTTATACCGCAAAAAGTTTTAAATTGAATAAAAAAGATTGTAAAACAATTGCCATGGAAACAGGTATACAGAACGGTGGTTTAGGCTTATTACTTATTTTTGGTTTCTTTGAAGGTTTAGGAGGAATGGCTTTATTGGCTGCTTTTTGGGGAGTTTGGGATGTCTTTTCTGGCATGGCACTAGCGACTTATTGGGGCAGAAAATCATCTTTAAAATAATTATTAAAAAACATGGAAGTTTCACAAATATGGTTTCGTCTAGTACGTTTGTACGTTAAACTCGGACTCATTTTTTACACTAAAAAAATAAAAGTAGTTGGTTTAAGAAATGTGCCCAAAAAAGGGGCTGTACTTTTTGCTATAAACCACCCAAACGGCTTGATAGATCCATTAATTGTTACAACCAACAATCCTAGAGCGAGTTATTTTTTAGTAAAAGCTGCAGCTTTTAAAAATCCTATTATAGAAAAGATACTAAATTCTTTAAACCTAATTGCCATTTATAGAATGCGAGATGGCATCGATCAGTTGGCAAAAAATCAAGAAGTTTTTAATAAATGTTATGACATTTTTAATAGAGGAAAATCTTTAATGATTTTTCCCGAAGGTAGCGATTGTAGAGACAGAACCGTAAGACCTTTAAGTAAGGGGTTTACTAGAATTGTATATGGAGCTATTGAAAAATATCCTGATTTACAGATACAAGTAGTACCTGTTGGACTTACCTATCAAAATGCGTCTCATTTTCCTTGTAAAGCAGCTTTACATTACGGAAAACCAATTGATGCCAGTAAAATTTATGCCAACAATATTCCAAGTAAATCGATAAACATTCTAAAAAATGAAGTTGTAAGTCAGTTAAAAGAACTCACTGTTCATATAGAAAAAGATGAAAACTATGCTACTACTTTAGCAAAGCTAAATGATGCTCAAGTAGATTTTACAGAAGTAAAAAAAGTACAAGAAATGATTAAGACAAATACATTTCCACCTAAAAAAGAAGGCTCTAAAAACTATTTAAAACCATTGTACTATTTAATTCTTCTAAATAGTTTGATTCATTATCTAATTTACAAAAAACAAGCAAAAAAGAATCCAGATATCGATTTTGTAGATACTTTTAGGTTTACCTACAACCTGTTTATTTTACCTGTTTTTTATGCACTCCAATCTTTTATAGTTTCGTATTTCTTTGGCAACAAAATAGGACTCTTTTATTTTACTTTTAGCTGTTTTATAATATTTATATATAGCAAGTTGTCACCAACAAATACAGAAGCTAACTCTTAAAACAAACAAATGCTGCAACCAAGTTTAGCCCTGATTGCAGCATTTGTTTGAGCTCTTTTTTATTCTTTTTCTGAATAAAAAAAGCGAGTGCGAAAAGCAGGTAATAGCTTCTAAAAAAGAATATTTTATACCGCTTAATTTATAATAGCATCTTGTATTACTTGCTGAATTATTGTACGCATATTGCTATTTACCAAACTTCTGTTTGCAGCCGTTGGATACACTCTATTAGACAAAAATACATATACAATTCCGCTTTGTGGATCTGCCCAAGTGTAAGTACCTGTAAAACCAGAATGCCCAAAACTCTCGTCTGAAACACAACCACAAGTTGCTTTTACTTTAGGGTTTAACTGCGGTTTATCGAAACCTAAACCTCTACGCACCTGCATATCAGAAAAATAACGATGGTTAAATTTATCTAAGGTTTCTGTTTTTAAATACCTTTTACCACCATAATACCCTTTCTGTAAATACATCTGCATAATTTTTGCCACATCGTTTGCATTGGCAAATAAACCTGCATGACCACCTACACCACCCAACATGGCAGCTCCCATATCATGCACATAACCTTGTACTAATTGGTTGCGGTAGTAATTGTCTTTTTCGGTAGGTATAATTTCTTCTGCTGGAAACTTTTGAAGCGGTAAATAAGTAGTTCTATTAGCTCCTAAAGATTGATAAAACTCTTCATCTACCAAGGTATTTAAAGGTTTTTGATACTCATTCTCTATGGCTTCTTGTAATAAATAATAACCTAAATCGCTGTATTTATAGCCGGCAGTTGTTCTTTGGTCTGCATCTTTAATATATTTATAAATACTGTCTTTATAACTCTTATTTATATATAAGTTTTTTGCCACGTTTAGTGAAAATCTTTCCGATTGTTTATTACTATAAAAAGCAGGTAAATTTTTATGCGTTATACTATCTTGAGTTGCCACATAAAAAGGAATCCACGCTTTTAAACGTCCGTAGTGAGAAAGAATTTCTCTAACAGAAACCGCTGCTTTATTAGAGTTTTTAAAACCTGGTAAAAGATCTTGAAGTTTTTCATTTAAAGAAATTTTCTTTTCTTCCTCTGCTTTCATCACCAAAGGTAAAGACGCTAAAATTTTGGTAAGGGAAGCCAAATCATACACGTCAGAATTTTTTACTTTTCTAGACGTATCATCTGTGTGATGCCCGTAACTTTTCTCTAAAACAATTTTACCGTGTCTTGCCACTACAACCTGAAAACCTGGTGCCATTTTTTCCTTTAAAATAATGGTAGCTAAAGAATCTATCTTTTTTAATTTGATAGAAGATAATTGAGCTGCTTCTGGTATGGTATATTCAAACCTACTTAGATTTGAGGTGAAAAAACCGCTACCTTCTAAAAAATCATTTTTAATAGAAACAGGCAACTTCCCTTTTGCTCCGAAAGCTCCAAAAATTAATTGAGCAGAAAGTTCTTGGGCCAATTTACTATTTTGGTAAGACACAATGATACCTTCTATATTTGTAAAAGATTTTACTTGTAATAAACTGTAAGGACTTGCAAAAACATCTAAAATTACATTATTCTCTCTAGATATTTCTTGCAACCAAACCAACTCTTTATTTGTAAACTTATAACTTTTCCATGGGTTTGAGTTCGATTTATGAAAACCAACTATAACCAAATTATAAGGTTTCAATTTTTTTATAAGTCCGTCTAAATTTTCACTGTAAACCTGATCTACTTGCCCATATTTTTGAAGCATCTCAATAAAAGAATATCCAGAATCGTCTCCTAATTTTACATAGGCAATTTTTCTTTCTTCTAAATTTGTAACAGATATATTGTAGTTTTTATTTTTAATAACAGTTAAAGAATTCTTTACCAACTCTCTATGTAATAATTCATCTTGAATTGAATTTAAGTCTTCATGAAGGTTTTCTAACACTACCGGTTTATAATTATTTAAACCTGCCCAATATTTTGCTCTTAATATTTTACGAACAGAAAAATTGACTCTTTCTTCCGTTAGAGTCTTCAACTCAATAGCCTTTTTAATCATGTTTACTGTAGCAGGAATCTCTTGCGGAATTAACAATAAATCATTCCCTGCCTGTATGGCAGCCAAATTAATTTCTGCAGAAGTTGCATAATTTGCAGCACCTTTCATATTTAAACCATCGGTAATAACCAAACCTAAAAAACCTAATTTTTGCTGTAATAAATTAGTCACCACATTTTTAGACAAAGAAGTAGGTAATCTACTATCTGGCTCTAAACTCGCAATACTTAAATGTGCCGTCATAACACTTGCCATACCAGCATCAAACACCCTTTTATACGGATACAATTCAACAGAATCTAAACGCGCCAAATCAAAATTTAAAACGGGTAATGTATGGTGAGAATCTGTTGCGGTATCTCCATGCCCAGGAAAATGTTTTGCATTTGCCAAAACTCCTTGACTTTGCATACCTTTTGTAAACGCAATTGCTTTTTGGGTTACGTTTTCTTTATCTTCACCAAAAGACCTATTTCCAATAATTGGGTTTTCTGGGTTGGTATTAATATCTACAACTGGCGCAAAGTTTACATGAATTCCCAATCGCTTACAATGCATTCCCAAATGCTTACCGAATTCAGTAATTAAAGAATCTTTTTTAATAGCTCCCAAAGTCATGTTCCAAGGAAATCTATAGGTATCTTTTAAACGCATGTCTAAGCCCCACTCTCCATCAAAACCAATTAATAAAGGCACTTTTGCCGCATCTTGAAATGTATTAGTAAGTACTGCTTGTTTTTTTGGAGTTCCTTGCATAAAAATTAAATTACCCACATGATATTTTTGAATCATATTTGTAATATAATCTTCGTGTTTTTTGTCTTTGTTAGAATAAGCTTGGATCATAAAAAGCTGACCAATTTTTTCATCAATAGACATATTTTTTAGAATACTATCTACCCAAATATCTTGCGCCTCTGCATCTTTTGTTCTTAAAGGATCTACACTTTGACCAGATAAATTAAAAATAAAACTTATAAAAACGATTATTAATAACTCTTTCTTCATATTATTTTTGGACATATTTTTTGGGCGTTTTAACAGGCTTTCGCTACTCGCTTTTTTTAAGTTTCAGTTCGTGTAATTACCACGAACTGAAACTTAAAAAAGAGCTTAAACAGACCGCTCTATCCTTAACGCCACAATTTGCTAACTGAATTCAATAATTTTAATACAATTTTTACACCAAAAAACGTTTGTGCCAACTATCTTTTGCGGGAATTTCCCAATTGTTTTCAAAGTCTTCTTTGGTGTCTACCATATTGTTAAACACAATTGTTTCTGCAGTTACTTTTTGCTCTTTTGCAAACTTCTGAAAATCAAACAACTTTACTAAGTTAATATTGTCATTATCTTTAAAAGTAACATTCATTTTGTCCATTAAATCTAATTGTAATTCGTTTTCTAATTCTTTAATAAAACGAACCGAACTATCTATAGAACAACCAGAAACATTGTTAAAACTTTCATCTACTGCCAACACCAAAAACTGATTGTATTTGATAATAAAAGAGCCTTTTAAATCGTCACCATGACGCGTCCATTGGTTAATAAAGTCTTCTGCTTTTTCTGAAATAAAGTTTATTTCATTCTCTGTAAATTCTCTATCTGCTTGGTATATCCAAACACGAGAATTGTTTGGTAAATTTTTATATTCTGTAAACATTTTTTTCTAGATTATGTGATTACTAGATTGTTGGATTTCTGTCTAAAAACCGAACCTTCTAATTACCTATCTTAAATTAAATTTCTGCTGTAAAGCCTCTAACTTTTCTTTATCAGACATTTGCTTTTTAGGCGCAGACATTCTTTCTTTTATTTCTTTTAAAACCTTTTTAGTATACAAAGGAAAGTCTGCATTTTGCATCCAGTTATTATACCCTGGGTTTTCTGTAAACACCTCTTCTACTGTTCTACCTTTATATTTTCCGAAAGAAAAAACTTCTTGTTTTTTGTCATTCATCAAAATAAAACCTGCAAAATCTGCTCTTTCTCCGTGCGTAGAGTATTCACTTAACGCATCTACAGTGTTTTCAATATCTGTATATTTATCTAATTGCGCTAACAAAATTTCGTACGTAGCATTGGTATCTGCTTCTGCTCCGTGTGCACCTTCTAATTCTTTACCACAGTAAAATTGATAACCAGCACTTAACGTTCTTTGTTCTTTTTTATGAAAAATAACCTGCACATCAATTGCCTTTCTATTTTTCATATCAAAATCGATACCAGCTCGCATTAATTCTTCCGCTAAAAGCGGGATATCAAAACGATTAGAATTAAAACCTGCCAAATCAGAATCTGCAATCATTTCATTAATTTTTGGTGCTAATTCTTTAAAAGTTGGTTCTGAAGCTACTTTTTCATTGGTAATTCCATGTACATCTATAGAACCTTGTGGAATTTCCATTTCTGGATTTACCAACCACGTTTTACTTTCTTTATTCCCATTTGGAAATACTTTTAAAATGGCTATTTCAACTACTTTATCTGTTGCAATATTTACTCCTGTTGTTTCTAAATCGAAAAATACGATTGGTTTTGTTAAATTTAAATTCATCTATTTTGTTTGACTTCTCAACTCCCTCGAGGAAACATAATTGTCACATCGAGTGCAGACGAGAACTATTCGTTATTTAATTGTGCTTTAAATGCTGCTACTTGATCCTGAATTTTTGCAGGCAATGTAGGCTCTTTAAAATTATATTTTTTTAACTCTTCTAATACAATATCCGCTAAAAGGAATCTTGCTGTTGGTTTATCATCTGCAGGAATTACATACCAAGGTGCGTTCTCTTTTGAAGTTCTGTTTAACAAATCTTCATAACAAAACTGATACTTGTCCCAAAGTTTACGTTCTTTTAAATCACCAGCAGAAAATTTCCAATTTTTAGCAGGCAAATTCAATCTACGTAACAACCTGTTTTTTTGTTCTTCTTTAGATAAATTTAAAAAGAATTTTAAAACAATGGTTCCACTGTCAACAATATGTTTTTCAAAATCATTAATTCTGTCCATTCTATTATGGTAGAATTCATCATTTATATCTTCTAACGTGTTTATTGTTGGAATATTCTCTCCAAAAACATAGTTTGGATGCACTCTTGTAACCAACACGTTTTCATAATGCGTTCTATTAAAAACACCAATTTTTCCTTTTGCAGGTAATGCAATATAATGGCGCCACAAAAAATCGTGTTTCAACTCTAACTCTGTTGGTACCTTAAAACTATGCACCTCTACTCCACGTGCATTTACATCTTTAAAAACCTCTCTAATTAAGCTGTCTTTACCAGAAGTATCCATTCCTTGTAAGCAAATTAACATACTATATTTGCCTTCAGCATACATCGTATCTTGAATTTTACTTAACTTTTTTCTAATTTTCTTAAGTTTTTTCTCTGCCTTTTCAATGACCTCTTTGGTATTAAAATCAGCAAGTTGAATGTTACTTTTTACCTTATATTTATCTTTGTCTAGCATCCTTTCAAATATTTTTTAAAGATAGATAAATTAGTGATTTTTACCTTTATTTTCATAACATTTTATGAGAATAATATCCACAAGACAATCCTTATTTAAAATTATAAAAAATAAAATATGTAAATCATAATTTTAGCATAAAGTTATTTATTTATTAACCTTTAAATTTTGTTATTTTTGCCAAATGGTAAAAGAAATTCAACTTCGAGTAAATTTAATAGAAGAACGTAAAGAAAACATCTTATTATACAAAGCTTCTAAACAATTAGGGCTTGATAAAAGTGAAATTTCTGCCGTTAAAGTACTTCGTAAATCTATAGATGCTCGTAAAAAAGACATCATATTTAATTACAAAGTAGCGGTTTACATCAACGAAAAAGTACCAGAGAAATCTGATTATATTTTTGAGTACAAAGATGTTTCTAATGCCAAAGAAATACATATTATTGGTTTTGGACCTGCAGGAATGTACGCGGCTTTACGTTGTATAGAATTAGGTTATAAACCTGTAGTTCTAGAACGTGGAAAAAATGTACAAGATAGAAGAAGAGATTTAAAAGCAATTAATCAAGATCATTTTGTAAACGAAGATTCTAATTATTGTTTTGGTGAAGGTGGCGCAGGAACCTATTCTGATGGTAAACTCTACACACGTTCTCTAAAACGTGGTGATGTTCGTAGAATTTTTGAAAACTTAGTTTTTCATGGAGCTACAGAACAAATTTTGGTAGATGCGCATCCACATATAGGAACCAATAAATTACCAAAAATTATAGAGAATGTTCGTGAGAACATTTTAAAATATGGAGGCGAAATTCATTTTGAAACTCGTGTTACAGATTTTACGGTAAAGAATAATAAATTACAAGCTATTCATTTAAAGAATGGAACCGAAATGGCTGTAAATTCAGTTATTTTGGCAACCGGACATTCTGCAAGAGATATTTACGAATTGCTACACAAAAAAGAAATTGCTTTAAAAGCAAAATCTTTTGCTATGGGAGTTCGTGTAGAACATCCGCAAGAAATTATAGACCAGATTCAATATCATTGTTCGGGAGAAAGAGACGAGCTTTTACCTGCTGCTGCTTATAGTTTGGTACATCAAGTAAATAATAGAGGGGTTTATTCTTTTTGTATGTGTCCTGGTGGATTTATTGTACCTGCGGCTACTGCCAATGGAGAGGTTGTTGTAAACGGAATGTCTCCTTCTCGTAGAAATAACCGATTTGCAAATTCGGGAATTGTTGTTGAATTAGATATTGATAAAGATTTTAAAAAATATGAGGAATTTGGTCCTTTAAAAGGATTAGAGTTTCAAAAAGATTTAGAAAAAATAGCGTTTTTTGCAGGCGGAAGAACACAAACTGCACCTGCACAAAGATTGGTAGATTTTGTTGATGGTAGACTTTCTAACGATTTAAATGATTGTTCGTATCAACCAGGTTTAAAATCGGCGCCTTTACATTCTTTATTACCAAAAATTATTGGTGGTAGACTGCGAAAAGGTTTTGCTGCATTCGGACAAAAAATGCATGGTTATTATACCAATGAAGCAAATGTTATTGGTGTAGAATCTAGAACTTCATCACCGGTAAACATCCCTAGAAAAGAAAATTTAGAACATACCGAAATAGAAGGTTTGTATCCTTGTGGAGAAGGTGGTGGTTATGCTGGCGGAATTGTTTCTGCAGCCATGGATGGAGAGCGTTGTGCAGAAGCTGCCATTGCAAAATTGTAGTCTAAAAACTGGCTTCAGAAATTTACAACAAGAATTAGTATTTTAAGTTCATAATTCATTATACATTTTTTATCAAAAATAATTAAAGTTTACATTTTGTAAATCCTTTAAAAAACAAAAATACCTCGAAGCAATGCCTCGAGGTATTTTTATTTCATTTTGACATAAACATCAAAAATCTATTTTATACTTCCGCTATTGCGGGAATATTTATTTCTTTAAACTTGTAAAGTAATCGAAAATTTCAGGAACATTTCCGCTTCCCATATCAGCTGCAACAGCTGCTTTAAGGTTTTCTGAAGTAGCTTCTGCTATTTTAGAAGTAGTACCTAAATCATTCATCATCTGAACAAAATATCCTAAATCTTTATTTGCATTTGCTATAGAAAAACCTAAATCACTTACGTTATCTACTGCGTAATTTTTACAGAATTTCATAAATGGAGAGTTCGACGGTCCAGAAGACATAATGTCAAACAATTGCTGAGTATCTACACCTGCAAGTTTTGCTGCTGCAAAAGCCTGAGACATAGCAACAACAGTAGTCATCCCCATAAAGTTGTTAATCAACTTAGTTGTATGACCTGCTCCTAAAGCACCTAAGTAAAATACATTTTCTCCTTGCTCGTCTAAAACTGGTTTTACTTTATCAAAAGTAGCTTTCTCACCAGCTGCCATAATATTAAGTAATCCGTCTTTAGCATGTGCTGGTGTACGACCAAGAGGCGCATCTATCATACCTGCTCCTTTACTTGCAAGATCTTTACCAATCTTAATAGTAGACGCAGGAATTGAAGTTCCGAAATCAATTAAAACAGCACCTTCTTTGATACCTGCTAAAATTCCTTCTTCTCCATAAACGATCTTTTCAACCACAGCAGATGTCGTTAAACAGAACATTATAATATCACTTTTTTCTGCTAATTCCTTAGGAGAGTTAGCTACGGTAGCATTACCACGAGCCACTACAGTTGCAACCTCTTCTTTATTAAGGTCCATTACTGTTAACTCATAACCTCTTTTTTTGCAGATTTTCAACCATGTTACCACCCATAAGGCCAAGTCCGATAAATCCGATAGTAGGTTTTTTCATATTAATTCTTATATTTATTATTAGAAGTGCAAAGATATGCATCTATTACCACCTATAAAATATCTTTTTAGGTTAACTATTTTTTTACTTCAGAAAACGTGCTCTATTAATAAAACAGAAAATAAGCTAAAGAAACATCTTTATCAATAGTATAAAAACAAATTTTGTTTTTATAAAAAGAAAAGCAATCTCAAGAAAAATTTTATTATTTTTTTCTTAATTATATATATTACCTATTTATATGTACAATAAAAGGACAAAAATTTATTTAATTTTTAAAAACCATATCTTTAGATTTATTATTTGATAATTCTTTATATTTTTTTTCATTTTATATAGATATCGAATAACTATCACTAATTTTACAGCTGTTTAAAATAATATATGAAAATAACTATTGGTCGTGTTGATAAAGCAGATTTTCCGGAACTTCATTTACAAGACATTGATTTAAAAATTGATTCAGGTGCTTACACATCATCAATACATTGTTCTAACATTGAAGAAATCACTATAGATAATAAAAACTTTATTAGGTTTAAATTATTAGATCCAGAGCATTCATTTTATAACAACAAAGAATTTACTACCAAAAATTATGCTTCTAAATTTGTAAAAAGTTCCAATGGAATTTCAGAACAAAGATTTTTAATTGAAACTGAAATTGTAATTTTTAATAAAACTTTTCCAATTCATTTAACATTAAGTGAACGTAAAGACATGAAGTTTCCTATATTGCTTGGAAGAAAATTTCTAAATAAAAAATTTGTGATAGACACCTCAAAGACAAACCTATCACACAAATTAAAAAATAACATATAATGAGAATCGTAATTCTGTCTAGGAATCCTAAATTGTATTCTACAAGAAGATTAGTTGAAGCTGCCACCAAAAGAAAGCATGAAGTAATTGTTGTAGATCATTTAAAATGTAACATTGAGATTGAAAAAAGGTCTCCAAAAATATTTTATAAAGGAGAATATTTAGAGAATATTGATGCCATTATACCAAGAATTGGTGCTTCTGTAACTTTTTACGGAACAGCTGTTATTAGACAGTTTGAAATGATGAAAGTATTTTCTGCTGTTTCTTCACAAGCCTTAGTAAAGTCTAGAGATAAATTAAGTAGTTTACAAATTTTAGCAAGAGCAGGTGTTGGATTACCAAAAACGGTTTTCACAAACTATACAAAAGACGTAGAACACGTAGTAGAATCTGTTGGTGGAGCTCCTTTAATTTTAAAATTATTAGAAGGAACACAAGGTTTAGGTGTTGTATTAGCAGAAACTAAAAATGCAGCAACTTCTGTTTTAGAAGCTTTTAATGGTTTAGGTGCAAGAGTAATTGCGCAAGAATTTATTAAAGAAGCTGGTGGTGCAGATATTAGAGCCTTTGTAGTTGATGGTAAAGTAATTGGAGCCATGAAACGTCAAGGTAAAGAAGGAGAATTCCGTTCTAACTTACACAGAGGTGGTAATGCTACAGTTATAGAATTAACAGACGAAGAAGAAAAAACTGCTTTAAAAGCAACAAAAGCGTTAGGCTTAGGTGTTGCTGGTGTAGATATGTTACAATCCTCTAAAGGACCTTTGGTTTTAGAAGTAAACTCTTCTCCTGGTTTAGAAGGTATTGAGGTTGCAACAGGAAAAAACATTGCCAAAGAAATCATTCGTTATTTAGAAATTCATGTCGAATAAACCATTTGTTCTTTTAGGAAAAGTAATTCCTTTAGGAAAGCGTACCGTTTTAGATTTAGAAGTAGCAAAATTACATACAAGAACTACTGTTAAGGTTCCTATAATTATAGAACGTTCCAATAATCCTGGACCTGTTGTTTTATTGCTTGCAGGTATTCATGGTGATGAAACAAATGGAGTAGGAATTATTAGAGAAATCATTAATTTAAAAATTAATAAACCAAAAACCGGAACCATTATTTGTATTCCTGTTTTTAATATTTTCGGCTATTTAATTCAAACTAGAGAGTTTCCTGACGGACGTGATTTAAATAGAATGTTTCCTGGTTCTGCAGGAGGCTCATTAGCTAGTCAATTTGCATATCAATTTACTAAAGAAATTGCTCCGATTGTAGATTACGTTATCGATTTTCATACAGGTGGTGGAGATCGCGATAATATTGCACAAATAAGATGTAGTAAAGAAGATGAAAAAGCATTAGAATTGGCTAAGGTTTTTAACCCTCCAATGATTGTTTTTTCTGAAAATATTACTAAATCCCTAAGAGATACATTACATAAAATGGGTAAAACCGTTTTACTTTTCGAAGGGGGAAAATCAAAAGAACTAAGTCCTACAATTATTAACGAAGGTGTAAACGGAACTAAAAATGTATTAATCCGTTTAGGCTTAATTGAAGGAGACATTACCGTAAAAGCAACACCCGTTTTTGTGCATAAAGCAAAATGGATAAGATCTTCTGATTCTGGAATGTTTAAAATTAGAGTTGCCAACGGAAGTTTTGTGAAAAAAAGAGAAGTTTTAGGTGTTATTCAAGATCCTTTTGGGGAGTTTAAAAAGAAAATTTATGCACCATTTGATTGTCATATTTTCTGTATTAATAAAACACCAATTGTAAATAAAGGTGATGCTTTGTTTCATGTAAGTGTAGAAGAATAATCCTTAGAAATCTAGTTTACAATAAGATTAACTAAATAATAAATTTAAAACCATTTCAATTTTATTGAAGTGGTTTCTTTTTTTAAAAAGGCTGTATATTAGAGCAAAATTTTGAATAAATGTTATCAAAGCCCCTTTCGAGTATTAAAGACCATAAAATTATGAAAAAAACGACACTCCTTTTTTTATTTATCACGTTATCACTTTCTGCTCAAACAGACCAAAGAATTTACGATATTATAAATACTATTTCTGCGGATAGCATTAAAGCAGATATAAAAACATTAACCGAGTTTGGCACAAGAAATACTTTTTCTGATACAATTTCTTCCACTCATGGAATTGGCGCAGCAAGACGTTGGATAAAATCTGAATTTGATGCAATTTCTAACAATTGCAATAATTGTATAAGCACTTTTTATCAAAAGGATTTTGTTACTAAAGAGGGCAATAGAAGAGTTCCTCATGATGCTTGGATAGTAAATGTTGTAGCGATTCAAAAAGGAACAAAATACCCAAACAGCTATATTATTATGAGTGGAGATATTGATTCTCGTGCAAGTGATACAATGGATTTTACAACAGACGCTCCTGGTGCAAATGACAATGCTTCTGGAATGGCAGGTACTATAGAAGCTGCAAGAGTGTTAAGTAAATATCAATTTGAAAGCAGTATTGTTTATGTTGGTCTTTCTGGTGAAGAACAAGGTTTGTTTGGTGGAGCAGGTTTGGCAAAATATGCAAAAGAAAAAGATTGGGATATTATTGGCGTTTTAAACAACGATATGATTGGAAATATAAAAGGGGTAGATGGTGTAATTGACAATCGTAGTTTTAGAATTTTCTCGGAACCGGTACCTGCTAATGAAACTGAAACCCAACGTAAAATGCGCAGGTTTTATGGTGGTGAAGTAGATGGAATTTCTAGACAATTGGCAAGGTATATTCACAAAAATGTAAAAACCTATATGCCAGAAATGAATCCGATGATGATTTATAGATTGGATAGATTTGGACGTGGAGGACATCACAGACCTTTTAATGATTTAGGTTTTGCTGGTATTAGAATTATGGAAGCACATGAAAACTACACGCAACAACATCAAGATATTAGAACTGAAAACGGTATAAAATACGGGGATACTTTTGAGCATGTGAATTTTGAGTATGCAAAAAAATTGACTGCAGTAAACGCCATTACAATGGCCAATTTAGCATGGGCTCCAGAAGCTCCAAAAGAAGTAGCTATTGGTGGTATTGTAGAAGCTTCTGTAAAATTAAAATGGAATAAAGTAGCTGGTGCAAAAGGTTATAAAATTTATTGGCGTGATACCACTTCCCCTACTTGGGATCATTCTAGATATGTAGAAACTACCGAGTTTACTTTAGATGGAATTGTGATAGATAATTTCTTTTTTGGTATTGCTGCTATTGGAGAGAATGGACACGAAAGTGTAGTTATTTTTCCGAATAAAATTTTAAGATAATAAATATGAAAACAATAATTAAAAGTCTTTTTACCCTTAGTTTTATCTTTTTACTTTTTAGCTGTACAAAAGATAAAAAGAATGAAGTTTTAGTATTAGGAACGATACATGGTAGTCATTTAACTTCAGAAGAATATTCTATAGAAAAACTAACAAAACTAATTCAAGAAATTAAACCCGATCTTATTTTAACTGAAATTCCGCCAAATAGATTTAAAGAAGCGATGGAAGGTTTTAAAAGAGACGATTCTATTTCTGAACCTAGAGTTTTACGTTTTCCTGAATATACAGAAGTAATTTTTCCGTTATCTAAAACGATGGATTTTGAAATTATACCAACTGCTGGTTGGTCTGCTTCTATGGCAAAAGATAGACAACAAAAATTAAGAGCCATTAGCAGAGATACTTTACGAAAATCTGATTGGAAACAATATAGAGACGCAAATAGAAAATCTGATTCTATTATGACTCTTACAGGTAACAGAAATGACCCTTATTTTATACACACCAATACGTATGATAGTATTTCTAATATTGGATTAGGAGCTTACAACAGACTTTTTAATGAAGAATTAGGTCTTGGTGGTTGGAACAATATTAATATTGCACATTATTGGAATATTGAAAAAGTTTTACAGAAATATAAGCATAAAATAAACGTATTTTAATTACTTATGGTGCCGGACACAAAGCTTGGTTTTTAAAAGAATTAAGAAAACGTGATGATATAACGTTATTAGAATTAAAGCCTTTTTTAGATGAATTAAAATAATTGAATAAATTATACTCTGCTAAAATCTAAAATTTCTTTTTCAGTTATTATTGGGTTTGCTCCTTCTTTTTCTGCAACCAATGCTCCTACTGCACAAGCAAAATCAATTGCTTTTTGTGGTGATGCACCATTTATTAATTTACTTATTAATGATGCTAAAAAAGAATCTCCAGATCCAACAGTATCTTTTACTTTTATTTGATAGCCACTATTATAATACAACTGATGATTATATAATAAAACAGCACCATGTTCTCCTTTGGTAACACATATATGTGCTGTTTTAGTTTTTTCTGCTATAAAGTGTATGTTTTGCTCTAAATTATGAAATGGAGAGCCTAAAAAAGCACTTATCTCATACAATTCGTCATCATTAAATTTTATAAAATCAGCTTTACACATTAAATCAATAAGAATTTCATTGTTATAAAAAGGCGCTCTTAAATTCACATCAAAAACAGCATATTTAGCCAATTCTAATAGTTGGTAAAGTGTATTCTTAGAAACATCGTCTCTTGTAATTAAACTTCCAAAAACAAAAGCATCAGCTTGTTTTACCAATTCTGATGATTTTGCTGTAAATGGAATTTTATCCCACGCTTTTGGATGCACTATTTTATAAGTTGCTGCACCCTTTTCGTTTAAGGACACAGCAACTTCCCCAGTTGTAAACTCTTCTAAAACTTCTACAGCTTCAGCGTTTATTTTTAAGTCATTGATGTATTTCAAAATCGTTTTACCTAAAACATCATTACCAACAGCACTAATCATGGCAACATCATTGTTAAAAGATTTTAAACGAACGGCAACATTTAAAGGGGCTCCTCCTATTTTTTTATGAGTAGGAAAAACATCCCATAAAACTTCACCAAAACATACAATTTTAGACATACATAGATTTTAATAAATATTAGACTCAGAAGTTCTTTGACTAATAGAGCTAGAAAAAATAGCTAGCATTCTTTTAGCAATTCCCGTCCAACCAAAATTACGACGCGCAAAACGAGCCCCTTCTACAGACATTTCATTTCTTAATTTTGGATATAAAAGAGGCATTGCCATCATTGCTCCAAATTCTTTTGGTCTGTGTGGATCTGCAAATAAACCTTGATTTCCAAAGTCAATTAAATCATATAAACCTCCGTGAACAGTTATTACACTTGGTGTTCCGCAAGCCATTGCCTCAATAGCAACCATGCCAAAAGGTTCATATCTAGAAGGCATTACAAAAACACTTGCAGATCTATATACGTTTGCTAAATCTTCATCAGCAATGTAATTTTTCCACTTAATTTTATCCATTACTCCCAATTCTTGGGCTAATTCTTTTAACTTCTCTATTCCGTCTCTATCTTGTTGCGAATCTCCTCCAATTGCCGCAACTAATCTCGCTTCCGGACACAACTCAAAAACAGTAGGTAAAGCGTGCAATAACAAATCATAGCCTTTATTATGCGCCATTCTACCCAACGCTAAAATATCGGTTGGCTTGATATCATATTTTAATCGAATTTTATCATTCTCTTTAGACGGAACAGGGAAAAACCTATTTTCATCAATTCCGGGAGGAATCATGCTACAATTTCGAGACAACACATCATATTGCTGTACTAATAAATCTACTTGAGGAAGCGTGGTAGCAATGACAAAATTACACATCTGATACACAAAATATTCTTTTCTGATACGCTCTTTAAATCGATAAGTTTTCTCCATCTCTTTCTCATCCATATCACTTCCCATAGAGTGCTGTTTCCACCAACCTAAAGAGTGTGGTGTATGTACATGACAAATTCCTAATTCTTCTGCAATTTTTTGTCCTGCCCAACCTGCATCCCAATAATGAGAATACACCACATCATATTTCTTGTTTTCTTTTTTTATCGCAGCCAATGTATTGGTCACAAATTTTTTAAGATGATCGTGCATATCTTCTTTTCTGATGAATTTTTTACCTCCAAAAGGGATTCTCCACACATTAAAATTATCATCTACGTGGTCATATTCTGGTTGATCTTCAAACTGCCGTGTTACCAAATCTACACGTTTTCCTAATCGACTAAATCTATCTGCTAATTCTAATACATATACTACTTGACCTCCTGTATCTGGTTTTCCTAATTCAGCATTTGCTCCAACATATCCGTGTAAAGAGATCATTAATATTGATTTCATATTTCTAGTTTTTAGTTTTTAGTTTTCATTATTTTTATATCATTACAAGCTGAGATGTATTGAGCTGCAGACCATGCTTGATATGCTTTTCCCATAGGTTTACCGGTAGTTCCGTGTGCCCATTCTGTAAACTCCCATTCTTCATTAATTCCTTCTTTGTTAATAAGCGCTAGCTTGTGCAACTCTGCAATAGCAACATCTTTAAAGCCTAATTTATTTACAAACTTTACCCAAAATCCGCCCACAAAAGGCCAAATACCACCATTGTGATAATGATTTGGTAAATTCAGAAGGTTTACGGTGTAATAAGGCTTCCAATCTGGATCTCCAGGACTTACAACCGGATATACATTTGCAACAGGAAAAGGATCATTTACCCCAACACCTAACATAAACTTAAAAGTTTGATGTGCTTTTTCAGCATCTATGGTTCCGTGTAAAAAGGCTAAAACATTCCCTAAAACATCGCAACGCCAACTAAAATCGAAGGGTGTGGTTTGCGCTATTAAATAAGAAGTATCTCCTAAGGTAAATTGCTTTTCGGCAAAAGAAACCGATTGAAATATTTTTTGCTGAGTAGAAGGCCAAAAATTTTGAACAATCTCTTTTTTTATCACCTGAGACCATCTGATATATTCTCCTGCATCTTCATGATTACCTAACATCTCTAACATACGTCCGAAACAAACATTAGAGCGATACCAAAGAATTTCATCGTATAAAATATTGTAACTTCTACCAAATAAATCCGTCCAATCTCCTGCTTCAGGAATTTCTAAAAGTGCATCATTATTACTATCATGAGCGCCCAACCAACGCATGGTTTCTTTTATATCTCCAATATATTTTCTTAAAAACTGAATGTCTTTGGTAACATTTACATATTCGTAGAAAGCAATAACCACCCAAATACCACTATCTATAGAACAAATACCACCAACTCCAGAATAATCTGGCTCACCATCTTTTAATCTAACATTTGCTGGGATTTGTCCGTTTCTAGAAATATTTTCTAGCAAGGTTATTAAGGTTTGTCTCTGGCATTGGTGTATCTCTTCATCTTCTATTAAAGACAGCGAACCAATTACTGTTATGGCGCCATCTCTAGCCCAAACACTATGATAATTTTCATCGGTACCATTCGGAATATTGTCTTTTATAGAACAGGCTGAAAAACCAAGTGGCGTAATATTTTTTCTTAACGCTTCTATTGCTTTTACATAACCTTCTTGAATTAATGCTATTTTTTCATCATCATCTTCTAAAGCAATATTGTCTAATTCCTTTTTGATAAAGAAATCTTCTGAATGATCAATTTTAGTATCTTCAAGGGCGTCTTTTGGTAAGATTTCATAGAAAATTAATCCTTCTATAATACCATCTCCTTTTTCTTTTTCTGTATGATACACTTTTTTATGTTTTGTATACAGATATAGTTCATCATGAGCATTGGCAACTACAATACCTGAAACCTCTTTTAAATCGAACATCGCAGAATCATTACCACTATCACCTGCAACTAAAACTTGATCTGATTTTAAATCTAATCTTCTTAACAGCCATTGTAGTGCGTTTCCTTTATTTGCCCATTTGGGTAAAATGTCTAAAAACTTATTACCAGAATACACCACGTTTACATCCATATTGGCATCCGCAAAATCTTGCGCTATTTCATCTATCAAGTCATTGCTTGCATCATGAAAAAAATAACTTCTCTTATACGAGTGCTGAAATTTACTTGGTTGATCACTTATAGGATGGGTAATTTTTTGAACAATATTTTCTACCGAATCAAGATTCCATCCATCATCCAAAACATCATTAAATTCTTTTTCAATGGCACCTTTTTTATAATTATAAATATGTGTACCCACTCCAGAAATAATATAACCTGGTTCCGGAAGTACCTTTTTATCGATTAAATCTAAAACGTCCTCTATTAAACGTCCTGTATTATAGGTTAAGATTGCATCGGTTTGATCTTGATACTTTTCCCATATTTTTTTAAAATTACTTTTATAGGTATGAAAATCAATTAAGGTATTATCAATATCAAATGATAATAGTTTTATTTTATTTTCAACATTTAAGCTATTTACGGTCATTTCATTGTGTTTTTAAGAGAGAATCATTAATAACACTGAATTTAATTAAAAATTAAAGAGCAAACAAAAGTTAAGACTCCTATCGTTATTTCTAGTTTAATTTTTATGATTGTGATAATTATGACCATCAAAAAATAGTAAATAAAGAATGATAAAAATTATTTTCGTTATTTTACCTCTCTTTATAAACACCCCGCTATAATTATAAATTTCAATTAGCAAAAATTACACAAAAAACACAAAGAGGTAATTTTAGGATCTAAAAATCATGAAAGAAATAGAAGAATTTTACTTTAAAAATGATATTGAATGGCGTAATTGGTTGTCTAAAAATTATGATTTATCCAAAGGGGTTTACCTTATATTTTATAAAGTAGAAAATATAGAGGAATCTATGCGTTGGGAAGATGCGGTAAAAGTTGCCTTATGTTTTGGTTGGATAGATGCTACTGTAAAAAGTTTAGGCGATGGAAAACGTAGGCAATATTTTTGCCCAAGGAAACAAAAAAGTGTTTGGAGTGCCGTAAATAAAAAGCATATTAAAAATTTAATTGCTAATAATTTAATGCACCAAAGTGGATTAGATATTATAGAAGTTGCAAAACAAAATGGTTCTTGGACAGTCTTGGATACGGTAGAAAAAGGAATCGTACCAAATGATTTACAACTTGCCTTTGCTAAAAACGAAACCGCTTATACCAATTTTAAAAACTTTGCCCCAAGTTATAGAAAGCATTATTTATACTGGATACATCAAGCAAAAAGAGAAACCACAAGAAAAAACCGAATTATAGAAATAATTCGGTTGTGTAGTAAAAATATTAAAACTCGTGGAACGAGGTAATTAATTAGAGACCACTTATAAAATTACCATAAGGATCTTTAAATTGAGTTCCTTCTGCAAAACGATATTTGCTAAGTTTTTTAAACTCTACTAATGCCCAAAGAATAAATTCTTTTACAAAATAAGCATCTGCTTCATTCATATTTGGTTGATGCTTTTTAAGGAAAGCATCTAACGGTTTTACCTTATCTAACTCTGCTTTGTATTCTGCTCCTGTATGCTCATCTAACAATTCAAAATCTTCATCAGCGTTAAAAAACCACGAAATAATATCATCATAAGGAGATTCTTCTTCTTGTTTCTCTAATTTTTTTATCTCCGGAAAATAACTTGGAAATAATGTCTTAATAGCATTTTTAATTAATGTTTCTGCTACTACTTGCGCTCCTTCTTGTTCTCCTTCATAGACCAACTCCACTTTTCCTGTAATTGCAGGAATAATTCCGTCGAAATCATTTAAACGAATCATTGTTTTTTCATCACCCGAAAGTAGAGCTCTTCTTTCTGCTGTACTTAATAAATTCTCGAAAGCAGAAATACTTAAACGGGCACTTACCCCACTTTTAGCATCGATATACTCACTTTCTCTTGCTTCAAAAACAATTTGTTCTAACAAGTCTTTTGCCAACTCTGGTACTGAAATAAATTCCTTTTGAGAACCAACCTTGTTTGCTTCTTGCTGTGTAATTGTTTTAGCTGTTTCAATATCCTCTGGATAATGTGTTAAAATTTGCGAACCAATTCTATCTTTTAGAGGGGTAACGATACTTCCTCTATTGGTATAATCTTCCGGATTTGCTGTAAACACAAATTGCATATCTAAAGGTAAGCGTAATTTAAATCCTCTAATTTGAATATCTCCTTCTTGTAAAATATTGAAAAGCGCAACCTGAATTCTAGCTTGTAAATCTGGTAATTCATTAATTACAAAAATACATCTGTTAGCACGTGGAATCATTCCGTAATGAATAACTCTATCATCTGCATAACTCAATTTTAAGTTTGCTGCTTTTACAGGATCTACATCACCAATAATATCTGCTACAGTAACATCTGGCGTAGCCAATTTCTCTGCAAAACGTTCGTTTCTGTGCATCCAATAAATGGGAGTTGCATCTCCTTTTTCTTTAATCAACTCAATGGCAAATCTAGAAATAGGGTTTAAAGGATCATCGTTAATTTCAGAACCTGTAACCACCGGAATATATTCATCCAATAAATCGACCATCAATCTAGCCAAACGTGTTTTTGCTTGCCCTCTTAAACCTAATAAATTAATATTATGTTTGCTCAAAATAGCTCGTTCTAATTCTGGAATCACCGTATTCTCATACCCATGCACTCCTTTAAAAACGGTTTCTTTACTTTTTATTTTACTAATAAGATTTTCTCTTAACTCGTCTTTTATAGATCTAGATGTATATCCAGATTTCACTAATTCGCCTAATGTTTTTATATTTTCTAAATTCATGTTTTTGTTTTAGATGCAAGAAAAAAGATATTACTCATGCTCTTTAATCTTTATTCTAGTTTCTTTTTTAACCTTTAATTCTCTTTTTTCTATTGGTTTCGTAATCTTCAAAAATCATTTCTCCCAAACCTTTTAAACCCGTATAAAAAGCTTTTCCTTGATTCGCTTTTGTAAACGCTTTTATAAACTGCATTAAATATGGATCTTGAGCAATCATAAAAGTGGTAATTGGAATGTGTAATTTTCTAGCTTGTTGCGCCATTGCATAACATTTGTTTACAATATACTTATCTAAGCCATTACTATTTTTATAATATTGTCCGTCTGGTAAACGCAAACAACTTGGCTTTCCATCGGTAATCATAAAAATTTGTTTGTTGGTATTTCTTTTTCTTCTCAATAAATCCATTGCTAATTGTAAACCAGCAACTGTATTTGTATGATAAGGTCCTACTTGTAAATATGGTAGATCTTTAATTTTAATTGCCCAAGCATCATTACCAAAAACAATAATATCTAAGGTGTCTTTTGGGTAACGTGTAGTAATTAATTCTGCCAAGGCCATGGCTACTTTTTTAGCAGGAGTAATTCTGTCTTCTCCATATAAAATCATAGAATGACTAATATCAATCATTAAAACCGTACTCATTTGGCTTTTATGCATGGTTTCTTCCACCACCAAATCATTTTCGGTTAAATTAAAATTATCAATTCCGTTATTAATTTGTGCATTTCTAATGCTTTCTGTAACCGAAACCTTGTCTAATGAATCTCCAAATTGATACGCTCTTAAATCTCCGGTATGTTCATCTCCTATTCCAGGAGATTTGCTTTTATGGTTACCAGAACCACTTCTTTTTATTTTTCCAAAGATATGATTCAACGCTTGCTGACGAATGGCACGTTCTGTTTTTGGAGTAATCTTAGTACCACCAGTTCCATCACCTTTAATCTCCTCTTTTATATAGCCTTTCTTCTTTAAATCTTCAATAAAATCATCTATGGTATAATTTTCATCGGTCAATTTATATTCTTTGTCTAAAGAACGTAACCAATCTATCGCTTCATCAAAATCACCAGAAGTATGTGTAATCAATTCCTTAAAAATTTCGAATAATTTTTCGAAAGGAGATTGATTTTCTGCTTCATAAGTTTTAAAGACAAAACCTTTTCTTTTGTTATTGTTTTTCATCACCATAAAAGTACAGTTTTATACGGATGAAAGATAAAGATTAACATTGGTTTAATATATGTAAGCATAAATTTGTTTTATAAAATTTTAAAAACATTAAACAAAAAATAATTATCTTTACCATATGGCAAAAATAATTATAACAGGTGGTACAGGTTTAGTCGGCAAAAGATTATCAAAATTACTGATTGATAAAAAACACGACGTTGTAATTTTAAGTAGAAGTCCCAAAAATGAAAACGAATTTAAATGGGATATCTCTTCTAATTATGTTGATGAAAAAGCGCTTTTAAATACCGACTATATAATTCATTTAGCAGGAGCAGGAATTGCAGACAAACGTTGGACCAAAGAAAGAAAAGAAGTAATAATTAACAGCAGGGTTAAAAGTGCCAATTTACTTTTTGATAAAATCTCTGAGCTTAAAATTAATTTAAAAGGTTTTATTTCTGCATCTGGAGTTGGTTATTATGGTGCCATCACTACAAATAAAATATACCAAGAAACAGATAATGCAGGCACTGATTTTTTAGGTGATGTTTGCCAAAAATGGGAAAACGCAGCGCACCAATTTTCAACAAAAAACATTCCTGTCACAATTTTAAGAACAGGTATTGTTTTAACGGATAATGGCGGTGCACTAGACAAAATGAAAACTCCTATTATAACTCCTTTAGGTTCTGGAAAACAATTTTTACCATGGATTCATTTAGATGATTTGTGTGCAATCTATATAAAAGCCATTGAAGAAAATTTAGAAGGTATTTTTAACGCAGTTGCTCCAGAGCATCACACAAGCATAACATTTTCTAAAGAACTAGCTAAAAGCATCAACAAACCTTATATAGGTATTGGAGTACCTAGTTTTATGCTGAAACTTATATTTGGAGAAATGGCAAAAATATTACTAGAAGGAAGTAAAATTTCGGCAAAAAAAATCGAAAAGAACGGTTATTCTTTTCGATTTGAAACACTTAAAAAAGCGTTGAATAATTTATAATTCTTCTTAAAAAGTAGAAGTAATATTTAAAGCAACATCACTCCAAGTTTTAGAAACTCCGTCTGCACCTTTGTGTAAATCTAAACAAGCCTCATTTAATGATGCTAAAGCTGCAGATCCATTCCAATTGGTAACATCCATAGTAGCTTTCATATTAAAAACTTTCCCTTCTATTGTATAGGTAAAAGCTACTTTTTCTGTAACTCCGTTCATTTTAATTTCTGCAACACCATTAGTAGCATCTGTTATCATTAACTTACCAGAAAGTAATTTTGTATTCTCCATAACACCAAAGAATAATTTTTGAATTTTAAAATCTCTGCTTGTATCTTTAGTAAAAATACTACTTACAGGAATTGAAAATTCTGTATTATTAATGGCTTCTTTAATAGTACTACCTTCTCCACCAGAAATAATATCTACGGTATTAAATTTACCACCTACAGGTATTTTCTCTGTAGTTTTATATGCTACAAAGTTAATATCATTTTGTGCTTTTTCTAAAGAAAAAACTACGGCACTTTTTTTAGCTTTAATTGTATCATCTCCTTTTTCATCAGATTTTTTATCTGATTTACAAGATGAAAAATTAAATGCTACAATCATTAATAATGATAAAACTACGACTCTTTTCATAATGTTATTTTTTAGTGTTTAAAACTGTATTTGCTAAATTAATATATTCTTGCTTCGCTACGTCAGATTTCATACCATTTAATTGCATCCAAGCATTCAATTTAAAAGCACTTCTTACGTTATGCTCATCATTAAAAGAAAACTTGTTACCAAAATTTGCTTGCTTGTTATAGGCATAAAATTTTAGCATGATGTCTGGAGCAATGACCTTTTCTAATTTAGAAATTTTATAGAAAGCGTCATTAAACTCTTTATCTAAATCAGATTCCATCCCTTATTATTTTTCTGCAATTATTTGAACTCCTCCTTTTACTTTATCATTTAAAGATACGTTTAACTTTGTACCTAATGGAAGAAAAAGGTCTACTCTAGAACCAAATTTAATAAAACCTGCATCTGCACCTTGCACCGCTGTATCACCAACTTTTGCATAATTAACAATTCTTTTAGCCAATGCACCCGCAATTTGTCTGTATAAAACATCACCAAAAGCAGTATTATTAACAACTACAGTAGTTCTTTCATTTTCTGTAGATGCTTTCGGGTGCCATGCAACCAAGTATTTTCCTGGATGATACTTACTATATTTTACAACTCCACTCATTGCATACCTTGTAACATGTACGTTAATTGGAGACATAAAAATTGAAACTTGTAATCTTTTTCCTTTAAAGTATTCTGGTTCTTCTACTTCTTCTATAACAACAACTTTACCATCTACTGGCGCAACTAATACGTTGTCATTTAAAGGAGCAACTCTTTTAGGGTTTCTAAAAAACTGTAGTACAATCACTAAAAAAGCAAGTAATAAAACTTGAATTGCTTTAACAAGCCATGTTATATCTATTAAATTATCTGCCAATAGTACACCTACTATTGTTATTATAAAGGTAATAACAATTATTTTATATCCTTCTTTGTGAAAACGAATCATACTTAAATTATAAAATTAATATACAAATATACAAATGGCGCTGCAAATAACAAACTATCCAATCTATCCAAAATACCACCATGACCAGGCATAATAGTACCACTATCTTTTATATTGGCTTGTCTTTTAAATTTAGACTCTACTAAATCTCCAATCGTACCAATTACACTAACAATAACAGCTATAACTAACCAATTTACTACTGTAAAATCGGTATTTAACTTACTAATTATATAGGCAGCAATTAAAGCAAAAGCCAAACCACCTAAAAACCCTTCTTGTGTTTTTTTTGGTGAAACCGAAACAAACAATTTTCTTTTCCCAAAATTCTTACCTACTAAAAAAGCAAAACTATCATTTACCCAAATCATAATTAAAATAGAAATTATTAAATGTGGGTTATAAGTTTCTTTGTAAATAGGCAAAAGGATTAGAAAGATCATAGAAAAAATAGGATACCTAATTAGTAAACCTGATTTAGACCTATCATTAGAAAAAGAAATTTCTTTTTTAGTAAATAAATAGTAGATAAGAAATAAAGAGGAAATTATTGTAATTCCTAAAATGATAATTACTGCATAACTTTCTGGTCTTTTTAACATTAAAAACAATGTTAAACAAAAGAAAATATAACCTATCGCCCCTTTAAAATTGATGAGTTTAGAAAATTCCCAAACACATAACAATCCAAAAATAGTTGTTAGAACTACATACGATTCTTTTGAAAAAAGAATCGCTGATATAAAAATTAAAACGTAAATTATGCCTGAAAGACTCCTTTTTAAAAGGTTACTCATATTATAAATCTTCTAATAGCAGCAAATATAAGTTTTTTGAGTTACTGTTTCCGTAGTTTAAGAAATTATCATCATTTTTATGAATGTTATAATTTTTTATGGCAGATATATTGGTAGGCAAATTATCTTTATGATGAATTTTAATACCAGTTAACCCTTGGCCCATATCTTTAACCAACTGACTCGTAGTTGCATAAACAATAAAGTTTTGAGGCATTTCTGACAACTTAATACTTTTTAATTGTTTTGATGAAAATAAAATATCTCCATTATCTGCAATCAAATGCTCACAATTCAAGAAAACAGGAAAATTTGAATTGAAGTTTCTATTCATTACTACCTCATGACTGTTTAAAAAAGAAGATAATTTATCGTCTAAAAGCGTTAATTGATTCCAATTATTCTCTTTTAAAATGCTCTTTAAATTCTCTACAACTTCACTTTCTTTTAAACAATATAAAAACTTACCTCCTTTTTCAAGGAAATTATGTACAAAAAGGTCATCCAAAGAAAGATCTATTTCTTGTCTTTGGATTTCCTCTACTTCTTTATTGGGTATGTTGAATAGCTTTTTAAAAAAATTCATTTATATTATTCTTCAGTTTTTAATTCTACTGGAGTAATATTTTCTTTTTCATCAACGATTTCTACTTCAAGAGCTTCTTCAAAAGGTCTTTTTCCAAATATTTTTTCTAAATCGTCTTTAAAGATAACTTCTTTTTCCAGTAATAATTCTGCAAGAGTAGTTAATTTATCTTTATTTTCTTCTAAAATTTGAATAGCTCTTACATATTGAGCTTCAATAATTTTAGAAATTTCTTGATCTATAGTTTTACCTGTTTCTTCACTATAAGGTTTTACAAAACCATCATTACCAGAAGAATCATAATAAGTAACATTACCAACAGCTTCATTTAAACCATAAACAGTAACCATTGCTTTTGCTTGCTTAGTCACTTTTTCTAAATCACTTAAAGCTCCTGTAGATATTTTATCAAACATTACTTTTTCTGCAGCTCTACCACCCATGGTAGCACACATTTCATCTAACATTTGCTCTGTCTGCACAATCATTCTTTCTGCTGGTAAATACCAAGCAGCTCCTAAAGATTGTCCTCTTGGTACAATAGTAACTTTTACCAATGGTGCAGCATGCTCTAACATCCAACTAATTGTTGCATGACCTGCTTCATGAAAAGCAATCACCTTTTTCTCTTTTGGTGTAATTACTTTATTTTTCTTCTCTAAACCTCCAACGATTCTATCTACAGCATCTAAGAAATCTTGATGATGAATTGCTTTTTTACCATTTCTGGCAGCAATTAATGCAGATTCGTTACACATATTTGCAATATCTGCACCAGAAAAACCAGGAGTTTGTTGTGCTAAGAAATCAATCTTAACATCTTCTGCTAATTTTAAAGGTTTAATATGAACTTCAAAAATTTCTTTTCTTTCGTTGATATTAGGTAAGTCTACATAAATTTGTCTATCAAAACGACCAGCACGCATTAATGCACTATCTAAAACATCTGCTCTGTTTGTTGCTGCTAATACAATAACATTTACATCTGTACCAAAACCATCCATTTCTGTTAGTAATTGATTCAACGTATTTTCACGCTCATCATTACCACCAGTCATACTATTTTTTCCACGAGCTCTACCAATAGCATCAATCTCATCAATAAAAATAATAGAAGGCGATTTTTCTGCAGCTTTTTTAAACAAATCTCTTACACGAGAAGCTCCAACACCTACAAACATTTCAACAAAATCTGAACCAGATAAAGAGAAAAAAGGAACATCTGCTTCACCAGCAACTGCTTTTGCTAATAAGGTTTTTCCTGTTCCAGGAGGTCCTACTAATAAAGCTCCTTTTGGAATTTTACCTCCTAAAGAGGTATATTTTTCTGGATTTTTTAAGAAATCAACAATTTCTTGTACTTCTTCTTTTGCGCCTTCTAATCCGGCAACATTTTCAAACGTAGTTTTTACCTTTGTGTCTTTATCAAATAATTTTGCTTTGGATTTACCAATGCTAAAGATTTGACCTCCACCACCAGATCCAGCGCCACCACCAGACATTCTTTTCATAAAAAACAACCAAACTGCAATTAATATTATAAAAGGTAAGAAACCTAAAATAGTATCAAAAACACTTGTTTTATTCTCGTTTTTTATATCAAAGTCTAACTCGTTAGCTTGTCTTGCTTTTTCAACGTTATTTTCAAAATTTTGTAAATCTCCAAAATTATAGTCGTAAAAAGAAGACCCTTGCGTATAAAAAGCAGAGTTTTTAATCTTACTGTAACGTTCTTTTTTTTGTGCTTCTTCCTTTATATAAATCTGAGCTAAATTATTATTTAAAACAACAATTCTAGAAATATCATTGTCTTTTAAAATTTCATTAAACTCATTTTTAGAAATACTTTTAGTAGCTAAATCTCCACTACTAAAAAACTGAAAGGCCATTATTACAACAAATATTGCACCATATATCCAGTATGCATTAAATTTAAATTTAGGCATATTAGGATTACTATCTTTTTTTGAATCACTCATTTATTTAAAAAATAAAAAGATTAAACTGATTTTATCTCTGTAATTTTAGCATCACCCCAAAGACTTTCAATATCATAATACTCACGAACATGTTTTTGAAAAATGTGCACTGCTACGTTTACATAATCCATTAAAACCCACTCAGAGTTTGTTTGGCCTTCTATATGCCAAGGTTTGTCTTTAAGTTCTTTGCTTACTATTTTTTGAATAGAACCAGAAATTGCATTTACTTGTGTATTTGAGTTACCAGAGCAGATTATAAAATAATCGCATACAGTATTCTCTATATCTCGTAAGTCTAATAATTGAATATTTTCTCCTTTTACTTCATCAATCCCTTTAATTATTAAAGCAATTAAATCATCTGTACTTACTTTTTTATTTGTCATTAACTTTTTTCTATATTTAACGCAAAGTTATTATTTTTTTGCGAGTATTTTGTGTATTATTACAGTAGTTTACACTTTATTTAACACTTGAAAACAATCAAACTTAGTGCCACCGATTCTACAAATTCTTTTTTAAAGGATTTATCTCAAAATTCTACCTTAGAGAATTTTACAACTGTTGTTACGCAAAACCAAACAAAAGGAAGAGGGCAACAACAAAACAAATGGGTATCCGACCCTTACAAAAACCTTACATTCAGTGTCTTTATATCATTTCAAGACTTAAAAGTAATTCAAAAAAAATATTTAAATTTTGCTATTTCTTTAGCCATTTATAATGTTTTATTTACTAAAAACTTACCCAAACCTTCTATAAAATGGCCTAACGACATTCTGTCAGCAAACAAGAAAATTTGCGGAATTTTAATAGAAAACACATTTTCTGGTGATCGTATTAAGAATTCTTATGTAGGAATTGGTTTAAATGTGAATCAAGAAACATTTCCAGAATACTTAAACAACGCTACTTCTTTAAAATTAGAAACAGGTATAGCATATGATTTAGATATTTTATTACCTACAGTTTTAGAAGAAATTAAGAAAAATATAAAACTTTTAACCTCTAAGAAATTTACACTTTTAGAGGAAAAATATTTAGATGTTTTGTATAAAAAAAACATCCCTACTATGTTTAAAAATAGTAAGGATGAAATTTTTATGGGTATAATTTCTGGAATTTCAGATTTCGGAAAATTACAAGTTCAATTAGAAGATGATACCATCAAAGAATTTGGACTTAAAGAAATTTCTTTCCTTTAAAGTTTTCCTATATTTTCTGTAAGTGTATCTACAAACTTGGTCAATGGTTTTTTAATCATCATTGCCATCATTGCATTAAATTCTCCGTCAAAATTTAAGGTTACTTCTGTTTTATTTTCAGAAACTTCATTAAGATCTGCAGCTAAAGTAAAAGGTAATTTACTACTTGCAGCACCTAATGTTATATTAGAAAATTCTGTTTTATCTTTTAAAACAAGTCTAATCTCTGGCATACCAGGCAAACCGAATATAAAAGAGTCTCCATCAACTTCAAATTTTTGAATATTCTCTGGCATTAACTGCTCAAAGTTTTTTAAATCTGTAAAAAATGTAAACACTTCTTCTGCAGACTTTTCAATAGTAACTGTATTTCCGTTTATATTCATTTTTTTAAATTTATTGTTTCCACTCACTTGGATTCTTTCTCCAATCGTTTAATGTAATTAACTCTTTGTCTGTAATATAATTACTATCTAAAGCTTGTTCTAACAAGTTTTCGTAATTACTTAAAGTAGTTAATCCTACATTTTTTTCTTCAAAATTCTTGTTTGCAATATCAAATCCATAAGAAAAAATAGCCACCATACCTTTAACTACAGCACCTGCTTCTTTTAAAGCTTCTACTGCATTTAAGCTACTGTTACCTGTACTTATTAGATCTTCAATTACAACAACATTTTGTCCTCTGTCTAAATGCCCTTCAATTTGATTCTTTCTACCATGTTTTTTTGGCTCTGGCCTAACATAAATAAAAGGAACTCCTAATTGTTGCGCTACTAAAACTCCAATAGCAATTGCACCTGTAGCAACACCTGCAATTACGTCTGGCTTACCGTATTCCAATTCTACAATTTTTGCAATTTCTTCTTTTAAAAAAACACGAACTGGTGGGTAAGATAACGTAACTCTATTATCACAATATATTGGAGACTTCCAACCTGATGCCCAGTTAAAGGGATCATTTGGGCTTAACTTTATTGCTTTTATTTGCAACAAAAGTTCAGCTGTTTTTTTTGCCGTATCTTTGTTTAAAATCATACCGCAAATGTATAAAGTTTTTGTAAATGATACGCCAATAATTATCACTTCTTCTTCAAAAAAAGAAAATATTTTTCCTGTTTACAATTTTAAGAATGTTGTTATTGATGAAATCCTTCATAAACTCAACAATAAAGAATTACAAGGTGTTCATTTATACTCTACTGACTTAGAGAATGATTGGAAATCTTTTTTAACAAATATGAAGCTTATTCCCGCCGCTGGCGGATTAGTAGTAAACCCTAAAAAAGAAGTTTTATGCATCTTTAGAAACGGAGTTTGGGATTTACCAAAAGGTTGGATTGAAAAAGGCGAATCCATCGAAAACGCAGCAATTAGAGAAGTTGAAGAAGAATGTGGTATTTCTAACCTACAACTTATCAAGCCTTTAATTACTACCTATCATATTTATTTTCATAAAGGAATTAAATTAAAACAAACGTATTGGTTTTTAATGAGTTCTAATTATTCAGAAAAATTAACACCTCAACAAGAAGAAGGAATTACAGAGGTTGTTTTTAAAAACGAAACAGCAATTAAGGACGCTCTAAAAAATACCTACGCAAATATTCAATTGGTATATCAAAAATACTTAGAAAGCGATGTCTTATAAAAAGAGTACCAATTATTACTGTTTTTTTAAAACTCAAAACGTAATTTTTCTCTAAGCTCCAAAGCATATTATGTTTTAATTAGTTGATTTTCTTGATTTATCGGTCTATTTACCTGATAAATACACCTGTATGAATTAACAATACTCATAAGTAGGATAATTTTTTAAAAAAACCGTCTATCTTTGCCGACTTTAAAAATTACCAAAATTATGACTGAATTTATTAGAAAAATATTACCAAACGCAAAAGATGATGTACTTGCAGGAATAACTGTTTCCTTAGCAATGATACCAGAAGTTGTAGCTTTTGCCTTTGTAGCACAAATAAGTCCTATTGTGGCATTATTTGGTGCTTTTGTAGTAGGTATTATCTCAGCAAGTTTTGGTGGTAGACCAGGTTTAATCTCTGGAGCAGCAGGTGCTGTAGCTGTAATTTTTGTACATATGATACAAGAAGGACATGCAAAAGGCTTATTATTTGACAACCCTGTTGAAAACATGGGATATTTTTATCTCTTAGCCGCCGTAGTATTAATGGGCGTTATACAGGTTTTTGCCGGACTCTTTAAGCTAGGGAAATTTGTACGGTTAATTCCGCATCCTGTAATGATGGGCTTTGTAAACGGATTGGCCATTGTTATTTTTATGGCACAATTAGGTATGTTTAAAGAAAACAAAAAAGATTTCTTCGGACAAAATATGCGTAAAACGGAATCGAAAGAACTCGTTTACAACATCTCTAACAACCAAGTAAAAGATTTAGTTTCTAATACTGTAATATTTACTATTGATGATAATGTAGTAAAAAACAGTAGTACAAATGAAGAGTTATTTTTAATTTCTGACGGTCAGGTTTTTGATATCAATACAAAAAAGGTTGTTTTTAACGCTTCTGACGAAGGATTTTACTCTGTAAAAGACAGTGGTGTTGTAAAATATAGCATGCAAGGCGAAACATTATATGTAATGATTGGTTTAGTATTACTAACCATGCTAATTGTTTGGGGTTTACCTAAGCTAACAACAAAAATACCTGCAGCATTAACAGCCATTTTAATTGTTACTTTAATTTCTATTTTTAGCGGACTTGGTTCTATTAATGTAGGAGATTTTATTAGAGATGGTGGTGGTGCTGGTTTAAACGGAATTGCAGAACTTTCTAAAAACTTAAATGTTTTAGAATTGTGGAGCAACCTTCCTTTTAATTTAGATACACTAAAATTTATTGCTCCGTATGCATTTTTGGCAGCATCTGTTGGTTTAATAGAAACCTTAATGACCATGAATTTAGTAGATGAATTAACAGAAACTAGAGGAAACGGAAACCAAGAATGTATTGCACAAGGTGCAGGGAACATTGTAAGTGGTGCTTTTGGTGGTACTGGTGGATGTGGTATGATTGGGCAAACAGTTATAAACATTAATGCAGGAGGACGTGGACGTTTATCTGGTATAATGATGGCTTTAACCTTACTAACTTTTATTTTATTTGCAGATAAATATATAGAGCAAGTGCCAATTGCAGCGCTTGTTGGAGTTATGTTTATGATGGTAATAGAAACATTTGCTTGGTCTAGTTTTAGAATTTTAAAGAAAATACCAGTCTCTGATGCCGCTGTATTAATCATTGTTTCTGCTGTTACTGTTTTCTTTGACTTAGCTATTGCCGTATTTGTAGGGGTTATTATTTCTGCATTATCTTTTGCTTGGACAAGTGCTAAGAAAATTAGAGCTAGAAAACGTTTTAAAGAAGACGGTACAAAAATTTATGAAATTTGGGGTCCACTTTTCTTTGGAAGTATTACCGAGTTTAATGGAAAGTTTGATATAAAAAACGATCCTGATGTGGTAGAAATAGATTTTGTAGAGGCACGTGTTACAGATCATTCTGCTATAGAAGCAATCTTTAATTTGGTTGAAAAATACCAAGCAGCTGGTAAAAAAATCACCCTAAAACATTTAAGTGAAGATTGTAAACTTTTGTTATTTAAATCTAGCCCAATTTTTACGGATATTATTTTAGAAGATATCGATGATCCTCGTTACCATTTAGCAGCGAATCCAGAAGATTTTCCTAAACCATTAGGGGAATATAAGTTTTAAAAAAGTGTTTTAAACAGGTATTCTAACAAAAGAACTTGTTTGACATTACCTTAATAATCAAACTAAAAAAAAGCGAAGTTTAAGTAGATGTACTTAAACTTCGCTTTTTACTTTTATCAAAAATAACTTTTTAAGAGTAAGAAGTTCTGCAAGTTTATTAATCGATAATTACTTTTTTAACCAATCTACCTAATGTACTTTCTACATGAACAAGGTAGACTCCTGTACTCAAATTAGAAAGGGCTATTTCTTTAGGACCTTCAATCGATGTTGAAAGCACGGTTTTTCCAGATAAGTCAAACATTTTAACTTTAGAATTCCCTTCTTTAATTCCCTGAATATGCAATGTTTTTTCAGACACATAAACAACAGCATTGTTTAGTGTTGATTGAGTGTTTCCTAAAGTTCTCGATATTGTATGGATGTAAAAACGACCTATACCGTCTAAGTTTTGGGTAAGTGTTGTTTTAAAAGTTGTAGTATCATCTAACAAAGTAAACGAATTATTACTTTTATCTTCTAAATAAACATTGAACTTAACTGGCAAATTAATGCTTTTTAATGAAAGTGTTATAGAAGAACCAGAAATGGCTTTAATCCCTAAAGGAATAATCATGCCTTCAAAATTAGAGTTAGGTAAAGATTGAATCCCCAAATTTCTTTCATCGTCAATAGCTACCGTTCTTGTAAAAATAGCTAACGATGTTGCCTCACCATTAAAAATAGAACTATCATATCCATTATCAAAACTAGTTGTAGTACCTTCAATATAATAAACATTCGTGTTTAGACTACTTGATTCGTCTGCAAGCGTAATTACCAACTCTGGTCTATTATCATTTGCACTTTTCTGAAACGTATCTCCATTTTGATGAGACTGCATGGTTTCATTAAATTTAAAAAGATTAGCACCATTGGCTCGCACAAAAAAGCCTTGCGTAGGAGCAATAAACTTAGCCGGAGTAACATGATTTACTATTTCATATGCATTGGTTGCTTGGTTCCAATACCAAATAGTTTCCTCATCTAAAATAGTATTATTTACCTTTAGAATATTATTAGTATTGTCTGCAGCATTATTGGCAGGCACAAAAGAAGTATATGGATTTCCTATTAAGTTCAGTCCGTTAGCATTTACAACCAAAGGCACCGCTGTTTCCGTTTCTGTTCTTATGATTCCTACAAAAGCTACATCACCTGCAGTTGCTAATTTTAAAGATTTTCCATCACCTTTAAGAAAATTACCAGAACCTGTAGCTCCGTTTTGATAATACACCCAAGTAGGTATTGTGTTATCATAACTACTTAAACCTCTATTATCTCCTGTACCTACAGCTAAACCTTCATCCAAAGCAAAAGCATCAATATCTTGCCCCACAACTGGCGACGAAATTAAATACCAATTGGTATTTGGTATATTTCTATTATAAGTAACATTGCCTGTAAAATCATCTTGGGCTATTAACGAAGACCCTGAGTTTAAGCTTATGGAATTAACCGTTACCGCTGAAGAAGCTGTTGGATAATTTACTAAACCACTTGGTATAACAACTTCATTAGATTCAGTAGGTACTGTATTTACATCCCAATTTGCAGCCAAATTCCAGTCGGTATCAGCAGCACCTGTCCAAGTTATAACATCACCAGAAAACTGAGAAGTAAACATTCCTCTACCATGCGTAGTTGCTAAAATGGTCTTGTCTGCTATTCTTAAATCTAAATCTAACACCGTAACATCACTCATACCATTATAAGACTGCGTCCAAACAGGGTTTGCTGCAAAAAAATCTGCTGTTCTCCAAACACCAAGTTCCGTACCTATTAATACCTCTTCTTTCTTTAACGGGTTTTGTAAAATACACTTTACAGGTATGTCTGGTAAATTGCCTTCTTTACTTACCCAAGATGCTCCACCATCTGCAGTGTACCACAAACTTGTAACACCATAATTATGAACAGTGACAAAAATAATTTGATCTGTGCCTCCTATTTCAATATCAGAAATACTACCTATAAAATTATCACCAGAAATATCCGACCAAATAGGTACACCTGCCAAATCTGTTATTTTTAACAATTTACTATTCTTAGTCCCTAGAAAAAGAGTGGTATTGGTATGAGGTGATACTTTAAAAGCAGCAGGATCTCCATCTAATAATACATTTGCAAAATCTTGTCTTACAGCACTATTTTCTCCTAAAGTAAAAGAAGAAAATTGATTTGTAACATCCGTAGAACTATTGGCATATAAAATATTATCTACATCATCTAAGTCTGCTTCATTTATAAAATTACCATCAGCACTATTTACAATGGTATAACCACCAAAATAAGCATCATTTGCATTTGTGTACGATGTTTCTGCAAAATAATAACTCAACCCTGTACTCCCAACAATCATATACTCTCCTCTACCAGCAACACCTCCTCCATCTTGATCAATCTCACTATAACTACCGTCTCCACTAAAAAAACTAAAATAATTATTAAAGCTGTTGGCTCCTGACACAGCATTTTGTATTATTTGTGTACCATTGTCTTGAGCCCCTCCTAAAATAATTTCATTAGCAGTACCAGACGCAATAGATCCATAATAAAACTGAGTTACATTGTAATCTTTATTTCTTGCATTAATACTTAATGTTGCTGTATTAGCTGTTATATCTGGAGAATAATAAACACCTCCATCGTTTCCAAAAACAGCTTCGGTTGGCGCATTTGGTCTAAACACAATTGCATGATGATCTGCATGTACTAACGGAATATTTAAAGCACTTAAACCAGGATTATTAGACCATTTAGAAATCTGTGTCCAAGTTATACCATTGTCTGTAGACCTAAATAAATCAATACCTCCTACATATAAATGATCATTTACATCTACCTCTATAGGTAAATTATAAAACGCTTGTCCTCTTGTGTAATCTGTTTCAGTAATGTTGTTATCACCATCATTAGGTTCTGCCAATCGGTTGGTTACCGCATCAAAGGTAGCAAAGGCATCATCTGTAAACCACAAATCTCCTGCTCCATCAATATCTGCTGCCACCCAAAATTTATCTGCATCTAAACTAGAAACTTCTAATTCTGTTCTACGTGCATTTGGTATTTGAGTAAGTAGGTTAAACACTATTCCGTCTGTAGACTTTAGAATTTTACCACCTGAATCTCCAAAACTACTTCGTGTTGTAGTAACCCAAATATTATTATTTAAATCTAACTCTAGATCGTTTGGATTGGATGGATTTCCGTTACTTTCATTAATACTAATTTTGCTCCAAATAACACCATTGTCTATAGATTTATATACTCCTTGTTCATTTAAACCATGAAAATTATTCGGATTGGCAGCTGCCTTAAAATAAGCCCCAGCAACAGAGATATACAACTCTGTAGTTGTACCAATATCTCTAGCAACCATATCATTTATGTAAAAAATACCGTTTACAAAATTACCGCCATTTGCGGATGTTAAGCCTCCAAAAACATTATTCCAAGTAACTCCTTTATCTGTAGATTTCCAAACACCTCTTCCCACAACACTTCCGCTTGAATACGATTCTCCAGAACCTATATAAAAGGTTTCAGTATCATTAGGATCATAAATAATAGAAGTTACAGAAATATTGGCACCAATATCTGGCACTAAACTCCATGATGAATTTACGTCGGTTATATCTTCATTTACCCAAAGTCCACCAGAAACACCACCTGCAAAAACCCTGTTCTTATCTACATCATTAGGATCAAACATAATTCCTCTTGTTCTACCACCAACATTATTAGGACCTCTGTCTACCCAAGCGTTAAAATTATCTCCGCCACCACGCTGCAATTTTCTTTGTTCTTTTAATTCTTCTTGTATTTTTAAAACCCTTTCAGGCATTGGCCTACCTGTATTAGGATCTAAGGTTAACTCCCACATTTGTTCGTTGTATGCATTAGGAGGTAAACCTAAGCCTCTTCTTTCTTTTTTTGACAATCCTTTAGATTCTTTAAAAGGACTGTTGTCTAAATAAGATTGATGTTTTTCTCTCAGTTTTGTTACTTTTTCTGTTTTTACAACATTGTAAATAAACTTAAAAATGAAAATAACAGCAATTGCAAGCAATAAAAATTTAACTAATTTTATTCCGCTAGGTTTCGTTTGTGAAGACATAGTTAGTTTGGTTTTAGAACAAATAAATTACTTAGGAGAGAATCAAATATAAAAATATATTCTACAAAATACTAATTTCCAACAAATTAAACAACACTGATAAAGTATTATTAGAAGAAAATTAATGATTTTACTGCACTAAATACTATTTGAACAAAACTGATAAAGCTCCATTACGTTAGTATGACGTAATTTTTACGAATGCTTTTTTTGAAAAAATTGATGTTTTTTTATGATTGTTTAGCGATTAATCTAAAGGACTTGACTTATTTATTTTGTGCGTTTAGGGATTTAATGAATAACTATACAAAATGAATTCCTTCAACTGCTTTTTTAACGGAGTATAAAGAAACAAATTATAAATCTTTTAAAAAACTTTCATACAACGATGCAATTAGATATTTTCTAATTGCATCGTTTTCGCTTTCCCCCTTTTCATTACCTAAATGAACACCTTTTTTGTAGATAGCAAATAACGTATATGTTTCTTTTTTCATTTTATTTATCCTATTGATAATTTTGCAGCATCTTTCCATAGATAATGAGGTATAGGCTCATTCAATTCCCAATTTATACTCATTGGTTTTGATCCTTTATAATCTTTTAAATTTCCTTCTCCAATAAACACATAACCTAAGCTATTTCCATATTGATTTTTTGATTTCTCTCTAACAAAAAGTAATATTCGTTTATCCTCTTCTTTATGCTTTATGTAAGACAATCCTTTTCCTAAATCTGGTCTAGCAGAATTTTGAGTTTGCCAATGAAACAATAATTCATTTACTGCATAATCATCGTACATTGTTGTTGGTGAAAAATTTTCTTCTGATTTAATAAGGTTGATAAATAAAATTTCAGTTTTTAATTCTTTATTTAATGCAGTTCCTTCTCTATTTGAAGATTTTTTATTAAAAATACTAAATTGAAAAGCTGTTAGAATTTGATCCCTAGTATAACGACTATGTAATTTTAAAGGCTGTTCATAAGGAAGTTTAATAGGTAATTCTTTAAAGTCGATATTTTCTATTAATACTTCTAGAACTTCTTTTATTTCTTCAACTAAAACACTGTTTGAACCAATCGCTTTTATGCTTTTTTCTAATGAATCAAACCCGCCTTCTTTTTGCCAAACATCATAATGTAACATTAAAAGCATTGCCTTTTCATTTTCATCAAAAAGTGAAATATTTATGATAAAATCTAGTTTCGCTATTTTTAAAATGAAAGAAAAATAACTTAACGAATTTGTTGAAAGCCATTTTTTTGATATTGCAGAAACAATGGATTTTTCATTTTCAGAATCAAAACCTTCTATTTTTCCTGCAAGTTGACAAAGCCTTTTCCAACTACCTCTCTTGTAAATTGATTCTAATGGAATATTATATAATCTACTAAAGTTACCGATTGTTAATCTTAAATTAGTATCATGTTGAAACTGTTGAATTCTATTTATTAGGTTTTTCTTATTTAAAGAAGTTGCAGCTGCTATATTTTTAAGAATAGTCTCTTTTGTTTTTTTCTCTAAAATTATTGAGCATCCTAACGGTAAGTGAGGAAAATTATCTTCAACCTCCTTTACAACAGTGGTATTTGTTTTACCAATTAATGCTCTAAATTTACTTTCAAAATTATACTCTGGTCTAGAATTACCAACGAAATCCAAAACGGTTAAACAATCTTTTTCTTCATAAAGTCTTAAACCTCTTCCTAGTTGTTGTAAAAATATAGTTAGACTTTCTGTTGGCCTTAAAAAAAGTAAAGTATCAATTTCAGGTATATCAATTCCTTCATTAAAAATATCAACAACAAATAAATAGTTAATTTCTTTTCTCTCTAATTTTTGACGAATATGAACTCTATCTTTACTATTATTACTTGTTAAATAATCCGCTTTCAAACCTGCTAAAGTAAATTTTTCTGCCATGTATTTGGCATGCTCCATAGAAACACAATAACCTAAAGCCCTAACCGCGTTAATGTCTTTAGTGTATTTATCTAAAGCATTTATTATTTCTCCTACTCTCCTATCGCTTTCTGTATAAACATTTGTTAATTCACTTGCGATATAACGTCCTCTAACCCATTTTATATTAGATAAATCTATACTATCAGTAATTCCAAAGTATTGAAAAGGACAAAGCAATTTTCTGTTCATTGCTTCAGGAAGTCTAATCTCTGCTGCAATTTTGTTATCAAAATCTTCTAGAATATCTCCACCATCCATTCTCTCAGGAGTTGCCGTAAGACCAAGAAGTACTTTTGGTTTGAAATAATTTATTATTGACCTGTAGCTTTTTGCTTTTTGATGATGACATTCATCAATAATTATATAATCATAATAATCTGCTGAAATGCTCTCTATTTCAAGTTGATTATTTACAGTTTGAACAGAAGCAAATACATACTCAAAATTATCAGGAACCAAACCATCAACCCATAATTCACCAATGTTGTTATTTTTTAAAACACCTTGAAAAGTTGAAAGTGATTTTTGTAAAATCTCTTTTCTATGTGCCAAAAAAAGTAATTTTGATGATTTATTGTTTTTCCGAAACCGTTTATAATCGAAAGCAGAAATTACAGTTTTCCCTGTTCCTGTTGCTGCAACGACAAGGTTTCTATATCTATTATGAATACTTCTTTCAACTTCCAGTTTTTCTAAAACTTCATTTTGATAAGGAAAAGGTTTGATATCAAAATGAACACTTGTGTTTTCATAAGACTTACTAAACTTACTTTGTTTTAATGCATCTTGAAGCTTCTCTTTATGTATAGAATCATCAAATAATTCAAAATATTCACTTTCCCAATAAGCATCAAATGTCTTTTGAAACTTGTCGATTATGTGGCCGACTTCTTTAGTAGTAACTTTTAAATTCCATTCTAAACCATCAGTTAATGCTGACCTAGAAAAGTTAGAAGAACCAATATATGCAGTATGAAAACCTGAATTTCTATAAAACAAATAAGCTTTAGCGTGTAGCCTTTCGTTTCCTGTATTATAAGATATTTTAATTTCTGTATTTGGGAGTTTAGAAAGTAATTGAATAGCCTTATAATCTGTTGCTCCAATATAAGTTGTTGTAATAACTTTAAGCTCTCCACCACGTTCAGTGAATTCTCTTAATTCTTTTTCAAGAATTATTATCCCTTTAAATTTTATAAAAGAAACTAATAAATTAATTTTATCAGAAGAAAGTATTTCTTTTTTAAGCTCACTTTCTAATGATAACCCGCCATTTCCTCCCGTAAATAATTCACTTTGAGTTAAAGTTGTATAAGGAGTTATTTCTTTTAAATGTAAATCTAAATTTGAGAAATGAGCATCAGTTTTAAAAAAAACAGCTTTTAGAATTTCACCTTCTATTTTTACTAAATCTTCATCAAATTCTTGTTTACCTATCTCTTCTTTTAAAAGTCTTATTATTTTATTAGCAATCTCAATTTGTTGTTCAACTTTGTTTTTTCCTAAAATTCCAAAAGCGTGCTTTAAAGTTTTTGATAAATGTTTTGAAAGTATGTTTGAAGCCTCTTCTTTATCAATTAAAGTTTTCTTTAGAAAAAAATGATCTTTATTAAGTTCATTTAATTTTTCAGATACTAACTGTGTCACTAACTCTTCATATATTCCTTGATTCATAATTCAACAAATTCTTTTAAAATTGGTAAATCAGCTTCGGCCCAATCTAAATTAATCAATTCATTTTTATTAGCTAGTACAAAATCGCAATGCTCTCTTAATTTTAAGTCCCCAGAAACATATAGAGCAGTATATGGAATTAATTTTATTTTAAAATTAGGGTATTGATGAACAACTGGAGTCAACCTTTCTTTTACTTCAATTTGAATATTTAACTCTTCAAATATTTCTCTTTTAATACAATCAATTTCAGATTCTCCTACTTCAATTTTACCTCCTGCAAACTCCCATTTAAAAGGAAGTTTCATTGTTTCACTTCTTTGAACTGCTAAAATTTTATCATCAAAATTAATGATTGCACACGTAACATAAATAATTTTATCTTTCATTTTACACAATTTTCTTATCTAAACCATCTCCAAAACCGATTAAAAGGAAACTCCTTACACCTTTTTTGATTGCATTAAAATCAACCTTCCGATAAACCAAATAGGTCACCACCGTACAAGCCCACAATAAAGACACATTACATTGAACTTTTACCACAAACGATTCTGTTAATGAATAAGAAATTAAAAACAATAATTCGTAAAAATTTAATTGAACAGCAATACTAAATTAACAATTATTCACTACCAACACTCTTAAAACCATCTTCAAAACTTCCTGTTCTTAAACTAGGAACAATTTTATAGTGCTCTTTTATAAAAGCAATTTGTTTTACATTAACCGCCGGTAAAGGAATGTCTCCTACTGTCCAGAAATAACTTTCTTTTGTTGGTGAATTGTAATGAAATTTATTTTCTGTATGTTGCTCAAACGCTAAACTCATGCTAGAGTTTACATTTGGTTGTACAATGTTTTTGGGTTTTAACAGACTTGTTTTGGTATTCGTTTTTTTAATGGTGGTATAATTACTCAATTTTAATTCGGTTAAAAAAGGAACCAAACTTAGTAACAAACTTACATAGGTAAACAGCATGATTATTTTTTCTTTTCTAAAAAACCAAACACAAATTTGCATGGAAAAGAATAACATATAGAAAAAGAAGAATCGATATTGTGGAGAAAAGATCCAAGCCAATACAAAGTTTAAAACACCAATTAAATACAAAATAAAAACTGATTTTTCTTTGCTTTTTAAATACCATAGAAAAGGAAAAGACACCAATAAAACCACAAATATGATATTGATAATTCCATTGAATTTAAACGAGGTTATCCACGCAATAAATAACTGATAAGTAGAAAGACTGTTTAAATCTTGATAATCAAAAGCAGCATTATACGTACCTACTTTAAACAATTGAATGAGCTCTGTTGGTACTTTCCAATCTACATTTAGAACATCTAAAATTTGTAACGGATATAACAAGTACCCCGTTAGAACAACGTTTTTCATTAAAAACAATCCCAACACAAAAAATGAGAACACCATTGGTTTTACCAAATTCCTTTTCAGGGTTTTATAATGTTTTACAAATAGAATGATGGGTAACAAAATTAAAATGCATGTTGTAATTTTTATGACACATAAAAAAACTGTCAGCAAGAAAATAAGGATAAAATTAGAGTAATCTATATGCTTAAAATGTTTTATAAAAAGATAAAATACCAACTGACTTATTAAAAACACTGGTAAATCTGGTGAAGGTGCGTTGATGAAAAAAATCATAAAGGGCAAACCAATCAATACACTACCAATATATAATTGATGTATTTTTTTTGTTGTCTTAAAATGATGCAATTGTTGAAAGCAGAAAAATGAAAAAATGACTAAAAAATAACCATTCAAATCGTTAAAATTGGTTTCTAAAAACGGAAAAGAAAAAGTAGCTTGTAAAATGTGCCAACTAGAAGTCTGTGCAAAAAAGATATGTAAATTCCCTAATCCTTTTACAAAACCATATTCATTTAACCATTTAATGGTTTTTATATAATAACTTTCATTATCAAAAATAGATGGCGTAACCGAAGACATTGCCAAAGCAATGATAAAAATAAAAATGAGTCCAAATTTATAGGTTCTACTAAATGACAACCAACTTATCTTACATTGATTCAATTGCATTTTAAATTCTCTTTTAAAATACAACATACCTGCAATGTTTATACAATTCATTATTGCATAAAAAACAATATCTAAAGGAAAGAAAAAAGCATACGACCAGCTAAATAGCGTAATAGAAAATAATCCTAAAATATGGTGAATGGTAAAATTATGATTGTCAATTTTAAATAGTCTTTTTAATAAAAAACCAAAGCTTAAGGAGGATATAAAAATATAAATCCAATTAATTAAAATTAAAAACATGTGTTATTTTAAAATTGATTTTAGAGATTACAAGTTACGAATAAAATAATTTTCTACTTCGTTAAATATCGAATTGTTCTCAACTGCACTCGAACTGACAACTCTTAAAAAAATTGATACATAGACACATAGAAAACATAGCTTTTATGTTATAAACATGAAATCATTTTAAATGTATAGGCTCATATATAAATATCCGCTAACGCGAGCGTCACGCTCGTGCAATCAACAATAATTCTCGGATAACAATCTATGCTTTTTTTTGTAAATAGAAATTAGAAAGTACGAGCGAGACGCTCGCATTAGCATTGCATTGTGTTTAATCTGATAACTCTTGAAAAAATTGATACATCGATTTTGGTAATAATGTATCTGAATCCAATTTGAATTGACAATGTCTTCCTAAACTTGTCAAAGGATCTTTAACACGCTAAAAAATCTTCGACAAACTAAGACTGACAATGCACTAACTGAATTGTAGCTATAAAAAACCTAAAACAAAATACAAACAGGCATTGGTGCAACAACTTCACTTACAAAAGTCAATTTACCAGTTGTAGCATCTCTTTTAAAAGAAACAATATTATCGGTATCTTGATTTGCAACTAATAAAAATTGCTCATCTGGAGAAAGTGAAAAATTACGTGGGTTTTTCCCTAATACAGATTCGTAACCAACTGTTTTTAAGCTTCCGTCTTCAGAATTTACTTTATAGATAACAATCGATTCGTGCCCTCTATTTGAGGCATATAAAAAAGCACCATCTTTAGAGATATGAATATCTGCTGCCTTACTATACGCCGTAAAATCTTTTGGCAATGTAGAAATGGAAGCATCTACAAAATAGACTCCTTCTTTTTCTTTTACGATAGAAACCGTGTTGTTTAACTCATTTAAAACATAGATCCATTTATTATTTGGATGAAATGTTAAATGCCTTGGTCCTGCTCCTTCTGCCATTTTTAAAGATTTCTGCACGGTAGGAATCAATTGTTTTTTTTGAGTATCTATTGTAGAAAACAACAATTCATTGGTACCTAAATCTACAGAAATAACTTCTTTTTTTGTTGGATGAAACCAAGCCGAATGTGCATGAGGACCTTCTTGTCTCTCTGTTATACCTTTACCAATATGTTGTTGTACATTTAATACTTCTGATAATTTACCAGAAGCATCTGCTTTTAGCAAACCAACACTTCCACCACCGTAATTTGCCGTTACAATATAATTATCATCATTTATAGCTACAAAACAAGGGCCTCCTCCACCAGACTCTTCTTTACTTATCAAGTGTAAAGAATCTTTTTCAATTTTAAATGATTTTACAAAACCGGTTCCGTTTACATTGGTTTCTCCAACTGCAAAAAGCACTTTATCATCTTTAGACTTTGTTAAAAAAGTAGGATTTATCGTTTCTGCAACCAATCCTATTTTTTCTAATTTTCCATGTTCTGAGAGTTTGTATTTATAAATTCCTTTCGCATCTTTTTGGGTATACGTACCAACGTAAAAAGAAGTAGTCATGGTGTCTGTGTTTTCGGTTTCTTTTTTAACTTTTTCAGTTTTACATCCGAAGAAAAATATAGCTAAAAGAAATATTGGGAATCCTTTCATCATTTAAAATATTTTAAAAATTGGCAGTCGTAAATGTGCCGGTTCGTAATGAGGTGATTTTTTATAAATAAAATTCAATTGCGCTCTTGGACTATTTGCAAATTCAATATCTAGCTCTAATTTTTCATCAAACTCCTTTTTTATAGATGGATTGTCCATCAGAAATTGTGCAGCTAAATCTTCAAAAACATAATCTGAATATCCTTCTTTTTGTTGTAAAACCGTGTCGAAGAAATTCCAATTAAAAAACGAATCTGTTGCTGCGGCTTCTAATGTTTCTAACAAATAACGAACGCCGTTTTGATTTGTAGCAATGTATATATCTCCTTTTTTAAATTGAAAATCTTGAGTTGCTGCATTTACAATAGTATTATAATGTAAATAATGACCTTCGTACGCCGTTTTACGTGTTTCAAATTTATCAATATGATTTACTTCAACAGTAATTATGGTATCGTTTTTAAAACGCGTAAATTCTATTTGATTATTTTTTAATCGCTCTATAACCTGATGCCAACCTTGTTCTAAAATATACCCTTTGGGGATTTTTACAGATTGTGTTTCCACAAAATTATTGTAATAATTTACCGATTTTGTATACGGCTTTGTAGTATCATAAAACAAACGTTTTCCGGTGGTTACTTTGCTTTCTATATATTCTGCTTCATACCCTTTAAATTGTAATTCTGTAGCTTTTTCGGTATCAACCTTAAAAGCAATAGGATACGTTTTCTGTTCTAAAACTTCCGCTACAGCATTTGCTCTTAATTCTTTAATTTTTGCTGAATTTACTTCTGTAAAATCTAACGCAGAAAACAACAATTCATACGTTTGCTCTACTCTTATTTTATAAGGTTTTAACATATGCGTTTCTACCATTAAACCTAAGGTATTAAACAATGTTGTATACCCTGTAGAGTATCTTGGCGAATCGAAAAACTGAGAAAAACCTGCTTCTGGTGTTGTGCCCCAAACATTTACATAAGGTGTAATTGAAATTCCCTTTTGTTGCAATGAGTTTTCTAAACTCGGACGCATTTTTGTTTCTATAAAGCCACCTAACTTTCCGCCTAATTTATTATGTTGGGTAAACAAATGTGTAATAGCATATTGGTAATCTGCCCCATTACTGACGTGATTGTCTATAAAAACATCTGGATTTACCGTGTGAAAAATTTCTGCAAATGCAGCTGCGTTTCTAGAATCTTGCTTGATAAAATCTCTATTTAAATCGTAATTTCTTGCATTTCCACGAAACCCATACGTTGTTGGGCCATTTTGATTGGCTCTTGTGTGCGAATTTCTATTTAAAGAACCGCCAACATTATACACAAGAATGACACAAATAACCGTGTTTTTATACTTTTCTATTAAAGAATCATTCTGTACAAGATCTCTAAGCAACAACATCGAAGCATCAATTCCGTCAGATTCTCCTGGGTGAATTCCGTTATTGATTAAAATTCTATTTTTTGATGAATTTTTAATTTCATCAACATTAAAAACACCTTCTCTACTATACACGACCAAGTGTAGAGGTTCTCCAGAATCTGTTTGTCCAAAAGAAAATAAAGCAACAGAACTATGTGCTTCTGCCAAATCTTTATAATAAGAAATTACTTCTTTGTATTCGGGTGTTTCTGTTCCTTCAGATTTTTCGAAAAGTGTTGTAAAATCTTTATCTTCTTTAGATAAACGGTCACAAGAAACTACTAACAATACAACAAGAACTAAAAATAATGCTCTAAAAAATTTACTCATATTTATTTAACTCTAACCGTTTTAGGAACTAATTTGGTATAATCACCATCATTTCTAATAACATCTCTTACAATAGATGAAGAAATATAAGACGTACTTGCTGCTGTTAATAAAAACACTGTTTCTATTGGTGCTAAATCTCTATTGGTGTGTGCTATGGCTTTTTCGAACTCAAAATCTGCAGGATTTCTTAAACCTCTTAAAATAAAATCGACTTTATTTTCTTGGCAAAAATGAACCGTTAACCCTTTATAGGTTACCACTTTTATTTTAGGTTCGTGTGCAAAACAATCTTCAATAAATTTTTTACGCTCTTCTAAACTAAACATATAATTTTTATCAGCATTTATACCGATAGCAATAATTAGCTCATCAAACAATTTTACACCTCTCTCAATGATATCAAAATGACCTAATGTTATTGGATCAAAGGATCCTGGGAAAATTGCTTTTTTCATTCTATTGAATTTGATTTTTTAATATTTTAGAAAACTACAAGAATTGTATCAATGTCAGTTCTTGTAATTTTTAATAAAAAAAATGTATCAAGAACTATTTAAAAACCAAAAGTGGCATTCTCGATACAAATTTTATCATTTTAATCGTAATAAATAAGTCTGCGTTATAAAAGAGCAGCTTGTATTGCGTTATCAAATAACTCTTCTAAAGAGATTCCTGCAACTTTTGCTTGTTGTGGCAATATACTTTCTTCGGTTAAACCTGGTACGGTGTTCATTTCTAAAAAATGAGGTTCTCCTTTTACTAAAATATACTCTGAACGCGAAAAACCAGACATGTTTAAAATTTGATAAACTTTTATAGCTATTGCTTCTACTTTTAATTTTTCTTCTGCTGATATTCTAGCAGGCGTAATTTCTTGAGATTTCCCTTCATATTTTGCTTCATAATCAAAGAAATCATTTTCTGTTACTATTTCTGTAATTGGCAACACTTTTGTTTCTCCTTTATACTGAATGACTCCTACAGACACTTCTGGTCCGTCTAAAAAAGACTCGATTAAAATTTCTGAATCTTCTTTATAAGCTTTTTCTAAAGCAGGCAACATGTTTTCTTTTGTATGCACTTTAGAAATACCGTAACTAGAACCTGCATTATTAGGTTTTACGAAACAAGGCAAACCAACTTTATTGATTATGGTATCTAAATCTATAACATCTCCTTCATTTAAGTAAATAGAAACAGCTGTTTTAATTCCATATTCTTTTACAACACTTAGTGTATCTCGCTTATTAAACGTTAACGCCATTTGATAAAAAGGTGCAGAAGTATGTTTTAAATTGATGAGTTTAAAATACGCTAACAAAGTTCCGTTTTCTCCTGGCGCACCATGTATTGCGTTAAAAACACAATCAAAATTTATTTTTTTATCCCCCAATACAAAAGAAAAATCGTTTTTATTTATGGGATACTCTTGATTGTTGTCATCTAAAGCAACCCATTTTTCTTTTAAAATATGGACTCTATACGGATTGTATTTCTCTTTGTTTAAGTGGTTGTACACTACATTTCCGCTGGTAAGCGAAATATTAACTTCGGATGAATAACCACCCATAACTATAGCGATGTTCTGTTTCATAAATTCTAAAATAATAAAACAAATTTATCAAAATAATAATAGAAATAGCAACGTTTAGTTTTTATATCTTTGTGCGTTCTAAAAATCAAAAAATGAGTGTTTTTCAATTTCTTAAAAGTAAATCCTTTTTTATACAAGTTACCATTGCAATTGTAGGATTATTGGTCTTTATTTTTGCTTTAAAATATTGGTTAGGGTATTCTACCAATCACGATCAAAAAATTCAGGTTCCTAACTTGCATAAAATGTCTTTAGAAAAAGTGGAGCTAAAGTTAAAAGAATTAAATTTAGATTTTATTGTAATAGATAGTGCTAGTTACAACCCAGATTATCCAAAAAGATCTGTGATTGAGCAATCGCCAGAAACAGGAGATTTTGTAAAAGAAAAACGTAAAATTTATTTAACGTTAAACCCTTCTAAATATAGAGATGTTACCATTCCTAATTTAAACGGAAGAACAAAAAGACAAGCAACGTCTCATTTACGTTCTATTGGTTTTAATATTGGTACAAACCCAATTTCTGTTAGAGATATTGGTAAAGATGTTGTACGTGGACTGCGTTACAAAGGAGAAATTTTAAATGAAGGTGATAAATTACCGCTAAACTCTATTGTAGATTTAGTTTTAGGTGACGGAAACGGAAACTAGTATTCAGTATTCAGTATTCAAAAATAAAAAATTAAACTGTTAAAGGTTGATATTCGATGAATATCCACTTCGACTTAAAAAATAAATTTTGCAAGAAAATCAACCTCAAGATATAGAAAACGACGATTTATACGAACATCACAGGTTTACAGCTAGTGAAGGACAAGAGCCTTTAAGAGTTGATAAATTTTTAATGAATTTTGTAGAAAACGCAACCCGAAATAAAATTCAACAAGCTGCAAAAGCAGGAAATATTTTGGTGAATGATGTGATTGTAAAATCGAATCATAAAGTAAAACCAAATGATGTTGTTAGAGTTGTTTTATCGTATCCACCAGCAGAAAACTTATTAGTTGCAGAAGATATTCCGTTAGATATCGTTTATGAAGATGATACTGTAATTGTAGTGAACAAACCTGCAGGTATGGTAGTGCATCCCGGTCACGGAAATTATTCTGGTACTTTAGTCAATGGCTTAATTCATCATATAGAAAACTTACCTACAAATTCTAACGAAAGACCAGGTTTAGTACACAGAATTGATAAAGACACAAGTGGACTATTAGTAGTTGCAAAAACCGAATTTGCATTGGCACATTTATCAAAACAATTTTTCGACAGAACTACAGAGCGTTTATATTATGCTTTAGTTTGGGGAAATGTAGAAGAAGATGAAGGTACTATTGAAGGAAATATAGGACGTAGTTTAAAAAATCGTTTACAAATGTCTGTTTTTCCTGATGGAGATTTTGGAAAACATGCAGTTACACATTATAAAGTTTTAGAGCGTTTAACGTACGTAACTTTGGTACAATGTAAATTAGAAACAGGTAGAACGCACCAAATTAGAGCGCATTTTAAACATATTGGGCATACTCTTTTTAATGATGAGCGTTATGGTGGAGATGATATTTTAAAAGGAACCACGTTTACCAAGTACAAGCAATTTGTAAATAACTGTTTTAAAGTACTACCTAGACAAGCACTACATGCAAAAACATTAGGATTTACGCACCCAAAAACGGGAGAATTTATGCGTTTTAATTCTGAAGTACCAACAGATATTATAGAGTGTTTAGAGAAATGGAGAACCTATTCTGAAAATTCTAAGAATATAGATTTAGAATAAATAACTTTACTTTCTATTTTATTTTTAATTCTTTTTTATTGAACCAATTATACTCAAAATCTATTTTGCTTATACAACTTCACTTACTAGTTTTTTAGAACTTAATAATTCAAATAATGTATCTATTCCTTTTGTTACATTTTTCTTAAATATAGCTTTTACTAGTAAGAAAATAGCCAACTTTTTTAAAGGTGATTTTGCTTCTAAATAAGTTTCTAGAACTAACTGACAACGATTAGCACTTAATGGTGTTATAATATAAAATTGATATAATGCATCTAAAGGAATCGGACTCTTGGTCATTTCTCCATACACCAACTGTCCCGGTTTTACCTCTTTAGTGATGACCACAAAATCTAAATGTTTTTCATTGACCACACACATGCTCAGAACCTAACCTTGTTACTTCATTTACATTAAATATAATTTCATCAACACCTTCTTTCCATTTACTCCTATAACCGTAATTGGTTAAGGTTTCTAACAATTCGGCAGCAGAAACAGGAAATTCTTGCTCTAAAGTAAAACTTGGTGGTTTGTTAAAAACAACTTTATTAGGCGTAAGAAATGATCTTAATTTTAAATGATCATTATCAATTACAGAAAATAAATAATCTAATTTTTTGCCATCATAAATATCAGTCCCTTCTTCAAACTTGTATAATTTTGATTGATAACTGCCAGACAAACCAATGGTATCTGTTAACGCTTTACTAAGCAAAACATAATTATCGCTATCAACAGAATTTTTCATTAAACGATGTGCCTCAATAACCTCACTACCAAAAGGTTTTCTATTATTCTGAATCGTTAAAAACTGTAGTTCGCCACAATGTGCAATAATTTTTAACTGTAATTTAGGTGCAGAAGAACAAGCGCTACAAGGACAAATTCTATTTTTTTCTAATAATTTTAAATGACTATAAAACGCCGTAAATATATGTTCGGATAATGCTAACAACCGTTCTAAAGATGGCACATCATTTTCTTTATAAAAAAACAAGGCATCACCTTCTACTTCTGCTAACTGTAACTCTTCTGTATTTGCTGCGATTAAAACTTCTAATAATTCTGAAATTACATGCTGACTATGTTCCACTTCTGTAGTTTGAACAAATTCTGTAAATCCAGAAATATCAGGTAAAAAAAGTAAAGATTTGCCCATGTTTTATTGGTCGATTTTAAGACTTAAAACTAACTAAAAAATAGATATAAACAATTATTATTTAAGTATCAGTTATTACATTCTTAAAAAGTTTGCGATTTATCTTATCCATTGTATTTTTACACATACAATAAAAGCATACCATGAAAATCATAATATCACCAGCAAAATCTTTAGATTTCGAGAGTAAAGTACCAACAAGTCTATACACACAACCGCGTTTTTTAGAACAATCAGAAAAACTAAATAAAAAGCTAAAAACACTTTCTAAGAAAAATTTATCTGAGTTGATGAAAATTTCTGATGATTTATCTGCTTTAAATTATGATAGAAATCAAACTTGGGCAACTCCCTTTACAAAAGACAATGCAAAACAAGCTATTTATTCTTTTACAGGTGCTGTTTTTAAAGGAATTGATGTAAACTCTATTGAAGAAGAAAAAATACCTTTGCTTCAAAATAATTTAAGAATCTTATCTGGTTTGTATGGTATCTTAAAACCTTTAGATTTAATTCAGCCGTATCGTTTAGAGATGGGAACTCGTTTAAAAGTAGGTACAAAAGAAAACCTATACAAATTTTGGGACAACACTGTTGCAAATGCTTTAAATGAAGAACTAGAAGATGGTGAGTTACTCGTGAATTTAGCCAGTACAGAATACTTTAAAGTGATTCCTAAAAAGGTTTTAAAAGTACCGATGATTACGCCAGTTTTTAAAGATTTTAAAAACGGAGAATATAAAATTATTATGACCTACGCTAAAATAGCTCGTGGTTTAATGGTGCGTTATATTATTGACAACAACGTTAAAACCATAGAAGATTTAAAAGGTTTTAATGTTGATAAATATCGTTTTTCTGAAGAATTGTCTTCTGGAAATGATTTGGTTTTTACAAGGTAAAAAAGTAAGCAGTTTTCAGTCTTCAGTAAACAGTTACAAACAGAATGTAAACTACCTACTGAAGACTGCCTACTAAATGATTAACAATCTACAATTCTAACTGTAACTGCCAAACCACCTTCCGACGTTTCTTTGTAATTTTTATTCATGTCTTTTGCAGTTTCCCACATGGTATCAATTACGCTATCTAAATGCACCAAAGCTTCTTTAGGGTCTGTTTCTAACGCAATTTCTGCTGCATGAATCGCTTTTATGGCTCCCATAGAATTACGTTCTATACAAGGCACTTGTACCAAACCACCAATAGGGTCACAAGTTAAACCTAAATGATGTTCCATGGCAATTTCTGCTGCCGACAAACATTGTGCTGCTGTACCGCCTAATAACTCTGTTAAAGCTGCTGCTGCCATTGCAGAAGACACGCCTATTTCTGCCTGACAACCACCCATTGCTGCAGAAATTGTAGCATTCTTCTTAAAAACACTACCAATTTCACCAGCAGTTAATAAGAATTTTTTAATTTGTTTAAAATCAGCTTCGTGATTTTCTATCACCAAATAATACATTAAAACAGCCGGAATTACTCCTGCACTTCCGTTTGTTGGTGCCGTTACAACTCTACCTAAAGCAGCATTTACTTCGTTTACAGATAGCGCAAAACAGCTAACCCATTTTAATATTTCTCTAAATTTAACTTCTGTACTTCTTATCGCAGTAATCCATTCTTTCGGATTGTTGTAACTAGTATCTTTAATTAGTTTTGTGTGTGTATCAAAAGCACGTCTTTTTACATTTAAACCTCCAGGAAGCCTTCCTTCTGTATGGCAACCAATGTACATACTCTCTAACATGGTATCCCAAATTCTATGCAATTCTTTATCTATATGTTCTGCAGAATTGAGTTCTAATTCATTTAAATAAACAACTTCTGAAATTGATAAATTATCTTTCTCACAATATTCTTCTAACTGAATCGCTCTGTTAATTGGATACGGAAAATTCTTTTTATTAATTTCTATTTCTTCTTCTAAATGATCGTTTTCTTGCACAATAAAACCACCACCAATTGAATAATAGGTTTCTTTAGAAATCTCTTCTCCATTGCTAAAGCCGGTAAACGTAATTCCGTTTGCATGAAAAGGTAGAAATTCTCTATTAAATACAATAGATTTTTTATAAAAGGGAATTCGTTTACCTCCTTTAAATAAAATTTCTTCTTCCGCATTTATTCTATCAACAATAATAAAAACATCTTCTATTGGTATATATTCCGGATCTGCTTCACTTAAACCCAAAAGTATTGCCAAATCGGTAGCGTGTCCTTTACCCGTTAAAGAAAGAGAACCATATAAATCTACCTGAATAGCATCAACTACATCAAATTTATTTTTTTCTTTTAATTGACGTATCCATTGTTCGGCTGCTCGCCAAGGCCCAAGGGTATGAGAACTTGAGGGACCAACACCTATTTTAAGCATATCAAAAACACTAATAAATTGCGACATTCGTAAGATTTAATTAAAAACAGTGGTAAATGTAAAAAATCCAACTCAATGAGTTGGATTTTTTTATCAAAATTATATTTTATATTAGTTGTATATAGATTCTTTACCAAATTCAACCGCTAACATATAGTAAACGACAGCTCTGTATTTATTCCTTTCAGATTTACCAATTGCTTCAACAACTTTATTGATTGCTTCATCTAATTTTGGACCATCAGCCAAACCTAATTTTTTAATTAAAAAATTATTTTTAACCGTTAACAATTCTTTTGCATCTGAACCAGATACCGTTTCAGCATCTTTTTTATAAATAGATGGACCTAATCCTTTAGTTACAGCTTTTAATAAGTCTGCATTATATTTTAGACCTTTATCGTCCATAAACTTAGAATACTGTGCTACTTTTTCGTCAAATTTACTCATGATTTTTTTTAAATTTTAGATTTATAACTTATAGGTTTACTTTATCTGAAAATAGAACTATCCAAATATAAGGAATTAAAAATTATATTCAAATATTCTTTCTTTTCAATCTATTAGATACAATTTATGTCATAATGTCACATTAATTTTAAATATTTTTTTAAAACTACTGACATTTGCTAGTCAAAAAGCGGTTGGCACAGCATTTGCCTAATAGAAAACGTAAAATTGAATTAAAATTTATTAAAATAAATATTATGAGTAAAATAATTGGAATTGATTTAGGTACAACAAACTCTTGTGTTTCTGTAATGGAAGGAAACGAGCCAGTTGTAATTCCTAACGCAGAAGGAAAAAGAACTACACCATCTATCGTTGCCTTTGTTGAAGGAGGAGAACGTAAGATTGGAGATCCAGCTAAAAGACAGGCTGTAACTAACCCAACTAAAACAGTTTATTCTATTAAACGTTTTATGGGTAACAAATTTTCTGAGTCTACTCAAGAAGCTACAAGAGTTCCTTATAAAGTAGTAAAAGGAGATAATGATACACCTAGAGTAGATATTGATGGTCGTTTATATACGCCTCAAGAAATTTCTGCAATGGTGTTACAGAAAATGAAAAAAACTGCTGAAGATTATTTAGGATCTGAAGTAACTCAAGCGGTTATTACTGTACCAGCATATTTTAACGATGCACAAAGACAAGCTACAAAAGAAGCTGGTGAAATTGCAGGTTTACAAGTAAAAAGAATTATAAACGAGCCTACTGCAGCTGCATTAGCTTATGGTTTAGATAAATCTCATGATGACAAGAAAATTGTTGTTTTTGATTTTGGTGGTGGAACACATGATGTTTCTATCTTAGAATTAGGAGATGGTGTTTTTGAAGTATTAGCTACAGATGGAGATACACATTTAGGTGGTGATGATGTTGATGAAAAAATCATTAACTGGTTAGCAGAAGAATTTAAAGCTGATGAAGATTTAGATTTACGTAAAGACCCAATGTCTTTACAACGTTTAAAAGAAGCTGCAGAAAAAGCGAAGATTGAATTATCTTCTTCTGCTTCTACAGAAATTAACTTGCCATATGTTACTGCTACTGCTAGCGGACCAAAACACTTAGTAAGAACTTTATCTAGATCTAAATTTGAGCAATTAATTGACGATTTAGTAAAAAGAACTATTGAGCCTTGTCAAACTGCTTTAAGAAATGCAGATTTAACAATCTCTGATATCGATGAAATCGTATTAGTTGGTGGTTCTACAAGAATACCTGCTGTACAAGAAGCTGTTGAGAAATTCTTTGGAAAAGCGCCAAGTAAAGGTGTAAACCCTGATGAAGTTGTTGCTTTAGGAGCTGCTATTCAAGGTGGAGTTTTATCTGGAGATGTAAAAGATGTATTGTTATTAGACGTTACACCTTTATCTTTAGGTATTGAAACAATGGGTAATGTTTTCACAAAATTAATTGATGCAAACACTACTATTCCTACAAAAAAATCTCAAGTATTCTCTACAGCAGTAGACAATCAACCATCAGTAGAAATTCACGTTTTACAAGGTGAAAGAGCTATGGCTGCAGATAACAATACTATTGGTCGTTTCCATTTAGATGGTTTACCTCCAGCTCAAAGAGGAATTCCTCAAATTGAAGTAACTTTTGATATTGATGCAAATGGTATTATTAAAGTTTCTGCTTTAGACAAAGGAACTAACAAATCTCATGAAATTAGAATCGAAGCTTCTTCTGGTTTATCTGAAGAAGAAATTGAAAAAATGAGAAAAGATGCAGAAGCAAATGCTGATGCAGATAAAGTTGCAAAAGAAACTGCAGAAAAAATCAACGAAGCTGATTCTATGATTTTTCAAACAGAAAAGCAATTAAAAGAATTTGGAGATAAATTATCTGATGATAAAAAAGCTCCAATTGAAGCTGCATTAGTTGAATTAAAAGCTGCACATGAGTCTAAAGACTTAGCATCTATTGATACAGCTTTAGCAACAATTAACGAAGCTTGGAAAGTTGCCTCTGAAGAGATGTATGCTGCTCAAGGTGGTGCTGCAGGAGCTGATGCTGGTGCACAACAAGCACAACCAGAAGCTGATGCTCAGGGAGACAATGTAGAAGATGTAGATTTCGAAGAAGTAAAGTAAGCAGAGAACCAATTTTGTAAAACAAAATTGAGTGAATCGCTTATCCCGATGAAAGAAGGATTTTCATAAAGAAATCCCCGATTATTCATTGGGATCTCATAAAAGTTTTCTAAACTTGATTTGAGATTTATTCTAAAAAGAAAAAACATATTTTCTTAAAATAATTAAAACGCAATCATTCATTTGATTGCGTTTTTTTTTTGTGTCTTTGCGAAGGAGGAACCACTAAAGCAATTTATTCTTTTAAAAAAGAGGTTGTTTCATTCCTCTCAATGACGTTTTATTTATCTTTACAGAAAGTAATAAGCACCTTGAAAACCTACAACAAAACCAACTTCTTTAAACATACTTTCTGCGAATTCAAACAAGTTGATGACTTTGATTTCCCGGAAGAAACCAATTATAAAAGTAAGTCTGAAAGCATGTATTTTTATACTGATGAAGGTGTCTATAGAAAATCGAATCATTGGGGACGCGTTGCCAATTGTAGATGGAAAATCATTGCAAACGCAGGGTATAAAAATCAACAAACAGTAATTGGTTTTGCAAAATGGAACAACTTCTACCCTATCAATTCAACAGCAAAAATATTTTTTGTCGCTGTAAATTTTGAAGAAAAAACAGCCAACATTCAACCTAAAAAAGAAGAAACTAACAACCTTCTTTTTACATTAAATGAAGCGAGACAAAAAGTAAAACAAATAGCAATTTTATTTAAAGAAACAAAATGGGCCAACTATTTTGATGATGACATAGAAAGCCTTCGTTTTAAAGTGATTACAGAATTCATCAATACAAATAAAACGTTACAAGAAATTAAAAGAGAAATAAATATTTCTTAAAGTAGCAACCTAAAGGTGTTTTAAAAAACATTTATTTTAGATTCCCGATTTCTCGGGAATGACAATTTTAACGGAAACCTTGAGAAAAAAAACTCAAGGAAATCTTTTCAACTATAAAGGAATTCCGTGGTTGTTTTTAATTTCTCCCATTACAAAAGTACTGTGCGCACTTCCAATACCTTTAACAGAACCCAAACTTTGCAATACAAAAGATTGGTAATGTTTCATGTCTTTTACCATCACCTTTAACAAGAAGTCGAAATCACCAGATACATTGTAACATTCCGTTACTTCTTTAAGAAACATAATATCTTTTACAAATTGATTTCCTATTTCTTTTGTGTGTTCCTTCAACGTAATATTACAGAATACAATTAAAGAAACATCTAACTTTTCGCTACACAAAACAGCAGTTGTTTTTTTTATATATCCTTCTTTTTTTAATCGTTTTACGCGATCAAAAACAGGTGTGTTAGTTAGGTTTACCCTCTGTGCAAGATCTTTTGTAGTAATATCTGCGTCTTTTTGCAATAAACGAAGTAATTGTAAATCAATTTCATCAATTTGATACATAGATTTTTTTTCTTTTTCAGGTTCAAATACAGCGCTTAAAAGTGTTTTACACTGTATCTGTCGCTAAAATAGTTTTATATTCTGAATATATATCAAAACACATTATTTTTATTTAGAATACATAAGTTTGTACAGTAATTAAAACTTATAACTATGAAAACTACTATTTTAGGGCATCCAAGAATTGGAGAAAAAAGAGAACTAAAAAAAGCAATTGAAAGTTACTGGAAAGCAAACATCAGTGAAAAAGAATTATTAGAAATTGCTAGCGACATCAAAAAGAAAAACTGGTTGAATCAAAAAGATATAGGAATTGATTTGATTCCTTCGAATGATTTTTCTTTATACGACCAAGTTTTAGACATGTCGTTAACGTTAAATTGCATTCCTAAACGATTTAGAGAATTAAAAAATAAGGTTTCATTTGTAGATTTATATTTTTCTATGGCTCGTGGTTTTCAAAAAGATAAGTTTGATATCGTAGCGATGGAAATGACCAAATGGTTTGATACAAATTATCATTATTTGGTTCCTGAGTTTGAAAAAGAGCAACAATTTGAATTAAATTCATGTAAAATTATTAGCGAATATCGCGAAGCTTTACAAATAGGTATCAATACTAAACCCGTATTAATTGGACCTTTAACCTACCTTTTAATAGGAAAGGAAAAAGAAAATGGATTTCATAGATTAGATTTAATAGACCGTTTATTACCTGCTTATATTGATTTAATTGAAGAATTAAAAAATGAAGGTGTTACGTATATTCAGTTTGATGAGCCTTATTTATCCTTAGATTTAACCAATAAAGAACAAGAGGTTTATTTAGAAACTTACACTATTTTGAAAGATAAGTTTCCGGAGATTCAATTCATTTTAGCTAATTATTTCGGAACCTTACATGATAATTTAAACCTAACACTTTCTTTACCTGTTGATGTTTTACACGTAGATTTAATAAGAGGTTTAGATGAATTGGACACTATTTTAAAGCATCAAAAGAAAGAGCAAATACTTTCTTTGGGTATTGTTGATGGACGAAATATTTGGAAAACCAATTTTGATGCATCCACAGAAATTATCAACAAAGCAAAAGCTATTAAAGGCGATAATATTTGGATTTCTTCTTCATGTTCTTTGTTGCACAGTCCGTATGATTTAGCAAATGAAAAAGACAGTGCTATACCAGAAGAAGTAATGCAATGGTTGTCTTTTGCGAAACAAAAATTACAAGAAATTGTATTGCTTAAAAAAATAGCTCAAGGCACCTTACAAGCTTCCGACATTAAAGAAATTGAAGCCAACAAACTCGCTTTTATCAACAAAGAAAAATCTGCACTTATACATAACAACAAAGTTAAACAACGTATAAATGCATTAACAGAAGCAGATAGTTTAAGGAAAAGTATTTTTGCAGAAAGACAGAAAAAACAGCAACAAGAATTACAATTACCTCTTTTCCCTACCACAACTATTGGTTCTTTTCCTCAAACAAAAGAAGTTAGATCTTTACGATTAAAATACAAAAAGAAGCAATTATCCGAAGAAAAATATAACTCATTTTTAGAAGAAGAAATAACTAGTGCTATCAAATTTCAAGAAAATATTGGTTTAGATGTATTGGTACATGGTGAGTTTGAGCGAAATGACATGGTAGAATATTTTGGAGAAAGATTGGCTGGTTTTGCCTTTTCTAATTTTGGATGGGTACAAAGCTATGGTTCTAGATGTGTAAAACCGCCTATTCTTTTTGGTGATGTTTCTAGAGAAAAGCCGATGACTGTAAAATGGACAGCATATGCGCAGAGTCTATCTAAAAAATATGTAAAAGGAATGCTTACTGGCCCTGTAACTATTTTACAATGGTCTTTTGTTAGAGATGACCAATCGAGAGCACAAACGTGCAATCAAATTGCTTTAGCCATAAGAGATGAAGTTGCAGATTTAGAAAAAGCAGGCATAAAAATTATTCAGATTGATGAACCTGCCATAAGAGAAGGTTTGCCATTAAGAAAAAATAATTGGGCAGCCTATTTAAAATGGGCGGTTAATGCTTTTAAAATATCGGCAAGTGTGGTTAAAGATGATACTCAAATTCATACACACATGTGTTATTCTGAATTTAACGATATCATTGCAAATATTGCAGATATGGATGCCGATGTAATTACCATAGAAACGTCACGTTCGGAAATGGAATTATTAGATGTTTTTGTCGACTTTAAATATCCCAATGAAATTGGACCTGGAGTTTATGACATTCATTCTCCAAGAGTACCAAACGTATATGAAATAGAAAGTTTACTAATAAAAGCAACAAATTTATTACCTCAAGAAAACATTTGGGTAAACCCAGATTGTGGTCTAAAAACGAGAGATTGGCCAGAAACAAAATTGGCTTTAGAGAATTTAGTTGCTTCTGCAAAATTAATGAGAGAAAGAGTAGCAAGTGTCGTTTAATAAAAATCAGAACAGTTTAGGAATTAGTCTTAAACTGTTCTCTTTTTTTACGTAAACATATTGTATTTTTGACATAAAATATACCATATGAATATTCCACAAACTAGTTTTCCAAGAGTTGTTATTATTGGTGGCGGGTTTGCAGGTTTAGCTGCTGCAAAAGGATTAGAAAAACAAGAACTACAAGTTGTTTTAATTGATAAACACAATTACCACACTTTTCAACCTTTATTATACCAAGTTGCAACAGGTGGTTTAGAGCCAGATTCTATTGCTTTTCCACTAAGAAAACGTTTTAATGATGTTGATAACTTCTATTTTAGATTAACAGAAGTAGAAAAAATAAACACAGAAAACAACACCATTGAAACCTCTATTGGTAATTTAGAATATGATGAATTAATTATAGCTACAGGTTCTACAACCAACTTTTTTGGTAATACCAATATCAAAAAACACACGATGGAAATGAAGTCCATTCCGCAATCTTTAAACATTAGAAGTTTAATTTTAGAAAATTTTGAAGAGGCTTTATTAACTTCTAACATAGAAGAAAGAAATGCCTTAATGAATTTTGTAATTGTAGGTGGCGGACCAACAGGTGTAGAATTAGCAGGTGCTTTGGCAGAAATGAAAAAAGGTATTCTTCCTAAAGATTATCCGGATTTAGATATTAGACAAATGCAGATTAACTTAATTCAAAGTTCTGATTGTTTGTTAAAAGGGATGAGTGCTAAAGCTTCTGAAAAAGCAGAAGATTTTCTAATAAAATTAGGCGTTAATGTTTGGAAAAATTTACGTGTTTTAGATTATGACGGAAAAACTGTAACCACAAAAGGCGATGATCATTTTAGAGCAGAAACCGTTATTTGGGCTGCTGGAGTAAAAGGTCAAATGATTGATGGTTTAAACGCAGCATGTGTTATAGAGAGAGCTGCAAGAATAAAAGTGAATGAGTTTAGCCAAGTTATAAGTTACCCAAATGTCTATGCAATTGGTGATGTTGCTTGTATGTCTTCAGAAAAAAAACCTTACGGACACCCAATGATGGCACAACCTGCCATTCAGCAAGGTAAATTAGTAGCAAAAAATATTTTAGCAAAACTGTTTAACAAAGAACAAAAAGCATTTGTTTATAAAGACAAAGGTTCTATGGCAACTATTGGGCGTAATAAAGCGGTTGTAGATTTACCAAAATGGAAATTTCAAGGAGTTTTTGCTTGGTTTGTTTGGATGTTTGTACATCTTTTTTCTTTAATTGGTTTTAGAAACAAAGCCATCGTTTTTCTAAATTGGGTCTATAATTATATCCGTTTCGATAGAGAAACTCGTTTAATTATAAGACCTTATAAAAAGAAAAATAAATATTCTTTTAAAAGTTAATCTATGGCTACTAAAAGAATCGTAAAATGCCCAAACTGCGGGGTTTTAAATACCAACAAAGAGTATTGTACAAACTGTAATACTTTAATTTCTCATCAAAAGAAAAGAGAACTCAAAGCCGATATTGTAAAGCAAAAAGAAATTGACAAAGTTATTTACGAAAGAGAAAACCCAAATTTAACTGAAAGGCTAAAAAATCATTCTAATATTTTTTATAAAATTATTGGATGGATTTTATATTCTGCATTTACAATAGTTACATTAATTGGGGCGGGTTTAGCTTGGTTAATAGCAATGGTTGCTGCAGGATAAATATGAAAAAAACACTTTTTTACTATTTTATCTTCTCAATAATTACAGGTACTTTTATCTACTTCTGCTCGTTTTTCAATTTTCAATTACCAAGAATTATTCGTCATTATATAAATGATTTTTTAATTATCCCCATAGTCCTTTATATCTGTTTGCAAATATTAAGATGGTCTAAAGATGATAAAAACTATACATTGAGTTTACCTATTATTTTATATGTTTGCCTTTTATATAGCTTGTTATTCGAATTTATTTTCCCCAAATATTTAGCAAGATACACCAAAGACTTTATTGATATTTTTCTTTATTTTACAAGCGGATTTTTATTCTATTACTTACAAAAAACTAAAGAATAATTTTCTACTATAATTGCATCAGAAATCCCAAAGGAAACGCATTTCTAAATAAAATGCTTTATAAAACCTCAACTCAGAATCAAAAAACAACAATTCGGTATGTTTCTTGATAAAAAAAGGAAAAAACATTCGATATTTACAGTATCAAATAAATAAAACATCTGGTTATGAAAAATTTACTTTTAATCTTAGCAATTATTTTTAGTGGAATTCTAACAACAAACGCACAAGAAGAATCTGTAGATTTAACCATTAACATTTCTGGTTTAAATTCTGATAAAGGAAACCTATTAATTGGTCTGTACAATAAAAAAGAAAGCTTCTTAAAAAAGCATTTTAAGGATGATATCGTAAAAATTAAAGACAAAAAATCTGTAGTTATATTTAAAGATTTACCAAAAGGTGAATATGCCGTTTCCTTTGTTCATGATGAAAATAACAACAAAAAGATGGACACAAACATGTTTAAAATACCTAAAGAAGACTACGGATGTTCTAACAATGCAAGAGGCTTTATGGGACCTCCAAAATACGATGACGCTAAATTTCAATTAACAGAAAATAAAACAATTGAAATTAAAATATAAATAATTAAAAAATTCATTTCAATAAGATTTTTTGCACAAACAACACCTCCAATGGGAATCTTCCAAATTTTGAAAACCGATACTAAATACTAAAACTGTTTACTTTAAGAAAGTATTTTAGTAATCAACTCTTGTTTAGCAACCTCGTCATCACCAAACAACCATTGCAACACATTATCTTCCCAAATTTGTCCTTTTTCTGTTTCTGTAATAATTTTTTCATCAATAGCTAAATCTAAAATTTTACCAGGATAAGATGATTGTTTATCACTTTCCATTTCTCCTAACGGATACGGATCGTCTAAACCCATTAAAACCTGACTTACACCTTGTCTTTTAAACATTAATTTTAAAGAATCAGTATCGTGTACCAACGTGTCAAAAAAGATATTTTTATGTCCTACGGCTTTTCTAGGATGCGTTTTCCCTTCAAATAAATCGGGTCTTCCATCAAACCCCTGAATTCTTCTACCCAAGTTCATTTGTGCCAATTGGCCACCATGCGCAAAACAAGTTCTAATATTTTTAAAACGTTCTTGCATTCCGTTTAACGTATAAAAATGATATGCATCACCACATTGTGCCAACATCCAAATTAAATGAAAACGCCAATTGGTATTTTCTAATTTAATCATTTTATCTCCATCATACGGATGAATTTCAATAGCCAACTTATATTTATCTGCCAATTCAAAAATTCGATCATTTTCTTCATCAAACACACAACGCCATTGCCCAATAGAATCCATAAAATGCGTTGGCAAACACAAAACTTTTAAGCCTAATTCTTCTACACAACGTTTCATTTCATCTAAAGCACCATAAATAAAACCAGGATGCACCACAAAACCACAGGTAAATTTACTTGGATGTTCTCGTTGTACTTTTGCATTAAAATCGTTCTGAAAACGCAATGCTTTTTTCATTTCTTCTAAACGCAATCCATTTCCGTATAATTGAGAAAGGTTTAAAACAACAGCATGATCTAGCTTATTTTTCTCCATCCAAAGTAACTTTTCATCTAAGAAAAAACTAGAATCAGTTACAGGGCGCCTCCACCCTTTTTGTAACATGTGTTTACGCTCATCATCTACCCAGAAAATTTCTTTTTCCTTCATAAAATCTGGAATTTCTTCTGGATAGGGTAACAAATGTGAATGTCCGTTTATGCGTAGTTTACGTTTCATTATTTAATCTTTTTTGTCATTGCGAGGCACAAGCCGTGGCAATCTTTTAATAAGAGATTACTTCGTCATTCTTCCTCGTAATGACGATCACGATTTATTTAACTTTTTGAGGTACTTCCATTATTGTTCCACAATTATCACACGTACATTTTTCTATATCAGAATAATACTTATCAAAAATTACGGGCATATCTGTTTCTATGTTTTCTAATGCAAATTCTTGTCTATACAAAAGGGTTTCACAATTCTCACAATACCATTCTAAAGCATCTAACATCCCTTTAGATCGTGGATATTCTATAACCAAACCAACTGTATTTTCTTTTCTTTGTGGCGAATGTGGTACTTTACCTGGTAATAAGTAAATATCACCTTCATTAATTTCTACATCAATTTGTTTCCCTTTATCATCAATGATTTTTAAAATCATATCACCTTCCAACTGGTAGAAAAACTCAGGCGTTTCATTATAGTGATAATCTTTTCTATTATTTGGCCCACCAACAACCATCACAATATACTCGCCATTATCCCAAACTTGCTTGTTTCCAACTGGTGGTTTTAATAAATAACGATGTTCATCTATCCACTTTTTAAAATTTAAAGGTTGTACTAAATTCATATCAAAAATTTTTAAATTATTAGATATTTATACTCATAGAATCAATAGTTAAAACTTCAATTAAATCCATTTTAACTCTTTTATTTTCTTTTCTCAATTATTTTTTTGGCGTTACCTAAAGGTCGGGCTTTTCACTATATCTTTTTGCAAAAAGCAAAAAGGATGTCGTTTCAATCCCTAACGCATACTTTTGTATAAAGTTACAAACTTTTAGTTCTTCCTCCATCAACAGGAAGATTTATTCCGTTAATATAACTTGCTTGTTCACTTGCTAAAAAAGTGATAGCAGCAGCAGTTTCTTCTGGCTTTGCAAAGCGTTTTACAGGTACATAATTTTTCATAATTTGCTCCATTTCAGCTTCTGTTGTATGCTCTATTTTCGATTTTACTTTTATAATTTGATCTAAACGTGCTGTATTTGTAAAACCAGGCAGTACATTATTTACCGTAATTTGAAATTCTGCTAATTCTGTAGCCAATGTTTTTGCCCAATTACCAACCGCATTTCTAATGGTGTTAGAAACTCCCAAACCCGGAATTGGCTCTTTTACCGATGTTGAGATTACATTAATAATTCTACCAAACTTTACTTCTTTCATAAACGGAACCACAGCTTGTACCAAAATCTGATTACAGATAACATGCATTTGAAACGCATTTATTAAATCTGATGAAGTTGCAGAAATTAAATCGCCACTTTTTGGACCTCCTGTATTATTTACTAAAATATGAAACTTTAAATCTATGGTTTCTAGTGCTTTTTTTAATTCTTCGGGTTTAGAAAAATCTGCCACCAAATAAGTATGCTGCTGATTGTTATTTGGTAACTCTGCTAAAACAGTTTTTAATTTTTCTTCATTTCTAGCAATTAAAGTCACATTTACGCCTTCTTCTGCTAATAAAATTGCGGTTGCTTTTCCTATTCCTTGTGTACTTCCACAAACAATTGCATTCTTATTTTGTATGTTTAAATTCATATATAAAATAGCTATAAGAATTAAGAAACAAGAATTAAGACAACTGTGTCTTTTCTCTTACCTCTATCTTCTTGATTCTTATTTGTTTTCCAAAATCATTTGTTTAATCTTCACTGCTTTTTCAAAATGATCTAACTTATGCGTTTCAATCCACCATTTTGCAACTTCCATTAACAACACCGGATTGTCATTTTTATTTTTGAAAAATGCATAGAAAGACAAACCAACATTCGTTCCTTTTTTAGCAATTTTAGCATCACAAACTTCAATTATTTTTTCTTTTATTTCTGTATTCATGCTTTATTTTTCTATTTGATACAATGCTATCATTTTCTTATTTATAATTGATTTAGGAATATTTTTTAAGATAAAATTCCGAAAACCTTGACCATATTTCCAATGTGCCATTTTACCAGTTGTCCAAGATTGATTTACAACCATACTAACTTTCTTTTGTCTTTTTTGTTGAAACGATTCAAATACGTTCTCATCTTTTTGCGTTGCAATTAACTTGCTTAAATAATAAGCACCTTCTATTGCCTGAGCGCCTCCTTGTCCCATATTTGGTGTTGTTGCATGTGCTGCATCACCAATTAAACAAATATTATTTTTATGCCACTTTTTAAGAGGCTTTAAATCGTGAATATCACTTTTTATAATTTGATGAATTTCTGTAGCAGCTATTAAATTCGTAATTAAAGGATCAAATTCAGAAAACATTTTTAACAACTTCTCTTTTACCAAACTAAGATCTTCTTGCACATTTTCTTTTGACAAAACAACTGCAAACCAATACACTTTGTCTTTTGATACTTTAGAAATACCGAATCTAATTTTGTCTCCCCAAAGCTCGAAACCTCTGTGTAAAAAATCTTCTTTTAAAGTTAAATCTGTTATTCCACGCCAGCAAGTTTGCCCAGAATATCGCTTGGTACTTTCAGGAAAAAGTTGATCTCTAACTTTAGAGTTTATACCATCTGCAGCAATTAAAAAATTAGTTTTAATTTTAGAATTATCATCAAAAAAAACTTCTATAATCCCTGATTCTAATTCTCTAAAAGACTCAAAGCCTTTGTTTAAAAATATTTTCTCTTGTGGAATCTTTTCAAACAACAATTTTTGAAGGGCAGCTCTATGAATGGCAACTGTTGTATAACCAAAAATATCTTTTATAAAATCTTGACAGCTATCAGAAATTGGAGATAAATCTTGTTCTCCAATTGTAATTCTATCTATAGAATTTCCGTTAGAAACCACATCTTCCAAAACACCTAAACTTTCTAGAACTTGCAAGGCATTAGGAGCTAACCAAATTCCTGCTCCAACCTCATTTAAAACGGGTGCTTTTTCAAAAATTTGATATTCTATTCCTTTCTTTTCAAAAGCCAAAGCTGTTGTCAACCCGCCAATTCCTGCACCAATAATTGTATATTTCATATCAAATTTAATTGCTTTCTGCCAACTCCAACAACTTTAATGTGGTATTATAATTTCTAGTTGTGGCGCTAACAAGCAATTTTCTTTCAAATAAATTATTAGAAAGTTTTGTTTTAGCAAAACCAGTTTCACAATAAATAAAAACCATATCATTATCAATTAGATATTTATCGTTATCAATATCTTTTACATCAATTTTTGATACATATACTTTTTTGTTTAAGAAAACAAATCCTACTATTTTGGTATTGTCTATTGGAAAAGGATAACTAGCAATTGCTTTTTTAAATTGAGGAATTGTTCTTGCAATTACAGGAACATCAAAACCAAATTTATTTTGAATTCCTTCATTAATTTTATTACAAATTACAGATTTACCTTCATATGATTCTAAAATAATGTTTCCACTCTGAATATAGGTTTGTACGTTTTTAAAACCTAAATCGTTTAATAATTCACGTAGTTCTGCCATTGGGAGTTTATTTTTTCCCGACACATTAATTCCTCTTAATAAAACTATATATTTTTTCATTGACTTTATAAACGGTCTCTTTATTTCTTACAATTAATAGCTTTTATCAACTGCTCTAGCCCTGATTGAAACGGCATCCTTTTTGCTTTTCGCAAAAAGATATAGTGGAAAGCAGGAAATAGCTTCAAAAAAAATTACAAGCCAGCAATTTTATCTTCCTCTAAAATGGTATTTGTTTCTACAATTACTTTCTCTAAAACAACTCTCAATTCCTCTTTTGTCATGTTTAAATGCGTGTGTACTTCATTCCCTGCAATTAAATTTAACAAGGCTTTGTCTTGTGCTCTTCCTTTTTTCATGGCGTTGTCATAACCAATATTTTCATTGAAGGTAACCAAAGAATATTTAGAAAAATATTCGGTTGGAAACGTTTTCTCCAAATCCATTTCTATCTTTCTTTTTTCTTTAAAAATAGGATTAGCAACGTGATCTCTCATTTCGTAAAAGTTGTCAATTGCTAGATCTGCAATAGCATCGGTGTCTTGTTTTCTTACTTTCTCGTAGGTTTTAAAAACAGTTTTCCAAGAATCTAAATCTTGATTTAAAATTTCATCAAAAACAGTAACATCTTCAAAAGAAGCATTCATTCCTTGTCCATAAAAAGGCACAATTGCGTGTGCTGCATCGCCCAATAAAACGGTTTTATTTTGATAACTCCAAGGTGAACATTTTATGGTTCCTAAAGCACCTGTTGGGTTGTTTAAAAATTCTTCTTTTATATTCGGAATGATCGCCAAAGCGTCTGGAAATTCTTTTTCGAAAAAGGCTGTAATTTTTTCTTCTGATGTTAAGTTCTCAAAATTAAACTCGCCTTCATTATAACTTAAAAAGAGTGTAACAGTAAAGCTTCCATCTAAATTTGGCAACGCAATTAACATAAAATCACCACGAGGCCAAATATGTAAATGTTGATTACTAATTTGATGTTCTCCGTTTTTATCCGCAGGAATTTCTAATTCTTTATATCCGTGATTTAAGTAGTTTTGAGAATAACTAAATAAAAATTTACGCTCTAAATAATAGCTTTTTCTTAATGAAGAACCAGCACCATCTGTTCCGAAAAGGACGTCTGCTTTTACAGAAAATTCTTCTTTGGTTTTGTAATCTTTAAAATGTGCCGTATTATTCTCTATATCTACGTTTTTACATTTTTTATTAAAATAAATATTTACGTTTTCGTGCTTTTCTGCTTCGTTTAATAAAAGTGCGTTTAAATCGCCACGAGAAATAGAATTGATATATTCATTTTCTCGCCCCGAATAATTAGAGGCAAACGTATTTCCTGCATTATCATGCATTAATCGCCCGTACATTGGTATGCAAATTTCTCTTGCTTGCTCTTCTACTCCACATAAACGTAAAGCTTTAAAACCTCTATCTGACAAAGCTAAGTTGATAGACCTTCCTGCAGAAATATCTACCGTTCTTAAATCTGGTCTGCTTTCATATAATTCAATTTTATAATCTCTTTGTGCTAACCGTAAGGCTAAAAGAGAACCGCAAAGTCCTGCTCCGATGATTACTATTTTATCTTTTCTGTTCATTTTTTCAATTGTCAGTTCGAGCGCAGTCGAGAACTAATAATAATCTATCAACTGCGCTCGAGAAGACATTTTTAATTATTATAACAATCCTTTTAAAATTGAAACCATTCTGTACACATCTTTAAAAGTATTATATAATGGCGTTGGTGCACAACGGATAACGTCTGGCTCTCGCCAATCTGTAATAATATGTTTTTCTGTTAGTTTTTTATGCAAACTTTTATCAGCATTTTTAACCTGAATTGATAACTGACAACCTCTTTCTTTTGGATTTGAAGGTGTAATAATTTTAATATCGTCAGAACCGATTTCATTGATTAAAAACTCGAAATAGCCTGTTAATTTTTCTGATTTCTCACGCAAAGCATCCATACCCACTTCGTCAAATAAATCTAAAGAAGCTTTTATAGCTGCCATAGATAATATTGGCGGATTTGATAACTGCCAACCTTCTGCCCCTTCCATCACATCAAAAGGCATGCGCATATTAAAACGGGTGGTTTTGTTATGATTCCACCAACCAGAAAAACGTGGTAATTCTTTATTTTTAGCATGTTTTTCATGCACAAATAACCCTGCTAAACTTCCTGGACCTGAATTTAAATATTTGTAAGTACACCAAGCGGCAAAATCTACTCCAGAATCGTGCAAATTTGGCTGAATGTTTCCTGCTCCATGTGCTAAATCGATTCCTACTATGCAATCTTTAGCATGACCAATCTGAGCGATTCGCTCTAAATCTAAAAACTGACCGGTATAGTAATTTACGCCACCAATTAATAACAAAGCTATTTCATTTCCTTGTTCAGAAACAATGGTTTCTAAATCATCAATATTTAGTAACTCGTCTCCTGTTCTTGGTTTCCATTCAATCACATCTTCTTTAGAAAATCCGTGAAATTCTAATTGAGATTGTACGGCATATCTATCCGAAGGAAAAGCATCTGACTCTATGACAATCTTGTATTTGGTTTTTGTTGGTCTATAAAAAGAAACCATTAACAAATGTAAGTTTGTTGTTAGCGTATTCATTACCACAACTTCTATCGGTTTTGCTCCAACAATTTTCGCCATTTTATCAGTTAACAATTCATGGTAATTCAACCACGGATTTTTTGCTTCAAAATGACCTTCTACACCTAAATTTGCCCAATCTTCTAATTCTTGATTGATATATTTCTTAGTAGATTTTGGCTGTAAGCCTAAAGAATTCCCTGTAAAATACAACCAATCTTTTCCGTTTTTATCTTTCGGAATATGAAATTGATTTCGCAAATGAGAAAGGGCATCTTCTTTATCTTGTTGTTTAGCAAACGATAACGAATTTTGATAGTGCATCTAATAAAAGTTGATTTACTTCAAATATAAAACAATCCTAAATAAGTTTCAATAATATTAGATTATAAAGCTTTAAAATTAATACTCATTTTTTGTATTTTTACACAAAACCAATACTAATGAAACCTTTAAAACATTTATTATTACTTGCCCTTTTTATTTTTTTATCTTGTAATAGCAAAAACAACCCTACAGACGAGTTAACAAACATTTACACCACATTAAAAACAACCTATGCACCAGATAAACGTGTAGAATTGTTTGATGTAAATTTTGAGTTTGTAGACAATCAACTTATTTTAGAAGGAGAAACTACCTCTAAACAAGCTTTTTCTATCTTGTTGGATAGTTTAAAAAATAGAAATTTAAACTTTACCAACAACGTGCGTATTTTACCAGATGATGCAGTGGGTTTAAAACAATATGCAATCGCTAGAAATTCTGTAATTAACATTCGTTCTAACCCAAAACATTCTGCTGAATTAGGTACACAAGGTTTACTTGGAATGCCATTAAAAGTATTGGATAAAAAAGGTGATTTCTATAGAATTCAAACGCCAGATACATATATTTCTTGGGTAGATAAAGGAGGTATTCATTTGATGAATAAAAGTGAATTTGATGCTTGGAACGATGCTAAGAAAATAATCTTCACCAAAAATTATGGATATACCTACATTGATAAATCTAAAGATTCTCAAATTGTATCTGACATTACTTTAGGTGGATTATTGAAATATATTTCTGAAGACAATGATTTCTATGAAGTAAAATATCCTGATAATAGAATTGGATTTATTAAAAAAGATGAAGCTGTTATTTACAGTTCTTGGTTAGAAAGCGTGGTTGCAACCAAAGAAAATGTTGAAACTGTAGCTAAAACTATGAATGGTTTTCCTTATTTATGGGGAGGAACTTCTAGTAAAGGAATTGATTGTAGTGGTTTTACTAAAATGGTGTATTTAATGAATGGTTTTATCATTCCTAGAGATGCGTCTCAGCAAATAAATGCAGGTGAAACAGTAGATAAAGACTTAAAATTTGAAGGTTTAGAAAAAGGGGATTTAATGTTCTTCGGAAAAAAAGCTACAGCAGATAAAAAACAACGTGTTACACATGTAGGTATTTGGCTTGGAAATGGCAAAATGGAATTTATACACGCAGCAGGTAACGTGCATTTGAGTTCTATGGATTCTAAAGAATCTAATTATGATGGGTTTAATAAAAACAGGTATTTAGGTAGTAAGCGTTATTTAGGCGTAAAGGATGAAATGATTGTTGATTTAAAAGAGGTGATAAAACTTTAGGTGTTACAAGTTGGCAACAAGCAAAAACGAACAATGGAAGAAATTGACAAAGTAGATGTAAGGTTCATTAACGACGAGGAAATTAATGAAAATGCATATTTATGGAGATATATGGATATTCATAAATTCCTTTCTTTTATTTTTAATAAATCTCTATATTTTACAAGATTAGATAATTTTGAAGATAGCAAAGAAGGAATTACAATTGAACATTTATTCTATAAAAATCTGAAAAAGAAAATGGATAATCATCCAATGTTTGACAGAGTTAGAAATTATTTATCAGTTGAATCTTTGGGTGGAGAAATGAACAAAATTGATGACGAATTAAAAAAAATTTAGAAGAGAAATTTTGCCAACTGTTGGGTAATTGGTGAAAGTAATACTGAATCAGTTGCTATGTGGAATTTATACAGTAAACCAAATAGTTTAGCAATAAAAATAAAATATTCAAATTTTAAAAAACTTCTGACTGAAAAAGGCCTACAAGATTCAGGTTATTCAAGAGAAATTTTGTGCAGTCCTATAAGCTATATTGATTTTCAAAAACCATATTTAGAAAAAGTAAAAAACTTTGATTCTGTATTTACTAAAGATATTAGTTTTAAACACGAAAATGAATTTAGAATAATTGTAAAAGAGAAAGAAAGAGAAATTCCTCAGATTCATTATAAGGAAAACATGCACAGAAAAAGCATTGAAAAATTACATAATGAATTTTGGAACTATTCTGGAATTGAAATGAGTTTAATCGATTTCCAAACTTTTGAATTTGAAATAGTACATCATCCAAAATCTCAAGATTGGGCAAAGAATAATATTAAAGAAATAATTCGTTTGTCTGAAATTGATTTTAAGATTAATGAATCTATTTTGGAATTAAAATAGCCAGTTGCCAACACCGTAAAAATTTTATTGCTGATTTTGGCACACTTGGGAAATTCCTTCGGAATTTCACCGTTCGTGTATTATTTACTAAATTCACTCCTTAAACAACTCAACAAAGCTTATACAAAAACGTTCATTAACGAAAGAAGTCAATTCTAAAAAAATATGAAAAAATCAAATTTAAATACCATTCTATTAATTATCATTATTGTGTTGTTAATAATATGTGCTTACGGAATTTATTCTCGCCCAACATTAGACGAAATCGACCAAAGAATTATGCATTGGGGACAACATTTTGGACAGCATTTTTCTAATTAAATTATTGCTTGAATAAGAATTTCGGTGGACTTTTTAGCTTGTTTTCGGAATCTAAATCTGAATTAAAAAACGTTAACCAACACCTTTTATAAAAGTCATTAAATTAGTTCATTATCAAAATAAGCTACTTTTATGTAAACAATAACATTGGTAGTAATTTAAAACCATCCTAAAAATCAATTACAAAACAATCATGCATAAAACACCAAAGCGAACTTGTATCCTCATTATATTCTCCTTTGTTTTGTTCAGTTGCCAGAACAACCAAAACAAAAATAATTTTGAATTAAAACAAGGTGATTTACTGTTTCAAAATACAGGAACTGGCGATATTGATAATGCTATTAAAGATGTAACTGCAACTTCATTAGCTAAAAACTATTCGCATGTTGGTATGGCAATGAAAAAGGATGGAAAATGGTTTGTAATAGAAGCGTTTCCTAAAGAGGGAGTTTCTCAAACTCCTTTAACAAAGTTTCTGAACAGAAATAAAAATAAGTTTAACAAATCTGCCACTACGGTTGCAAGACTAGATAACTATTACCAACCTTATATTGCTAAAGCAATAGCGTATGGAGTAGAAAGAATAAATACACCTTATGATGAGATTTTTTTATGGGATGACAATTCTTATTATTGCTCTGAATTAGTTTATAAAATGTTTTCTTCTCAAGATTTACCAAAAGATGCTATTCCGTTTCTTACGCATCCAATGACGTTTAACGACAGCACAGGAATTCCTATGCCTAGTTGGAAAACTTATTACAAAACACGCAACCAGCCAATTCCGGAGGGAATTGAAGGTACAAACCCTAATTTGATGGCTAGCAGCCCTCGTATTAAATTTGTGCATGATTATGAGAATGAATAAAGTGTAAAAATTGTTTGTTGTCCGTAAAGATGGTGTTCTTTTATATACAGATTGCTTCGTTCCTCGCTATGACAACATTTCTCAAACAAGTTTAGCCCTGATTGAACGGTGTGTTTGAGCTCTTTTTTATTCCTTTTTAGGATAAATAAAGCGAGTAGTGAAAGCAGGAAATAGCTTCAAAAAAGAAACACCTTTCAAATTATAAAATCTGAAGGGTGTTTTATGTTTTTATAAAGTGGTTTAATACTTTCTTTGATACTTTACGCTTTCTTCTAAATAAATTGGCGCTTCTGTACCGTCGTTAATCTTAAACTTTGTTTTAAGTGTTTCTCGCTTGATAATATCTTGTTTAAAAACTTCAAAATGTAAATGCGGATTGGTAGACCAACCAATATTTCCACTTTTAGCGATTAACTGACCTTTTGATACGTTATCGCCTGGTTTTACTTGCGCTGTATTGGTATCTATGTGTACATAATCTGAGAATGTACCATCTGAATGATAGATTAAAATAAAATTATTATACTCTAAGCAGCCTTTTGTAACACATGTTTTTGTGTTGTAATCTACCACTTTAATTACAACGCCTTCTCTTGCGGCATAAATATCTGTGCCAATTGGCATTATAAAATCTAATGCATTTATTTTCTGATGCGTTTGAACGCCATTATAACCTTGAGATACTTTAAACTTTTTTCCTTTTTTAAAAGGAAGGTTGTAAATGTATTCTTCTGCTGCAACGGTGTCTTTTACTTTATTTTCAAAATCTCCGTAATTATAGCTTGTTTTTGAATTATACTTGTAAGCGCCCGCTTTTATTGCTTTTAATGTAGTAATAACAAAGCCTGTGGTTCTTGCAGGAATTGCATAGGTTCTAAAATTTCCGTTGGATGTTGATAAATTAACTAGCTCTAAATCTACCTCAACCGAAACCGGACAATACTCATTGTTGTCTGCTAAAAACTCAAATCCATTCTCTGCTTTTTTAAAATAGGTTTTAAAATTAAGTTGAGAGAATGAATTATAAGAAATTAATAAAATGAAAATAAATAGAAATTTATTCATTTGTTATATGCTAATACAACACTCTAAATTTAATTGTCCCTTCAATTTCTCTTAAGGCATCTAAAACTTCTTTGTTGTATTCTTTGTCTAAATCTGTAATTACATAGCCAACTTTTGGATCTGTAGATAAGTACTGACCGTTGATATTTAATTCATATTCTGCTAAAACTTTATTAATTTTAGCCATAACACCCGGCACATTCTTATGAATATGTAAAAAACGGTGTGCATTTGTTTGTCTTGGTAAACGAATATTTGGGAAATTTACAGCATCTACTGTATTTCCAGAATTAATGTATGCCATAATTTTACTTGGTACAAAGTCTGCAATATCTCTTTGCGCTTCTTCTGTACTACCACCAACATGCGGTGTTAAAATTACGTTTGGTAAACCTTGTAACTCTGTAAAAAATTCACCATTTTTTCTTGGTTCAGAAGGATACACATCTACTGCAGCACCTGCTAATTTTCCGCTTTTTAAAGCAGCAACCAATGCAGGAATATCTACCACAAAACCTCTAGCTAGGTTTACTAAAATTGCTCCGTCTTTCATTTGAGAAATTTCTTTTTCTCCAATAAAGTTTTTGTTAGCAGAGTTGTCATCTATATGTAAAGTAACCACGTCTGATATTGCCAATAAGTCTGATAATTTATCTAACTTAGTTGCATTACCTAAACCTAAAGTATCTTCTACATCGTAATAATAAACATCCATACCTAAAGCTTCTGCTAAAATTGATAATTGTTTACCAATATTACCATAACCAACAATACCTAGTTTTTTACCACGAACTTCTCTAGAACCTTCTGCTGTTTTGTTCCACTGACCATTGTGAATTTCTGTACTTCTTTGAAAAACACTACGCATTAACATAATAATTTCTCCGATAGCTAACTCTACCACAGAACGTGTATTACTATATGGTGCGTTAAAAACAACGATTCCTTTTTCTTTACACGCTTCTAGATCAATTTGTTTGGTACCAATACAAAAGGCACTTACTACCATTAATTTTTCTGCTGCATCAACTACTTTCTGAGTTACATTCGTTTTAGAACGAATTCCTAAAACATGTACGTCTTTTATTTTTTCTATTAATTCATCTTCAGACAAACTTTTAGAAACTGTTTCTACAGAAAAACCATCTGTAGACAACTTCTTAAAAGCATCTGGATGTACGTTTTCTAATAATAATATTTTAATTCTATTCTTTGGGTATGAGATATTTCTTGGCAACTTGTTTACGTATAAAAATTCATCTAAATTTGGGGCAATGTGGTCTGCATTTTCTGTAGTTTTAATTCTAGAAACGTTTTCTGTGTATGCAAAAAACTTATCTGCTACACCTGCTTCTCTAGTTACATAATCGCTGTACCCATCACCAATAACTTGTATTTCTCCTTCGAGATTCATGTCTTTTAAACACTTTATTTTTCCGTTGTGCTGAGAAAGTGGATTGTTGGCATCAAAACCAATAATCTCCCCATCTTCTGCAAACTCAAAAGTATTTGCATACACTCTTTCTGAAGGTATATTGTATTCTTTTACAATAGGATCTATAAATTCTTTAAATCCGCAAGAAATCACATAAATATCATCTGCAAAGTTTTCGAAAAACTCTTTGTTGCTTTCTATGGATTTTGATACTTGCTTTTTTAAAGCTGCTACTAAACCAGATAAATCTGCTTGGTTAGCTTTTAATAATTTTATTCTTCTTTCTAATGACTCTGTGAAGGATATTTCGCCATCAATCCCTAAATTGGTAATATCAATTATTTCTTGAATAATTGTGTCTTTTTTAGGATTGTTTTCTAAGGTTATTTCTGCTAAAACATCTAATGCTTCTACACGTGTTAAAGTGCTGTCAAAATCGAAAATATAATTTCTTTTTGTGCTAATCATTACTTAAGAATCTTGGTTGAATTTAAGTGAGTAAATCTACAAATATAGTAGGGAAATAAGAAGTCATTTTGTAGTTTTATGATATCTATTTTATTTATTCTATTAATTTAAATATACTTACGTTATAACAGTATTTCATCAATAAAAATTATGGAATCCTAAAAGAAGCAACCACCAAACAATTGGTAATAGCTCTACCCAAAAAGAACTATAGTACTTGGATTGTTCTGTTTTTGCTCTCATTAAGAAAATAATCAACATAAAAAAGAAAAGCATAAAAGGTGTTTTTACAAACGTATTGGTAGCAATCAAATATTCTAAAACTAGAGAAAAAACCAACAACATTAATCCTAACTTTCTGGTCTTTGCGATCCCTATTTTCTTCGGAATCGTTTGTAAAGAAATAGCATCATACTGTACATCTCTTATATCAAAAGGTAAAATTAGAACCACCACAATTAAAAAACGTTGTAGCATTAGTAAAAGTACATTTATAGAAATTTCTTTACCTGCATCAACTGCAGGAATTAATACCGTAAAACCCGCCCAAACGAGCGCCACAATAATTACTTTTAAATAACTAACCTGTCTTAATGTTTTGTCTACTCCACTTAAAAAAGGAACCGCGTACAATACTGTTAACAAGCAGAAAGGAAGGGTATATAATAGTGTATTTAGAGAAATTTGATATGCAAAATAACTCAGCCCTAAAAAACAGAAAAAAGAAAACACTTGAATATTCTTTAAGCCTTTTGCCAAACTTTTATGATGAAATTTTGCCACACCTGCATATTTTACAGAATTATACCCTGTAATAGTACCCAAAAACATAAAATAATTTAAGTTGCTATTATAAGGTAGCTCTAAATAAACTTCTGTAATTCTTAGAAGCGCATATACAGAAAATGCAACATGAATACTTGCATTTATATAAAAGTCGAACACCAATTTTAAGAGTCTCATTTAGCAAAAATAGCTTTTATGTTCATAACATTCATTTTTGGTTGATAATTCTCCCTTTTTTGGCTAAAATTTAGCCTAAGTTATTTTATTATTTCCCTACTTTTGGTCTGCAAAATTTCGAATAAATACACACAACTAAGAACAATCGAAATCATATTAAAATAGCATTAACAAAACCCTATTAAATGAATACAAATTTGTTTCAAAACAGACATATTGGTCCTAACAAAGAGGAGCAAGAAAAAATGTTATCAACTATAAAAGCGGATAATTTAGATCAGTTAATTTACCAAACTGTTCCAGATGATATTCGTTTAGAAAATGAGTTGGATTTAGCGCCTGCTAAGAGCGAATACGAGTATTTAGCGCACATCAAAGAATTATCAGAAAAAAATAAAGTTTTTAAAAGTTATATTGGTTTAGGATATCATGAGGCAATTGTGCCAAGTGTAATTCAGCGTAACATTTTAGAAAACCCAGGTTGGTATACAGCATATACACCTTACCAAGCAGAAATTGCACAAGGTAGATTAGAAGCTTTGTTAAATTTTCAAACAATGGTTTGTGATTTAACAGGAATGGAATTGGCAAATGCCTCATTATTAGACGAAAGTACTGCCGCTGCAGAAGCAATGGCTTTATTATTTGACGTTAGAGAAAGAGCACAAAAAAAAGCAGGTGTAAATAAGTTTTTTGTATCCGAAGAAATTTTACCTCAAACATTGTCTGTTTTACAAACACGCGCTACTCCTATTGGTATAGAATTAGTGGTTGGAAACCATGAGGAATTTGATTTTTCTGAGGAATTTTTCGGAGCAATTTTACAATATCCTGGTAAACATGGTCAAGTTTATGATTATACAACCTTTGTTGCCAAAGCCAATGAAAACAACATTAAAGTAGCGGTTGCTGCAGATATTTTATCATTGGTAAAATTAAAAGCACCTGCAGAATTTGGTGTTGATGTTGTGGTAGGAACTACGCAACGTTTCGGAATTCCGTTAGGATACGGAGGTCCTCATGCTGGTTATTTTGCTACAAAAGACAAATATAAAAGAAGTATTCCTGGACGTATTATTGGTATTACCAAAGACGTAAATGGAGAACGCGCTTTACGTATGGCACTACAAACACGTGAGCAGCATATTAAAAGAGAAAAAGCAACTTCTAACATTTGTACAGCACAAGTTTTACTAGCAGTTATGGCGGGTATGTATGCGGTTTACCATGGTAAAAGTGGTTTACAATTTATTGCAGATTCTGTACATAATAAAACAAAATTAGTTGCAGATTACTTAGACAAAGCTGGTTTTAAACAATTAAATACTTCATATTTTGATACTTTATTGGTAGAAATAGATTGTATTAAATTAAAATCTGTTGCAGAGTCTTTTAAAGTAAACTTTAATTATGTTGATAAAAAACACATTTCTATCTCTATAAATGAAGCAACTACTCAGAAAGATTTAATGAACTTGTTTACCATTTTTGGTCAACTTAAAAAGAAACCGATTGCATCGGAAACTGTAGACGATTTTCATCAGATTTTAACCAAAGAATCTTTTGGTGCAGATTTTGAAGTTATTACAGAAAACACAAAAAGAAGCACACCTTTTCTAGAAAACGATGTGTTTAACACGTATCAATCTGAAACAGATATGATGCGCTATATTAAAAAACTAGAGCGTAAAGATTTGGCCTTAAATCATTCTATGATTTCTTTAGGTTCTTGCACCATGAAATTGAATGCTGCATCTGAAATGTTACCTTTAAGCAATCCACAATGGGGAAATATTCACCCTTTTGTACCACTAAACCAAGCTGAAGGATATCAACAAGTTTTAAAAAGATTAGAGCATCAATTAAATATTATTACAGGTTTTGCAGGAACTTCTTTACAACCAAATTCTGGTGCACAAGGTGAGTTTGCTGGTTTAATGACTATTAGAGCGTACCACGAATCTAATAACGATTCTCATAGAAATATCTGTTTAATTCCTGCTTCTGCACATGGTACAAACCCTGCTTCTGCTGTTATGGCCGGTATGAAGGTTGTAGTTACCAAAACCGATGAAAAAGGAAATATTGACGTAGAAGATCTACGTGCTAAAGCAATTTTGCATAAAGATAATTTAGCTGCTTTAATGGTTACCTATCCTTCTACACATGGAGTTTACGAAAAAGCAATTAAAGAGATTACTCAAATAATTCATAATAACGGCGGTCAAGTTTATATGGACGGTGCAAATATGAATGCACAAGTAGGATTGACAAATCCTGCAACTATTGGTGCTGATGTTTGTCACTTAAATTTACACAAAACATTTGCCATTCCACATGGTGGTGGTGGACCAGGAGTTGGACCAATTTGTGTAGCTCCACAATTAGTACCGTTTTTACCTACAAACCCTGTAATTGCTACTGGAGGAGAAAATGCAATAACAGCTATTTCTGCTGCTCCTTGGGGTTCTTCTTTAGTTTGTTTAATTTCTTACGGATACATTACCATGTTAGGCGCAAAAGGTTTGACGGATGCTACCAAAAATGCCATCTTAAATGCCAATTATATTAAAGAACGTTTGCACGGACATTACAACAGTTTATACACTGGAGAAATGAACAGAGCAGCTCACGAAATGATTATTGATTGTCGTGATTTTAAACAAAACGGAATTGAAGTAGTAGACATTGCAAAGCGTTTAATGGATTATGGTTTTCACGCACCAACCGTTTCTTTCCCAGTTGCTGGAACCATGATGATTGAACCTACAGAGTCTGAATCTATTGCAGAATTAGATCGTTTTTGCGATGCTATGATTTCTATTCGTGAAGAAATTAAGAACGCAACAAAAGAAGATGAAAACAATCCTTTAAAAAACGCTCCTCATACGCAAGAAATGTTAACTGCAGATGAATGGACCTTACCATACACTAGAAAACAAGCGGCATTTCCTTTACCTTATATTGCTGAAAATAAATTTTGGCCTACAGTAAGAAGAGTTGATGATGCTTTTGGAGATAGAAACTTAATTTGTTCTTGCAACCCAATTGAAGATTATATGTAGAATACACAGTATTCTTTTTAATATTTTAAAAACCGTTTCTTTTAGAAACGGTTTTTTTATGTTTATAATAACCTAGATGTCTTTTATCTTTTGTAGTTCTTTTCCCCCTCATTCTTCGGAATAATAGAACGAATGCCTTTTCGAAATGAGCTTTTTTTTCTGAAAATAATTAGGAATCACTAAAACCTAAAAAGACAGTTAAGAAACCTTGCTAAATTAGAAATGATTAATATCATAAAAACCTATAAATAGTCTATTTTACTTAAATTTAAAAGCATTATAAATTAACTTTAGCAGCTTAAATTTAACTTATAAAAAACACTATAAACTGTCCATTTTCCTTACTTTTAATACTATAAAATCAAAAAAATTATGGAACATATATATAGTAAATGGCATCATCCTTACAAACCAGCTGCAAAATATAAAAAGAAAGTCGCATATTTTAGTATGGAGTTTGGTATAGATCAAGCTTTTAATATTTACTCTGGAGGACTCGGTTTTTTAGCAGGCTCTCACATGCGTTCTGGACTTGAGTTAAAACAAAATATGATTGGTATTGGTATGCTATGGAAATATGGCTATTATGACCAAGCAAGAAACGATGACCAAACATTAAAGACTGAATTTAATGAAAAGCACTTCGATTTTTTAGAATATACAGGTATTGAAGTAACCATTAAGCTTCACGACAATCCGAATGTAAAAGTAAGAGCTTATGTTTTAAAACCAGAAGTTTTTGGTACCGTACCAATGTATTTTCTAAGCACAGATGTAGATGGAAACGATCACTTATCTAGAACCATCACAAATCATTTATACGATCAAAACCCAGTAACAAGAATCTCACAAAGTATTGTATTAGGAATTGCTGGCGCTAAGGTTGTAGAAGCTTTAGGAGGCGCAGATACCTATCATTTAAATGAAGGACACGCTTTACCTGCCTTTTATTATTTAAGAGATAAAGGAGTAACCAAAGAGCAAATGGTATTTACAACACATACACCTGAAAAAGCAGGAAATGAAGAGCGAGATGCACGTCATTTAAACAGATGTGGTTTCTTTGGTAGAACCTATTCAGAACAAGAACTGCAAACCGAAATGGTAAACGGAGGCATGATCAACTATACGATTTCTGCGCTGCGAATGGCTAGAAAAGCAAACGGAGTATCTAAACTGCATGCCATAGTTGCCAATGATATGTGGAAAGATTACGAAGGAATCTGTGAAATTATTCCGATTACGAATGCTCAAAATCAAAAATTTTGGCAAGATGAAACCATCAAAAAATCTTGGCAGAAAGACAATGCTACCGCCTATAAAAAGAGAAAATTAGCTTTAAAAAGTGAACTTTTTGACGAAGTATATAAACAAACCGGAAAAAAACTAGATCCTACTGTTTTAACAATTGTTTGGGCAAGACGTTTTGCCGCCTATAAAAGGGCCGATTTACTTTTACATGATTACGATCGTTTTAAAAAATTAATTCATAATGAGAAGTATCCTGTACAAATTATCTGGGCAGGAAAACCATATCCGTTTGATTATGGTGCTATAGACACCTTTAACCACTTGGTACATCAATCTAAACAAGAACCCAATTTAGCCGTACTTATTGGTTATGAAATAGATTTGTCTAGAAAGTTAAAATGTGGTTCTGATGTTTGGTTAAATACTCCTAGAATTACGCGTGAAGCTTCTGGTACAAGTGGTATGACAGCTGCAATGAATGGTTCTGTAAATGTTTCTACGGATGATGGTTGGATTCCTGAATTTAAAAAAGACGAAGAAAACTGTTTTGTATTACCTGCATTAGATTATCAAAAACCAACCTACGAGCAAGACAAATTAGATACTGATAATTTATACAATATTTTAGAAAACAAAGTACTGCCTACATATTATGATGCTCCTAAAAAATGGCAGAAAATAGTATTTACTGCCATGAATGATGTAATCCCTGAGTTTACAACTCAAAGAATGGCAGCTGATTATTACAAGAAATTATTTTAGAAAAACTTAAACTCAATTCGCCAAAGATTTATTGAAAAAAGCCCAAACAATTAACTGTTTGGGCTTTTTTTAATTCATATCACTTTACTTATACGCTTTCCTTTAAAACATTTGAAATAATCATTTTTGCATGGATTCTTGAGTTTTCTATAAACCACTTGTGCGTATCCATTCCACCACAAATAACGCCAGCTAAATAAACACCATCAATATTGGTTTCCATTGTTGCTTCGTTATAAGTTGGTATTTTCCTTTTATCCGCAGAAAAGCCAACACCTATTTCATTTAAAAGATTAAAGTTTGGTTTATATCCTGTTAACGCCAAAACAAAATCGTTTGCCAAAGTTTCTTCTCCATTTGCTGTTTTTATAACAACAGAGTCTTTAGAGATCTCTTTAACATTCGCATTATAAAAAACATCAATACTTCCTTCTTTTAATCTATTGATAATATCTGGTTTTACCCAGTATTTTACACGTTCACCAACTTCTGCCCCTCTAATAACCATAGTAACTTCTGCTCCTTTTCTATAACATTCTAAAGCAGCATCTACAGAAGAGTTACTTGCACCAATAACGACTACTTTTTGTCCAGAATAAAAATGCGGATCATTATAGTAGTGAGAAACTTTAGGCAAATCTTCTCCAGGAATATCTAACGTATTCGGAATATCATAAAAACCAGTTGCTATAATTATATTTACAGATTTATAAGTATTTTTTTCAGAAACAACAGTAAACTCATTTTCTGTTTTAGAAACAGAAGTAACTTTTTCAAACAGCTTAATATTTAATTTATTTGAAGTTGCAATTCTTCTGTAATACTCTAAAGCTTCACTTCTTCTTGGCTTATTTTCTTTACTAATAAACGGAATTTCATCTATCTCTAACTTTTCTGAAGAAGAGAAAAATTGCATATTTACTGGATAATTGTATACAGAATTTACAATAGGCCCTTTTTCTAAAATAACATAACTTAAACCCTTTTTTTGAGCTTCTAATCCGCAAGCAATACCAATAGGACCGCCACCAATAATAACAATATCTAAAATCTTCATAAAACTGTGTCTTCTAATTATGTATACTAAATAGTTTCTAAGCTACTGATGTTAAAAACCAGGAACTAAAATGTTCTTAAAAAAATTAATAATAAAAAACTCCAACAATTGAATGTTGGAGTTTTAAATATATTGAAAATTCTAAAAGAATTAGTCTTTTTTGAATTTTGCGTATTTTGTTTTAAATTTATCGATACGTCCTGCAGCATCAATAAGTTTAGATTTACCAGTGTAAAATGGGTGAGATGTTCTAGAGATCTCTAATTTTACTAAAGGATACTCAACACCGTCAACTTCTAATGTTTCTTTAGTGTCTACAGTAGAACGTGTTAAAAATACATCTTCGTTAGACATGTCTTTAAATGCTACCATTCTATAATTTTCTGGATGAATTCCTTTTCTCATTTTATTATATTTTAATACTTTAATGTTATGTTTGCATGAGTGAAGTTGGTAAAGCTTACTCTTATCTCTAAATAGTTGTTTTTTACTATTTTGAGGATGCAAATTTAACTATATTTTTTAATTAACAAATAAATATTTCGTTTTTATTTGGTCTAACAACCACAATAGTTACTTTTACACCTAATATTGTTGATGAACAGCGGTTTTCATCACTTTTTTTAAAAGTAAAAAGACTAAAAATAAATATAAAAAATCACAAAAAAATGAAAAAGAATACACTACTTGTTACTTTTTTAGCGTGTTTTCTGCTAATTACATCTTGTTCTGACGTCTATAAATTTAGCTTAGATCATAAAAAACAAGTGCCTTTAAATTCTAAGATTGAAGTTACTTTAAAAGAAGATGAAAGCAAGCCTATAAATAATGTCCAATTTTTTATAAATGGAAATGAAGTTTCTTCTGAAGGAAACAATATTTCTATCAACACAACTGAATTAGGCGTTGGAAAGCACCAAATTTCTGCCTTAATTTTTTATGCTGAAAAAACTAAAAAAGAAAATAGTTTCTTTGAAGTTTTAGCAAACAAAGCACCTGTTGTATATGATTATAAAATTATAAATGAATATCCGCATGATAAAAACGCTTACACTCAAGGTTTAGAATATCATGATGGCTTTTTATATGAAACAACAGGACGTAGAGGAGAATCTACCTTAAGAAAGGTAGAAATAGAAACAGGTAAAGTTTTACAAAAAATAGATTTAGATAAAAAATATTTTGGTGAAGGTGTAACCATTTTTAAGAATAAAGTCTATTGGTTAACTTGGCAAGCCAAAAAGGGCTTTGTCTACGACTTAGAAACTTTTAAACAAGAAAAAGAATTTACATATAACAACAGTAAAGAAGGTTGGGGTTTTACTCATAACGGAACCCAATTGATTAAATCTGATGGTACTTCTAAAATCTGGTTTTTAGATCCAGAGACATTGCAAGAGCAAAAATCAATTCAAGTTTACACCAACAAATATGAGGTAGGTGACCTAAATGAGTTAGAATTGATTAATGGAAAAATCTATGCAAATAAATACCAGCAAAATGCAATTGTTATTATAGACCCAAAAACGGGTGTTGTAGAAGGCATTGCAAACTTAAAAGGCTTGCATACAGAAATGGAGAAAACACAAAAATTAGTTCCTCAAGATGAAGTTTTAAACGGTATTGCTTACGACGAAGAGAATAACCGTCTTTTTGTAACGGGTAAACATTGGGGTAAATTATTTGAAATTGAATTGATTAAAAAACAATAATTGAACTCATAAAAAGTTCTATTATTATATAAATAAAATGTTAGGTCGAGCGCAGTTAAAGCCTAATAATTAACTTCTCGACTGCGCTCGGGAAGTCAGAAATTTAAATTATGCGTTACTTTATTACATTTATTATTTGTGTCGTTCTTGTTTCTGTAAGCTCTTGTAGAAAAGATTTTAATACCACACCAAGTTTTGGGGCATTAGAATTCTCTAAAGACACCGTATTTTTAGACACCGTATTTACAAATATTGGTTCTGCAACTTATAACTTAAAGGTTTATAATCGAGGAAGCAACGCTGTTACCATTCCTGAAATAAAATTAGAAAACGGAACCAATTCTAGTTACCGATTAAATGTAGACGGAATACCTGGTAAAGACTTTAAAAACATTGATATTCTTGCAAAAGATAGTATTTTTATTTTTGTAGAAACCACAATTGACGCTAACAATGTTGTAAACCCATTATACACAGATAAAATTTTATTTGATACTGGAAGCAACCAACAAAATGTAGATTTAGTAACTCTAGTACAAGATGCAAACTTTATTTATCCTGGTAAAGATGCAATCTCTATGAAAATTGATAGCTTAACTTTAAACGGAGAACCAACAACTTTAAAAGGTCGTTTTTTAACCAATACCGAGTTAACTTTTACAAATGCAAAACCAACTGTTATTTATGGTTTTGCCGCAGTACCTGCAAACCAAACATTAACTATTGAAGCTGGTGCAAAAGTTTATTTTCATGATAACTCTGGTCTAATTGTCGATGATAAAGCAACTTTAAAAGTAAACGGAACACTTTCTGAAAAAGTAATTTTTGAAGGAGACAGACTAGAACATTCATTTAGTGAAACTGCAGGACAATGGGGAACTATTTGGATGCGTGCAGGAAGTAAAGACAATGAAATAAACCACGCCATTATTAAAAACGGAGTTATTGGTGTTTTAGTTGATAGCATTGGCTCTACCTCTACTCCCACTTTAAAATTACAAAACACAGAAATTTACAACCATTCTAGTTATGGAATTTTAGGTAGAGAAACAAATATTGAAGGCAACAATGTAGTTATTGGTGCTGCAGGTCAAGTTTCTTTAGCGGCAACTATTGGAGGTACGTATAATTTTACACATTCTACTTTTGCAAACTATTGGAACAATGGACTACGTCAGTTACCTGCTGTTTTAGTCAACAATTTCTTTGCATACACCAATGAAATTGGACAAGAAGTTATTGAGACAAGAAACCTACATGCTGCTAATTTTACCAATTGTATTTTTGATGGAAATAACAACATAGAATTTATCTTAGATAAAGTTGATGGAGGCGGTACTTTTAACTATAACATTAGCAATTCTCTAATTAAATTTACAGATAATAATGATTCTTATAAAGACAATGCAGAACTAGATTTTACAAGTTCTTTTTACCAAGACAATATTATAAACGGAAACGTTCACTTTAGAAATACTCAAAATAGTGATTTTATAATTGGAGAAGAGTCTGATGCAATTAATAAAGCAAAAGCAACCTCTTTCACTACAGATATTTTAGGCATTGACAGAAGTACAAATCCTGATATTGGTGCCTACCAACATGTTATTTTTGAAAAAGAAGATTAACGTCTTTTCTCAGAATTTTATCCTAATAATTTTAAGTAAATTACTTCTTTAAACTTTTACAAATGAAAAATGTAGTTATTACCGGAACAAGCAGAGGAATTGGTTTTGAGCTAGCTAAACAATTTGCAGAAAACGGACATCAAGTTTTAGCGTTATCTAGAAACACAAAACCGCTATCAGAGTTTAATCATAAAAATATTACTTTAATTTCTGTTGATTTATCTGTGAATTCAGATTTAGAAAAAGTGACAGATTATATTAAAAATAACTGGCAACAAGTTGATATTTTAATCAATAATGCAGGTAAATTAATCAACAAACCATTCACAGATTTATCTTCGGATGATTTCTTAGAAGTCTATAAAGTGAATGTTTTTGCCGTTGCTGAAATCACTAAATTAATGATTCCGTTTCTACAAAAGGGAAGTCATGTGGTAACGATTAGTTCTATGGGAGGAATTCAAGGAAGCTTAAAATTCCCTGGTTTAGCAGCATATTCATCCGCCAAAGGCGCAGTAATTACTTTATCAGAATTATTAGCAGAAGAATACAAAGAACAGCAAATATCATTTAATGTTTTGGCTTTAGGAGCTGTACAGACAGAAATGTTAGAAGAAGCTTTTCCAGGATATGAAGCACCTACATCTGCCACAGAAATGGCTAATTATATATTTGACTTCTCTTTAACAGGGAATAAATATTATAATGGAAAAGTATTACAAGTCTCATCTACAAACCCGTAAAAGTTTATAAATTGAGTTCAGATTATCAAAATTACGTTCCTTTAAAAGCAATTCCGTTTATCGAATTTCTAATAAGCGAGCATTCTTTTACCCTAAAAATTGTAAATCAAAGAGAAACAAAACACGGTGATTTTAGGCAGTTACAAGACGGAAGGTTTCAAATTACAGTTAATAACAACCTTAATAAATATCAGTTTTTACTAACTCTAGTTCATGAAATTGCACATCATGTTACGCATCAAAAATTTGGAAGAGTACAACCACATGGAAAGGAATGGAAAATGGTTTTTCAGCATTTAATGCTGCCTTTTTTAAGTCCAGAAATTTATCCTATGGAAATGCTACCGTTTTTAGCAAGGTATTTTAAAAACCCAAAAGCAAGTACAGATGCAGATGCAGACTTATCTTTAGCTCTAAGAGGAAATACTGCAGAAACTGGCAAGCATTTTATTTTTGATATTCCTTTTGGTAGTTTATTTGTATTTAAAAACACCATCTACAAAAGAGGTAACAAACGTAGAACTCGTTTCGAATGCATGAACATGAGTAATAAAAAAGTATACCTATTCAATCAGAATGTAGAAATAGAATTTTATAAAAACGGCTAGCGTTTATTTACCTTACTAATTCCTACTAAATAATAATTTGTTTTAATTAATAATGATAATCGAAGCTGTCTAAAAAGCTTTTTCAATCTGAATTTATTTCAAAGAATCCAGATACTAAAACGAGTTCAGTGTATAACAAGATTTAAAACTTTTTAGACAGCCGCTTTCAATTTACTTTTCTCTTTTAATAAATAACGTATCTAATTCCATTTCTTTTTGTAACCAAGTACGTAATTGTCCTTCTTTTACACGAATAATAGTATCTGACACCTTTAAATTCCATTTAACCGTTGCCGTAGGAATTGTATCTATATTAATAAAATCTTTTGAAAATAAAACTTTAGAAAACCCTATTTCTTCAATTTCATTATATAAAATTTTAGCCTCTTTGGAAATTCTACTAAAGGCAATTGCTTTTTTATTATTATGAAGCGCATCATTTTCAATTCTTATATTTAAACCAGAAATAATACCTTCTAACTCAGTAATCTTGTCTTGAAGTTCTTGTATTAATCTCTTACTCTCATTTAATTCTTCTCTCTTCTCCTTATAAGCTGTTGTTATTAATTCAAAACTTTTAGTATCACTACCTTTAATGCTAATTTTCACTTCCTTTAAACGATCATATCTTGGATCATTAATCAAGCTACTTTCTAACATATTTTTTTCGACAGCAGTTACTTCATTAAAAAAATTAAGTTTTAAAACCTTTGTATCAACATCGTAATCTTTATCAATTAATTGATAGTTCTCAATAGTCATTACTTCATTTTTAACAAAAGTTTTTAACTGTGCATTTACCCTACTTTCTTCTAAAGCGTGTAAAAAAGTATAAACAGCAGGAATCATAACAGCAATACCTACTACCGTTGCAATAGTAGCATAACGTTTTCTTCTTGCTGCATTTGCATATTTATGCATTGGAAAACTTAACAGCTTTAATACGATAAATGTTGCTAAAGCAATAAAAATAGTATTAATTGTAAATAAATACATGGCTCCTAATGCATAAGTAAAACCAACAGGATCTCCAGAAAAACCTTTTGCTAAACCAAACCCTGCAGTACACAAGGGCGGCATTAATGCGGTAGCAATAGCAACTCCAAAAATAACAGAAGCTACTGTTCCCTTTTTTGTTCTTGCAACCATTAAAGCCAAACCACCAAAAAAGGCAATTAATACATCTCTAATATCAGGTCTTGTTCTTCCTAATAATTCGGATGTATCTTCACTTAAAGGAAAGAAATAGAAAAAAACAAATGATGCAAGCAAACTTAAGGTAATCATTGTTGCCAAACTGACTAATGATTTTTTAAACACCTCGATATCATTAATAGCAAATGCGCTTCCTATACCCAAAATAGGCCCCATTAAAGGAGATATTAACATGGCTCCAATAACAACTGCAGTAGAATTAGCATTTAACCCTATAGAAGCCACAAAGACCGCAAAAATAAGAATCCAAGCAGTAGCACCTTTAAAAGGTATATCTGCTTTAATAGCCTCCATGGTAGCTTCATGATCTGTATCATGTCTAAAATCTAAAAGTTCGGTTAAATATTTTCTTATACTAAAGAGCAACCCTCTAGCTTCATCCTTCATTCCCTGCTTAGATTGATCTACATTTTCCTCAGCTCCCTTATTTTCTTCCATCAAATTTAAGTTTCAATTATTGTTGGAAAGATACAAAAATTTAAAATTGACAATAAAACTGATTATAATATTTTTTTGCATAAAAAAAGCTTCACATTTCTGTGAAGCTTTTAATCTAATGTGACCGGGCTGGGGCTCGAACCCAGGACCCTCTCCTTAAAAGGGAGATGCTCTACCAACTGAGCTACCAGGTCATTTATTTTTATCTTAATGACTAAAAAGATATTTTTACTAATTAGAGAAACGACTTTCTCTTTTCAATTACTTGAATAAAAAACTTCACATTTCTATGAAGTTTTCTAATTTTTTGTGACCGGGCTGGGGCTCGAACCCAGGACCCTCTCCTTAAAAGGGAGATGCTCTACCAACTGAGCTACCAGGTCAATATATTTGCTTTTAAGCGGCTGCAAAGATATACTTTATTTTAGATAAAACAAATCTATTTATATTTTTTTTCATTTAAATATGCTTCTCTTACTTTCTTAAATAAATTAGAAGAATACACAAAGTCTACAACTGCTTCATTATCAGTTTTAAATATATCTTCACTGGTACCTTCCCAAGCTTTTTGACCTTCTTTTAAAAAAATTATTTTTTCTCCAATTTCCATGACAGAATTCATATCATGTGTATTAATTACGGTTGTAATTTTATATTCATCTGTAATTTCTTGAATTAAATTATCAATTACAATTGCAGTTCTTGGATCTAAACCAGAGTTTGGTTCATCACAAAAAAGGTATTTAGGGTTCATAACAATTGCTCTAGCAATAGCAACTCTTTTCTGCATACCTCCAGATAGTTCTGCTGGTAACTTTTTATTAGAATTTTCTAGATTAACTCTATTTAAAACAAAATTTACGCGCTCTAGCATTTCTGCTTGCGATTGATCTGTAAACATTTTTAATGGAAACATTACATTCTCTTCTACCGTTTGAGAATCGAATAATGCACTTCCTTGAAAAACCATACCAATTTCTTGCCTCCATTGCTGCTTTTCATTTTCTGTAAATTTGGTATTTATTCTACCATCAAAAGAAATAGTTCCTTCTTCTGGTGTATGCAAACCTATTAAAGATTTAATAAAAACCGTTTTACCAGAACCACTTTCTCCAATTATTAAACTGGTTTCTCCCGGAAGAAAAGTGGCTGTTATACCTTTTAATACTTTTACCTCTCCAAAACCTTTGTGTAAATTATCTACTTCAATCATATTTTAGGTTAAAAGCATTTGAGTTAAAAAATAGTTCGCTATTACAATTAAAATAGTCGTCCAAACTACAGCCTGAGTACTTGCTTTACCCACTGCTATAGAGCCTCCTTTAACATAATAACCATGATAAGAAGGTACTGTAGAAATTAAAAATGCAAAAACTAACGTTTTAATAATTGCATATGATAATAAAAAAGGATCAAAATCTGTTTGAATACCTTCTATATAATCTGCTCCAGAAAAAAGACCAGATAAAACACCAGTAACCCATCCTCCTAAAATTCCTAAAAACATTCCTAATGATATTAAAAAAGGATAAAAGAAAACAGTTGCTAGAACTTTAGGCAATACTAAATGGCTTAAAGCATTTATCCCCATTACTTCTAATGCATCAATTTGTTCTGTAACACGCATTGTACCTATACTAGATGTTATATAAGAACCTACTTTACCTGCTAAAATAATTGAACAAAAAGTTGGTGCAAACTCTAAAATAATAGAACGCTTTGCAGCAAAACCTATTAAAGATTTCGGAATAAAAGGGTTGTCTAAATTTAAAGCCGTTTGTAACGCAATGACACCTCCAATAAAAAAGGAAATAAACATAATAATCCCTAAAGATTTTAGACCTAATTCATCTATTTCTTTTATCAAAGCTTCATAAAAAACTTTTCTTTTTTGCGGTTTTTTAAAAACACGCCCTAACATCATAAAATATTTACCAATATGTTCTAGGCAACCCATTCATTTTAATTTTATGCTAAAGTATTAAATTATCATTAATACTAAGTTAAATTGGCAAAATCAAAACAAAATAATTACTTTTGACTTATTAATATATACATGTACTTATGAAATTCAAATTACTTTTTAGTTTTATCTGCTTATTTATTTTTTTAGGAAATAGCAAACTAACAGCACAAAATGAAAAACCTAAATTGGTGGTTGGTATTGTTATTGACCAAATGAGATATGATTATTTAACTAAATATTCTGACAGATACGGAAAAGATGGATTTAATAGAATTTTACAAAATGGCTTTTCTTTAGAAAATGCTCATTATAATTACATACCAACTTACACTGCAGTTGGCCATACCTCTATTTACACAGGGACTACACCTAGTGAACACGGAATTATCTCTAACAATTGGTATGACAAATACCAAAAAGAATCTATTTACTGTGTAGATGACAACAACTATAAAACTGTTGGTAACAATGGTAAATATGGGCAGAAATCACCAAAAAGACTTTTTACATCAACCGTAACAGACCAATTACATTTGGCTCAAAATATGCTTGGTAAAACCATTGGAGTTTCTATTAAAGATAGATCTGCAATTTTACCTGCTGGTCACACAGCAAATGCTGCATATTGGTATGATGGAGGTAATTTTAATACTTGGATTACAAGCACATTTTATATGAATGAACTCCCTAAATGGGTAAAAGAGTTTAACAGCAATAATAAAGCTGATGAATATCTTAACGCACCTTGGGAAACACTTTATGATATAAAAACATATACAAGTAGTAGAGCCGATAATAATATTTTTGAAGGAAAATTAAAAGGACAAAAAACACCAACTTTTCCAAAAGATTTAAAAGCCTTACGTTCTAAAAATGGTAATTTCGACTTAATAAAAACAGTACCAGCTGGTAATACTTATACAACAGATTTTGCTAAAGCTGCAATTATTGGTGAAAATTTAGGTAAAAGTGAATACACAGACTTTTTAGCGGTTAGTTATTCTTCTACAGATTATATTGGTCATAAATACGGCGTTTCTGCCATAGAAACAGAAGACACTTATTTACGTTTAGATAAAGATTTAGCAGATTTATTTCAATTTTTAGATCAACAAGTAGGAAAAGATAATTATACCTTATTTTTAACTGCAGATCACGCTGCAGTGCATGTACCTGCTTATTTACAGTCTTTAAAAATACCTGCTCATTATTTAGAGATGACAAAGTTTAAAGAATTTATTTTAGAAACGACTAAAAAGTATTTTAATTCTGTAGATTTAATTGAAAACGTTTCTAATTATCAAATATTTTTAGATAAAGATACAATAGAGTCTTTAGGTTTAGAAGTAAACACTGTAGCTCAAAAACTAGCTGACGAAGTCCTTAATTTTGATGGAATATATAAAGCTGTAACCGCAAGAACTTTACAAACAACACATTTTTCTTCAGGAATATTAAGTTCGCTTCAGAAAGGTTATAATCAAAAATTATCTGGAGATGTTTTAATGATTCCTAATCCAGCTACTTTAACTGGCGGAAGAACTGGTACTAGCCATGGATCTGGATATTCTTATGACACACATGTACCAATTATTTTCTATGGAAATGGTATAAAGCAAGGTTCATCTTCAAAAAGATATAACATTACAGATATAGCACCAACAATTGCTAACTTATTAAGTATAGAATCTCCAAACGGAACAAACGGAGTTGTAATTGATGAAGTTTTAGAGAAATAAAACAACGTGTAAAATGGTTTTTTAAAGATCATTTTAAAACAAATAACATTTTAAAACAAGCCCGAAGTTAAACTTCGGGCTTATTTTTTTATATCTTAAACACAGAACTATTTTGATGTCTTTTTATCGCCTTTTTAGAAAGTACAATTCCAATAATTAAAGAAATAAAGGCTCCCACGGAAATCCCTGGAATAAAGTTGATAAACAGAAAAAAGTCATATGCACCATGAAACAGCGTTGCAAAAAACAAACCTGTTAAATTTAAAACAATTCTATTTTTAGAAAACTTAGCTTTTCCCATAAAGTACCCCATTAAAATGGCAAATGTAGCATGTGCAGGAACCGCTGTAAAAGCTCTTAATATTCCTGTTGAAACTCCATGTTGAAAAACATACAAAACATTTTCTAAAGTTGCAAATCCCATAGAAACCATTACAGCATATACAATTCCATCAAAAGGCTCATTGTATTCTTTATTTCTTTGCGCATAATATTTTACAATTACATATTTAGAAAACTCTTCTACCAAAGCAACCACTATAAATGCCTTTATAAACTGCTGAAATATATTGTTTGCTTCTGTAACAGGCAGAAATCTAGCTGCAAAACCACCAAGAATTACGGTAATCAATACACTTGCAGTTGCACCTAAAAGAAAATTTTTAAATAAAAAAGGAATTGGTTCTTTTTCAAACTTGTCTTTAAAATAAATATATAGTATAATAATAGTTGCAGGAGCAATAGCAAGAAGAAGTAAATGCATGGAGAAATTTAAATAGTTTTTTTTTTATAAGATGAAACAAACGCAAAGTTTTGAAAAGAAGATTTTTACAATTCCTTTACCAACCTTGCGTTTGCCTAGTATTTTTGTGCTTAATTATTTGCTAACTTTATTTTTTAGGCAAGAAAACTTCAGCCATCATGCAACGTGCACTTCCTCCTCCACAAAATTCAATAGTATCTAATGGACTAGAAATAATTTTACAATGATTGTTTATTTGTGCTTTTTGAGATTGTGTTAAACAATTAAAAGCAGCCTGACTCATTACTAAGAAATGCTCATTATCTTTACCAAGAACCTCTAACATATTCCCTGCAAAACTGTTAACTTGTTCCTCTGTAATATCAATTACTTTTTTACCATCTTCTTTTAAATGCTTCAATAGATTTTTACGCTCTGCCTTATCATCAATAGAAGCCAAACACACTATAGCCAAAGTTTTTCCAACACACATCATAACATTGGTATGATAAATTGCTTCTCTTTTACCATTTACTGTTTGATTTGCCGTAAAAACTACTGGTGTGTATTCAAAGTCTTCACAAAACTCTATAAACAACTCTTCATCTGCCCTAGGGGAAAGTGCGCAATATGCCTTATTATTACCTCTATCTAAACAGATACTACCTGTTCCTTCTAAAAAAACGCCCTCTTCTTCTGCAGAAGTATAATCTACAATATTCTCTATTAAAAAACCTTCTTTCTCTATTTGTTCTAAAATATCCTCACGTCTTTCTAATCGTCTATTCTCTGCAAACATGGGGTAAATAGCAACAGTACCATCTTTATGAAAAGAAATCCAATTATTAGGAAAAACTGCATCTGGTGTATCCGTTTCCTTTGCATCAGAAACAACAATTATATGAATACCAAAACTGCGCAATTTCTCTACAAAAGCATCAAACTCATTCTGTGCTTTTACGTTAATAGTAGCTGGCAATGCATCATCAATATTATGTTGATAGTAATTATTAACAGCAGTTTGCTCATTCATCCTAAAATTAGCAGGACGAATCATTAAAATTGTATTTGTCGTTTGATTCATTTAAATGATTTATTTAAAACAAAATTAGACTTTTTTTTAATCACTATAGATTTGAATCATTTTATTTTCTGATATACCATCATTCTAAAAGTTTACTAATGTATTTTTATTTATTTTTACTTCATGAAAAAAACACTTTCCTTTTTTATATTCTTTATTACTCTTTTTTCTTTCGGACAAAATCTTCCTGATGGTTTTGTATATTTATCTGATGTTGATAAAACAATTCAAAAAGAATTACGCTATTTCAGTAACAATAACTTTATAGGAAAACCGATTGATGGGTATCACAAAAACTGTATTATAGTTACCCAAGCATCTGCTAATGCTTTAGTTAAAGTACAAGAAAGTTTACTAAAAGAAGGTTTGAGCCTAAAAATATTTGATGCATATAGGCCTCAACAAGCAGTGAACCATTTTGTACGTTGGGCAAAAATTTTGGAAGATACTTTAATGAAAAAACAATATTACCCAAGTGTACCAAAATCTCAATTATTTAAAAGAGGATATATTGCATCTAGATCTGGGCACTCTAGAGGAAGTACTGTTGACTTAACCATTGTAAGTACTAAAACAGGTAAAGAATTAGATATGGGAAGCTCATATGATTTTTTTGGGATACAATCTCATTACATACCTAAAAACATCAGCAAAGAACAACAAAAAAACAGGTTGTTACTCCGTAATATAATGACACAAAATAATTTTAGACCTTATAAAAACGAATGGTGGCATTTTACTTTAAGAAATGAACCTTACCCTACTACCTACTTTAATTTCCCTATAGAATAATCAGTTTTAACAAAATAGAAACAACTTCACTAAGAATCGGCATTATATTTGCATAATTTCTTGAAAGTATTATATAAAATGAAAACAAAAATTAATTCCCTTCTTTTTTTCACAATTTCATTATTCTCTGTTTTACAACTATCTGCACAGTTAGATTCTAATTCAGGAACCCAAGAAAAAGGCAAAACAAAAGGCCTTGTTTTAAATAATTCTAAAGAAGTAACAAAGCCAAATGCACTAGAATTAGAAGGAAACGATGGTTTTAAAAATGCTTTTGATAAAGAAAATGATAAATTAAAAAAACAAAAAGAAGAAAATGACCTGAATAATAAAGGCATTTTAACCATAGAAAAGCAAAGAGAAGAGACTTTTTTAAAAGCATTTAAAAAAATAAACGGACAATATCTTTATCCTGTAATAGACCAAGATTTAGGTAGTTTTAGAACAGATTCTAAAAGCGTTAACATTATATGTAGAGATTTTCAATACCCAGACGGAGATGTAGTTACTATACTTGTAAATGATATCCCTGTAATTCACAACATAACGCTTAAGCGAAGTTATCAAAAGTTTAACATCCCTTTAGAAATTGGAATTAATAAAATTGCTTTTAAAGCGCTAAATCAAGGTTCATCCGGACCAAATACAGCTGCTTTTAAGGTCTATAATGATGAAGGTACACTACTCTCTTCTAATGAGTGGAATTTAGCAACTGGTGCTAAAGCCACGATAGTAATAGCTAAAGACAAATAATCCTCTTAAAATATTTTGTTATATTTTAAACTAATCTAGTTTTTTTATTCTATCAAAAACAGTTATTTTTGTGACTGGTTATTAAAAGAGTAAATTTTAATAGTCTTAAAACAAACAATATCACTAAAAATGAAAAAAATCACCAAACAAACCTATTTAGATTGGTACAAAGACATGCTTTTTTGGCGTAAGTTCGAAGACAAACTTGCCTCTGTTTACATTCAACAAAAAGTTAGAGGTTTCTTGCACTTATACAATGGACAAGAAGCAATTTTAGCAGGTGCATTGCATGCAATGGACTTATCTAAAGACAAAATGATTACGGCTTATAGAAACCACGTACAACCAATTGGTATGGGAGAAGATCCTAAACGTGTAATGGCAGAATTATATGGAAAGGCAACTGGAACTTCTAAAGGAATGGGTGGTTCTATGCATATTTTTTCAAAAGAATTCCGTTTTTATGGAGGTCATGGTATCGTTGGAGGTCAAATTCCTTTAGGTGCAGGTCTTGCTTTTGGTGATAAATACAATAATACTGGTGGTGTAACATTAACATGTTTTGGAGATGGTGCTGCAAGACAAGGTTCTTTACATGAAGCTTTTAATTTAGCTATGTTATGGAAATTACCTGTAATTTTTATTTGTGAAAATAACGGTTATGCAATGGGTACTTCTGTAGAAAGAACTGCAAACCATACAGATATTTGGAAACTTGGTTTAGGATATGAAATGCCTTGTGGACCAGTTGATGCTATGAACCCTATTAAAGTTGCAGAAGCTATAGACGAAGCTTTAGATAGAGCAAGACGTGGTGACGGACCAACTTTCTTAGAAATGAAAACATACAGATATAGAGGTCACTCAATGTCTGATGCACAACACTACAGAACGAAAGACGAAGTAGAAGAATACAAAAAAATAGATCCTATTACGCAAGTAAAAAATATTATTTTAGAGCAAGGCTATGCTACTGCAGAAGAATTGGCTGTTGTTGACAAAGAAGTTAAGGTAATGGTTAAAGAATGTGAAAAATTCGCAGAAGACTCTCCTTATCCAGAAACTCAACAAATGTACGATATGGTTTATGAACAAGAAGATTATCCTTTTATAAGTTAAGATATGGCTACAATTATAAATATGCCCAGACTAAGTGACACCATGGAAGAAGGTGTTGTGGCAAAATGGTTAAAAAATGTTGGAGATAAAATTGAAGAAGGAGATATTTTAGCTGAAATAGAAACTGACAAAGCAACAATGGAATTTGAGTCTTTCTACGAAGGAACTCTTTTATACATTGGTATTCAAGAAGGAGAAACTTCTCCTGTTGATGTTTTATTAGCTATTATTGGTGAAGAAGGAGAAGACATTTCTGCAATTATAAACGGTGAAAGCTCTGAACCTGCAAAGGAAGAAGCTGCTACCGAAGAAGTAAAAGAAGAAACAACAACTAAGGCAGATACTGCAGATAGTGTTGCTATTCCAGAAGGTGTTCAAGTAATTACAATGCCTCGTTTAAGTGATACAATGACTGACGGTACTGTGGCAACATGGTTAAAGACAGTTGGAGATGAAGTTTCTGAAGGTGATATGCTTGCTGAAATTGAAACAGATAAAGCAACAATGGAATTTGAATGTTTCTACGAAGGAACCATCTTATACATTGGTGTACAAGAAGGAGAAACTGCACCTGTAGATAGTTTATTAACTATTATTGGGCCTGCCGGAACAGATGTTTCTGCATTGGTTGCTAACGGTGGCGCTGCATCAGCTCCTGCTGAAAACACACCTGCTCCTGCTGCTAAAGCTCCAGAAAAGGCTGCAACAAAACCTGCTGCTAAAGTAGAAGAAGCTGGGCCTGTTGCTACTTCAAATACTTCTAACGGTCGTATTTTTGCATCTCCTTTAGCTAAGAAGATTGCTTCTGATAAAGGAATTAATTTAGCAGATGTTAGTGGTTCTGGTGAAAACGGAAGAATCATTAAAAAAGATATAGAAAACTATACTCCTGCTGCTAAAGTAGAGGCTGCTCCTGCTGCTGCAAATGTAGCTGCTGCTAGTGTAGAAAACTCAGAAGAAGTTAAGAATTCTCAAATGCGTAAAGCAATTGCTAAGTCTTTAGGTAACTCTAAATTCTCTGCTCCTGATTTCAGTTTAAATATTGAAGTTGATATGGACAACGCAATGGCTTCTAGAAAAATAATAAATGCAATACCAGACACTAAAGTATCTTTTAACGATATGGTAGTTAAGGCATGTGCAATGGCATTAAAAAAACATCCACAAGTAAATACTTCTTGGTCAGAAGCAAATACAATTTACCACAGTCACATACACGTAGGTGTAGCGGTAGCGGTAGATGATGGTTTATTAGTACCGGTAATTAAACATACAGACGGTTTAAGTTTAACTCAAATTGGTGCTGGTGTAAGAGATTTAGCAGGTAAAGCTAGAAATAAGAAATTAACTCCTGCAGAAATGCAAGGAAGTACTTTTACTGTTTCTAACTTAGGTATGTTTGGTATTGGTAGCTTTAACTCTATTATAAACCAACCTAACTCAGCTATTTTATCTGTTGGAGCAATTGTACAAAAACCAGTTGTAAGAGACGGACAAATTGTTGTTGGCAATACAATGAATTTAACTTTAACATCAGATCACAGAACTGTAGATGGTGCTGTTGGAGCTCAATTTTTACAAACATTAAAAACATTTATAGAAAACCCGGTTACAATGTTAGCTTAAGGTTTACCTTAAATATTACAATAAAAACCATTTCAATATCTTTTTGAAATGGTTTTTAGTTTTTATAAAAAGAAGAATTATGAAACAAAAAACTACATTATTATTCGTATTAGTATTGGTAATATTTAATACAACCTTTAGTCAAGAAAAAATAAAAGGAAATAAACTAATATCAAACGTAAAAACAGCTTTACCTCCTTTCCACACCGTGGTGGTAAATAATGATTTTAAAGTTGAGTTGGTAGTCTCTAATATTTCATCATCAATAGACATAGAAACAGATAAAAATCTACACGAATATATCAGTTTTAACGTTACAGACTCTATCTTAACAATAGCAACTGATAAAAAATTAAAAGCAAAAAAATTAAACATTGCTGTAAATTATAAAAATGCATTAAAAGAAATCATATTAAATGACGATGCCGAAATAGAATCTATAGGTACCATAAAAACCACCTCTTTGTTACTTAAAATAAATGATTACGGAATAGCTGATTTAGCAATAAAATCTGATAATTTTAAGCTGTTAAATAGTAATAAATCTCGCATTCAATTAAGATCTAAAAGCAAATTAAATATAGACAGTAAAGATGTTGATCTAGATTTAAGCGAATCTTGTAAGGTAGATATGATCATTAAAACAGAAAACTTAAACACTAGAATGATTGGTAATTCTGGTTTAAATATTGAAGGAACTGCAAATCTATTTAATGCAATTACATTAGAATCATCAGAATTAAAGGGTGCAAAATTAAGTGTTATAACTTGTACAAGTACTATAAAAGACTCAGCTGCTATTATTGTAAATGCTTCAGAAAACATTACAATAGAAGCATCGGATAAAAGTAAAACAGAAGTATATGGTGATGCCCAAATAATTTTAAGTCAGTTTACAGGTAACGCTAAACTGTTTAAAAAAGAATTATAATACAATTTTAATTGCAAGAAAAATAAGCTCGCAATATGTGAGCTTTTTTAATATAATTATTTCTGATGACCACCTTAGAACAAAAACTTAAAAACCCTGTTTGGTACTCATTAAATGAAACCCATAACACCTCTTTATTAAAGTATGATGGCGTACAATTTTATCAGCCTAATACTTGCTCTTTTGGAGCTTTTTTTGATTCCGAAAAAACACCTATTGCTTTAACTGAACATTCTAAAATTGTCGAAAAATTCTTTTTAGTTTCTGAAAATGGTATTCCAAAAATAGATGACAACTATGTAATTCTTGAGAAGAAAATTAATGGATGCCAAATGGTTTTAAACAATCTGATAGATATAGATATTACAGAAAATATTGTTTTATTAACGAACGAATACATCGATGAAGTCTATAATTTAATTTGGTTGGTGATGCCTGGTTTTTATCAAAAGAAAGGTTTTGAAATGGGAAAATTCTTTGGTATCTTTAAAGATAATAAACTAGTTGCAATCACAGGCCAAAGAATGCAAACTGATGATTTTATTGAAATTAGTTCTGTAGTTACTCACCCAGATTACACAAGAAAAGGTTTTGCCAAACAACTCATCTACCACACAACTAAAGAAATTCTAAAAGAAAAAAAACTTCCTATCTTGCACACCAATAAAGGTAATGCTGCAATTCCTCTTTATGAGAAATTAGGTTTTAAATTAACTAGAGATATGAATTGGTGGCTATTCCGCCGAAAATAACACACTTTATAACTTTACAAGATGCCAAAAAAAGGGAAAGGAAAAGCTAAAAATTCCGTTAACAAAGCAAAACACACTAAATTAATGAATCAGAAAATTAATAAGGTGAAACTAGAAAAGCAATTAAATAAAGAACGTTTAAAAGCAATCATTAAAAAAATGAATGATGCAAAAAAGGATAAAGAATAAAGTAAAGTATTTTTTAAGTATAATTGCATCAGTACCTTTATTACCTTTTATATACTTCCAAGGAAAAAACATCAGAAAAAAGGTACCAAAACTTCCAGAAGCTAAAGAACCAAAAGGATCTACAAATGGTCCTTTTAATAAAACTTTAAATATACTTTCAATTGGAGAAAGTACTATTGCAGGAGTTGGTGTATATTATCATAAAAACGGATTTACAGGATCTTTATCAAATACACTTTCTATCAACTTAAAAAGCAATATAAACTGGCGTGTATATGCTAGAAGTGGTTATACGGTAGCTCAAGTTTGTAAAAAAATTATTCCTAAAATAGAAGAAACAACTACAGATATTATTGTTGTTGGAATGGGAGGCAATGATGCTTTTACTTTAAATTCTCCTAAAAAATGGGCTAATTCAATAGAAAATCTTATCACTTTATTACAAAACAAATTCCCTGATACTCCAATTTTCTTTACAAACATGCCTCCTATAAAAGAATTTCCTGCCTTTACAAAACCAATAAAGTTTGTAATAGGTAATTTGGTCGAACTTTTAGGAGAAAGACTACAAGTTATAACAAAAGACAAAAAGAATGTTTTTTACTACAATGAAGTAATTACCTTAGAAAAATGGAGTAAAAAGTACTCTTTATCGAATAATAATTCCGAAATTTATTTTAGCGATGGTGTGCATCCATCTGAATTGACTTATAAAGTTTTGGGAGAGGAAATGGGGAATTTTATCACAAAAAAAATCCCAAGTTAAATACTTAGGATTCTTTTATCATACTTTCCTAAACTTCAATTTAGGATGTTTTTTAGTAATTTCTTTCTATTTAGGGTCTAAAATAAGATCAATCCTTTTTATCAAGTCCCGTAAATGGTATTTAGAAATAGTATTTATAGAACTATTTAATGCTCTATTTGCATCTCTTTTTATTCTATTAAGCTCACCTCTTACTACCGGTTTAATATCAGAAATATCTGCATCAACAGCTGTAACTTTTAAAATACCAATATTTATAAAGCCTTGTTTTTTAGCATCCATTAAAGAAGCTAATTTAATAATATAAGTTCTTTGAAGGTTTCTTCTGTAGGTATCTATCGATTTTCTAGAATAAAGCTCTGTAAATATACCTTTTCTAAAATCTGTCATTAAATCCATAAACGTATACGCTTTGTCCCCGTTTAACGCTTCATTCTCTAATAACCTAGCAATTCGACCTGTTCGCATTACTCTATTAAAAGAAATAATTTGTAAATCTCTAATTTTAACATCAGATCCAGAAAATTGAATTTTATCTAAAATATCTGTATCTAACAACCAAGTTGGCGTTGTAAAAACCTGATTTATTAGAAATTGTACTGCTCTTTTCTGCTTATCTTTAGTTACATAGGTATAAACAGCTCCTTCTTGTTCTGCAGTTTTAAAGTTTTCATAAACTCCTCCAATATTCGAAGAAACATGTCCAATATATCTGTTAAATTGGCTTGTTAATTCTTTGTACATGGTTGCTAATTCATCATAATTTTCACCTTCTTCTGTTGTCCACTCCTTTAACTTAGGCATTATTCTCTTTAAATTTTTAATACCATATAAACTCGCTTTCATAGCATCATCACCTAAATCTTCTGTTAGAGAACTTGGATCTAAATTATTTAAAACTTGCTGACTTCCAAAGCGATATACAGGATCACCAGCATGCTTTAAAATCCACTTATTTAATGTTTCCTTTTCACCTTTAGCTGTTGTGTTTAAAATTGGTCTATATCCCCAAGAAATAGAGTATTTATCATAAGGACCAATTTCTGGCATAAGCGCAACCCCTTTATCTTCTGGCTGTGCAACATAGTTAAAACGTGCATAATCCATAATTGAAGGAGCAGTACCAAATTTTTTTGTAAAAGTTGCAGAACGTAACGAATCTACAGGGTAGGCAACAGAACTCCCCATATTATGTGGCAAACCTAAAGTATGTCCCACTTCATGAGAAGAAACAAAACGAATTAAACGCCCCATTGTTTCTGTTTTAAAAGAAGTACTTCTTGCTTCAGGGTTAATTGCTGCAGTCTGAATAAAAAACCAATTACGTAATAATGTCATTACATTATGGTACCAATTTATATCTGATTCTAAAATTTCACCAGATCGAGGATCACTTACATGAGGGCCATTTGCATTTGGAATAGGAGAAGCTAAATATCTTACCACAGAATAGCGAATATCTTCTGGACTCCAATCTGGATCCTCTTCTTTTGTTGGCGGAGTTTTTGCTATAATTGCATTTTTAAAACCTGCAGCTTCAAAAGCAACTTGCCAGTCCTCAATTCCTTGTTTAATGTACGGAACCCACTCTTCTGGCGTTGCTCTATCTACATAATAAACTATTTGCTTTTTCGGCTCTACTAGCTCCCCTCTTTTAAATTTCTCGATATCTTCATCCTTTACTTCCAATCTCCATCTATCTAAATAAGTAACTCTCTTACTTTTTTGAGCTTTTAATCCATAGTCTGTTTGTCCACGTGAAAACCAACCAACTCTCTGATCAAAATACCTTCTACGCATAGGCTCTTTTGGTAATAAAACCATAGAATTACTCATTTCTACAGATATAGCACCTACGGTTGAAGCTGTTGCTGGCGCTTTATTAGCAGTATACGTTTTTACATGTCTAACCTCAATATTTAGAGGATAACTATTCAACCTTTGAATATAAGAACGGTCTTTCTCTAACCTTGTAATCTGATATAACTTTCTTTGAGATACAGGGAAACCAATTGTTTTAACATCTTCTGTAAACAAAGCTGTTGCATCTATAACAGTAGCGGTAGAATCTTTGCTAAATGCTTTAATTGGAAATGCAAATAAAATAGGTTCGAAATTAGAATTTACAACTGCCTCATGTACCGGTAAAATAGAATCTGCAACTACATTATGAGAAACAACACGTAGTAATATTTTTTTACCTTGCTTTTGCCATCTTAATACTTGCGTGTTTGTTTTACCTCCACCAAAACCAATACCACTTGCAGTTTTAGCTATTCTTGTTACCATTAACACTTCTCTATTCAGTAAAGAGTCCTCTATTTCAAATAAATATTCTTCATCTTTTTGATGTACTTTAAACAAACCTTCATCTGTTTTATGTTCTTTAGTAACAACTTTATCATAAGCTAGTATGCCTCCTTTTTTAGATTTCGGTTTTACAGTATCTTTAGAATCTTCTTTTTTCTTTTTTTTCCAAAACTGGGCTTTTACCTCTCCTGAAAAGGCAAAAATAAAGGTCAATAAAAGTAAATTTGATATTATTTTTTTAATCATAATAAATTATTTGTTTCTGTTTTTCTAATTATGTGTATTAAAAAATAGGTCTATTATTTTTTCTTATCCTATTTCTATGTAAGTAAAATAAATGGTTATTCGTACCCCGGATTTTGATCGTCTAAATTAACTTCTCCATTTCCTATAATTTCCTCCTCAGGAATTGGTAAAATGTATTGATTGCTAGATATTACTGAAGATTTTAAAGACATAATTTTATCAAAACGAATGGACGCAGCCCAAACCGAACCATTTTCATATGCTAATTCTTTTACATATTCTTCAAAAATATCATCTTTTAAAGCTGCTATAGTTGATGCAGGAGAATCTCCTGTACCGGCTCTATTTCTAATAATATCTAATGCCGCTTTACTATTTAATAAAGATTCACCACTATTAGCCAATCCTTCTGCTTTTATCAAATACATTTCTGCTAAACGCAAATAATACGTTGGTCTAAATGTAGAAGTTTGATTTACTTTATTAATAGCTGTGCCACTATACGTAAAACTTTCTCTTGGATCTCCTGTTATTAAAGTCTTAAACCACCCCGTAGAAATTGCTCTACCAGAATAGAAGCGCTTTCTGTTATTCTGATCTATATCTGAATTAACATCTCTATAGGTCATTAAAATCATTTCTGTAGAGCTTATGCCCTTCGTAAATGCTTCTTCAAACGTTGGTTCTAAAGACCTAGTACTTTCTGTAATTACCATATCTGCAACAGAAGCAGCTTCTGAGTACTTACCATTATAAAGTAAAACTCTAGCTTTTAATGCTTTTGCCGCTGTTTTTGAAGCTCTGTAAGAAACAGAAAAGTCTGGTGCAGTTGCAATGGCTTCTTCTAAGTCTGAATAGATCTGACTATAAGACTCTAACACGGTACTTCTAGCTTTAGATCTTGTAACAAAATTAGATGGGGATGTTCTAAGTACAATACCATAAATACTTGATTCATCCCAATATTGTCCAAAATAACGAAGAATATCAAAACTTGCCATTGCTCTCAAAAATTTAGCCTCACCAAGAACCTTTGCTCTATTGGCCTCCGAAATTTCTTCTTCAGATAAAATATTTGCTTGCTCAATAACATTATTAGCCTGATTTACTACTTGATAAACAATATTCCAATAATTTTTAACGACTGTGTTTTCAAAATCGACAGTATTGTCTCTAATATCATCATTTGCAGCTCCAAAACCACTTTGTGACATTGTTCCTACTAAAGCACTTGGCATTGTTTCAAATTCATGATAATAATAAGATGTTGTTCTAGAAACTATGGTACTATAAACCCCATTAAGGAGCGCTTCTAGATCTGTCTGGTTTTTAACCACATTTTCTGGAACTAAATTATTTGGCGGATCATTATCTAATACCTCTGTTAATTCACAAGATGTGGTAACAAATATGATTGTAATTAGTATATAATATATTTTTTTCATGTTATGTATTTTTTATTAAAATCCAATTCTAACTCCAGTTGTAAAAACTTTTGCTAATGGATAACGGTTATTATCTCTTCCTGAACTAATATCATTATTATATAAATTAGAAGCTTCTGGGTCTGCACCAGGGTAACTTGTAACTGTCCATAAATTTTGAGCAGAAAACTGAAGAGACAAACTTTTAATATATTTAAATTTATCTAACACTCTTTTAGAAAACGAATATGATAAATTAACATTCTTTAGACGAATGTAAGAAGCATCATATACATAATGACTAGATATTCTATCATTATCATTAGGGTCTCCGTAAACAATTCTTGGAATTGAACTACCTGTATTTTCTGGTGTCCATGCATTTAATACTGAAGTTACTTTATTCTCTCCAATATATGTACTTGAAAAATTGGTATCTCTTGCAAGGTTAAACGCTTGTAAATCGTTACCAACAGAGTAGGTAAAGAAAGTAGATAAAGTAAAGCCTTTATATCTAAAATTAGATGAAATAGAACCAAAGAAATCTGCTTGAGCATTCCCTATTACTTCTTGATCTAAATTTGTAATAATTCCATCAGGTACTCCATTGGGCCCAGTTAAATCTTTAAACCTTAAGTCTCCTGGTGATGTATTTGCTTTTTGATAGATTCCTGTTGAAGATGCTGTATTTAAAGCATCAATATCTTCTTGGTTTTGAAAAATACCTTCCGCTCTATATCC